>NZ_CP031841.1:2400000-2711071 GCF_003432385.1 Breoghania sp. L-A4 | reverse complement strand
TTGTGCCCTCAAGCCCGGCGAAGACGGCGGCGCCGGGGCTGGTGCCGCTGCGTTCCCCCAGAAACATCGCCGAGGGGTTGGCGACTTCGCCCAGGCCGGCGCCGGTCATCTCGAAAACGCCGATCTCGTCGGTCGGGCCGAAGCGGTTCTTCACCGAGCGCAGGATGCGGTACTGGTGCATGCCGTCGCCCTCGAAATAGAGAACGGCGTCAACCATGTGCTCGACCACCCGGGGTCCGGCGATCTGCCCGTCCTTGGTGACGTGGCCGACGATGATCACACAGGCGCCGGAGTTCTTGGCGTAGCGGACCATGGCTTGGGCGGATGCGCGCACCTGGGTGACGGTGCCGGGCGCGGATTCCGCCTGATCGGTCCACAAGGTCTGCACGGAGTCCACAATCAGCAGGGCGGGCGCGGGGCCTGCCTCCATCGTCGCCAAAATATCCTCGACGCTGGTTTCCGCCGCCAGTGCGACCGGAGCATCGGAAAGGCCGAGGCGCTCGGCGCGCAAGCGCACCTGGTCGATGGCTTCCTCGCCCGAGACATAGACGGCGCGGTGACCGGCGCGGGCCAGCGCGGCGGCGGCCTGGATCAGGATCGTCGACTTGCCGATGCCCGGATCGCCTCCCACGAGCAGGGCCGAACCACGCACCAGCCCACCGCCGGTCACCCGGTCGAATTCTGCTATGCCGGTCATGATGCGCGGCGGCGTCTTGTTTTCACCCACAAGGCCCACGAGCGGCACGACGCGGCCCGAGGCGCGGCGCGACTTGGCGGGACCCGCGCCGATGCCGGACTGATCCTGCTCTTCCTGGATCGAGTTCCATTCGCCGCAGTCGTCGCAGCGTCCGGCCCATTTGCCGGTCACGGACCCGCAACTCTGGCAGACGAAGCGGCTGGTGCGTTTGGCCATCAGGGGTGTCCGGATGTTGGAGCGGAAATATAGCTGCGGGTATAGCGCCGCCCGAGCGAGGTCAGCAATTCGTATCCGATGGTTTGCGCGCAAGCCGCGACGCTATCAACCGAAACATGGGGCCGAAGAGTTCCACCCAGGCTCCACGTTCACACAGATGGGCCGGCACGTCGGTGACGTCAATGGCGATCAGGTCCATCGAGACGCGGCCGACGAGCGGCGCGAAATGGCCGCCGATCCAGGCCTGCGCCGCGGGGGTGCCGCCGCCATTGCCCGCCAGGCGGTTGTAGCCGTCCGCGTAGCCCGTACCGAGAATCGCCAGCCGCGCCGGCCGTGCCAACACCTCGGCGGCACCATAGCCGACGCTTTCTCCGGCAAGGGCGTCGCGCAGCATGAGGACGCGCGCCTCGAGCGTTGCCACCGGCCGCATGGGATTGGGCGTGTCGTCGACCGCTTCACCGCCGTAAAGCGCGATTCCCGGGCGGGCGATGTCGAAATGATACTCCGGACCGAGAAAGATCCCCGCGGAATTGGCCAGCGACCGCGGAATGCCGGGAAACAGGCCGGTGATCTCGCGGAACCGCGCCAGTTGCATCGCATTGAGCGGATGCGCGGCGTCGCCCGCGCAGGTGAGATGGCTCATGAGCAGCACGGTGTGGAATGTGGACAGGGTGGCCGCGTCCTCAGCGAGCGCGCGCGCCTCGTCCAGCCGAAGGCCGAGGCGGTTCATGCCGGTATCGATGTGGATCGTCGCGGAAAGCCGCTGGTCTTGGGCGGCGCAGAAGGCGGCCCATTCCGTTATTTCCGGCATGGAGCCGAGAACCGGAATCAGATTGGCGGCGGCATAATCACCCGCGGCGCCCGGAAACAGCCCATCGAGCACGTGAATTGCCGCATCGGGCAGGATCGCGCGCACTTGCAGGGCTTCGTCGGGAAGAGCCACGAAAAACGTTTCGCACCCGGCCTCGCTCAGGGTGACGGCCGCGGCCTCAAGACCGATGCCGTACGCATCGCCCTTCACAGCCGCGCCGCATGACGCACCGTGCAGCCGGTCGCGCAGGGTGCGCCAGTTGTCCGCAAGGGCACCCAGATCGACGGTCAGGCGCCCTCCGGCCAATGCGTCCCGCGGACCGGACGTCGGCGGCGTTCCAGCCAGATGGCGCGACTCGGGGCGGGTCATCGCTATTCCATGCGCTCGGGCAAATGGTCGTCCTCTGCGAGGTCGGAGAAGCGCGTGAACTCGCCCTGGAACAGCAGGTCAATGGTGCCGGTCGGGCCGTGCCGTTGCTTGGCGACGATCAGCTCGGCGCGGCCGCGCAGCCGCTCCATGTCCGCCTGCCAGGCGAAATACTCGTCGGTGCCTTCGCGCGGCTCGGTCTTGGACAGATAGTATTCCTCCCGGAACACGAACATCACCACGTCGGCGTCCTGCTCGATGGAGCCCGATTCACGCAAGTCGGAGAGCTGCGGGCGCTTGTCGTCGCGGCTCTCGACCTGACGGGAGAGCTGGGAGAGGGCGATGATCGGGACATTAAGCTCCTTGGCCAGCGCCTTGAGCCCGGTGGTGATTTCCGTGATCTCCTGCACACGGTTGGAGTTGCTGTTGCCGGACCCTGACAGGAGCTGGATATAGTCGACGATCAGCAGGTCGAGGCCGCGTTGGCGCTTGAGCCGCCGGGCGCGCGAAACCAGGTTGGCGATCGAGATGCCGCCGGTCTGATCGACGTAGAGCGGCACGGTCTGCATGTGCTGGGAGGCGGCGACGAGTTTCTCGAAATCCGCGTCGGAGATGTCGCCGCGACGGATCTTGCTCGACGAGATTTCGGTCTGCTCGGAAATGATACGGGTGGCGAGCTGTTCGGCCGACATTTCGAGCGAGAAGAACCCGACGATGCCTCCATCGACCGTTTTCATCGAGCCGTCCGGCTGTTCCTCGGCGCGGTAGGCGGACGCCACATTGTAGGCGATGTTGGTGGCCAGCGATGTCTTGCCCATGGCGGGGCGCCCGGCGAGCACGATCAGATCGGAATGCTGCAAGCCGCCCATCTGCGTGTCGACGCCACGCAGGCCGCTCGACAGACCCGACAGATGGCCCTCGCGCTGGTAGGCGGCGGCAGCCATGTCGATGGTCGCAGCGAGCGCATCACCGAACGTCGTGAAGCCGGCGCTGGCACTGCCGGTTTCCGCCAGCGCGAACAGGCGGCGTTCCGCGTCATCGATCTGGGCGCTCGGCGGCATGTCGATCGGCGCGTCGAACGCGATGTTGACCATGTCCTCACCGATGCGGATCAGGTTCCGGCGGACGGCCAGATCATAGATCGTACGGCCGTAGTCCTCGACGTTGATCACGGCGGTGGCGTCGGCGGCGAGCCGCAGCAGGTATTGGGTGGCGGAGAGGTCCGCGATCTTCGCGTCCGAGCCGAAAAACGTCTTCAAGGTGATCGGGGAGGCGATCTTGCCGGCGCGCACCAGCTTGCCGACCATCTCATAGATTTCCTGGTGCGGCGGCAGCAGGAAGTGCTCGGGGTCGAGGAAGTCCGAAACCCGGTAATAGGTCTCGTTGTTGACGAGAATCGCGCCCAGCAGCTGTCGTTCGGCTTCCGCGTTGTGCGGCGCCATGCGGGTTGCCGGTGTCGCCGGCACGATTTTCGGTGCGCTCGTGTTCATCGTCGTTCCCCAAGAGACGTTACCACCGGTTAACGTCGGAGACAGCCTCCCGGAAGCCTCGATCGGCAACAAAGTCGATGGGGACGATATTCATTTCCGAATCATGAGAGTCACGGGGAAAAACTGTCCCTCGACCTTGACTCTCGGGGTCGGCTAAAATGTGGCGATGGCGCCGGTTTGTTCCCAAAACAGGATCCTCTCGGAGCCGAATTCAGCGCTTTGCCGGCTGAGGTTATTCGCCCGCCAGGCGCAGCCTGTGGATGCCGTTCTCGCGCCGGCGCAGTTCCTCCTCGGCCTCCGCTATATAGGCGCGGGTCAGCGGCAGCGCCTCCTGATCCCGCACCAGCTGGATCTGGAAGACCATCATGTTCTGAAAGCGAAAGGCGGTCTCGGACGCCGCGAGATAAAATTCCCACATCCGGCAGAACTGTTCGTCATAAAGCGCCTCGGCTTCGTCGCGCCGCGCCATGAAGCGTTCCCGCCATGCCCTCAGCGTCTCGGCGTAGTGCAGACGGAGGATCTCGATGTCGGTGACCTTTAGACCCGCGCGCTCGATCGCCAGCAGGACCTCGGACAGGGCCGGGATGTAGCCGCCGGGGAAGATATAGCGATCAATCCACGGGTTGGTCGCTCCGGGTCCGTCCATGCGGCCGATGGAATGCAGGATCATCACGCCATCGGGCTCAAGCAGGTCGCGGCAGGTGTTGAAATACGCGTCGAAGTTGCCGATGCCGACGTGTTCGAACATGCCGACGGAGACGATCCTGTCAAAAGGTCCCTTTGTTGCGCGGTAGTCCTGCAGCTTGAAGCGGGCCTGACCGTCCAGTCCCAGTTCATGCGCCCGGGCGTTCGACACCTGGTGCTGCTCGGTCGACAGCGTCAGGCCGGTGACGTCAACACCGCCAATCTCGGCGAGGTAGAGGCCAAGGCCACCCCAGCCGGAGCCGATGTCGAGCACCTTCTGGCCGGATTTCAGGGCAAGTTTCGCAGCCAGGTGGCGCTTCTTTGCCAGTTGCGCGGTTTCCAGGTTGTCGCCGGGCCGCTCGAAATAGGCGCAGGAATACTGGCAGTCGGAATCGAGGAACAGGCGATACAGGCTTCCGTCGAGATCATAGTGATGCGCGACGTTCTTGCGGGACCGGACAAGCGTGTTGCGCTGACGCAGCCGCCGGGTAGCGATGCGGATGGCGTTCAGCAGACGCATCCACCAATAAACGGGCAGGCCCTTGGTGTTCTGCAGCACGACGGCGAGGAAATCGTAGATGCTGCCCTGGAGAACGTCGATGCGGCCGTGCATGAAGAGATCGCCGGCCTGGTATTCGGGATTGAGCAACAGCTTCCATTGCGCCGCCTGATCATTGAAGCGGATGGCGACCGGCTTTCCGGTTCCATCGCCGAAGGTCTGGATGACGGGCTGCTCTCCACCACCGGCCGACGCGAATTGAACGCGGAGCTGACCGCGGCGGATCACGCGCTCGAAGTTGTCAGCCACAAATTTCGCCATCGCTCATCTCCTGATCAGCGCCGCGCGCCGGGAGGAGGCGGGGCGGTAGAAAAAAAGACGTTGTCATCATTACCAAGAAATGGTGGCGCGAAAGCAGGCTCCGGTCAAGCATGCCGCTCCGCGAGCACAAGTGCGGCGGTGCGCGGGGGCACAAAAAAAGACGGCACCCAGTTGGGCGCCGTCTTCAATTTCACAAAGCGAGTTGAGTAAAATCAGCTCTCTTCAGCTTCTTCTTCAACCGATGCTTCAATTTCAAGATCGACTTCGCCGTCCGCGCCGTCTTCATCTTCGTCTTCGGGCTCGAATTCGAATGTGTCGTGATCGCGCTGCGTCAGGTCTTCGCCGCGCGCCTGGCGCTCGGCTTCGTCCGCGGAACGCGCCACGTTGACGTTGACGGTGACTTCGACTTCCGGATGCAGGCGTACGATAACGCCCGTCACGCCGATGGTCTTGATCGGGGTCGACAGATCGACCTGGCTGCGGGTCACGGAGAATCCGGCCGCATCCAGGTTTTCCGAGATGTCGCGGGTGGACACCGAGCCGTACAGCTGACCGGTTTCGCCGGCCGAGCGGATGATGGTGATGCCCAGGCCGTCGAGCTTGGTGGCAACGCCTTCGGCTTCCTGGCGACGTTCGAGATTGCGCGCCTCAAGCTGCACACGCTGGCTTTCAAAGCGCTCGTTGTTCGCCTTGGTGGCGCGCAGAGCCTTGCCCTGCGGCAACAGGAAGTTGCGTGCATAGCCATCGCGCACGCGGACGGTTTCGCCCATCTGGCCGAGTTTGGCGACGCGCTCGAGAAGAATAACTTGCATTGGTCTGGTCCTTGTACCGTCTGTCCCGCCGGGCGGCTGCCCGTGGCGGTTAGAGGCAGGTCACGGACGAATCCGGCTCTGTCTCAATCGGGGCCGGCGCCTGTGTGCCGCCGGCCTGAGTGCGTCCCGCCGATCCGGGAGGATCGGGACGGGAATGCAAACAGCGGGGCAGAGCCCCGCCGGATGCTTACTTGATGATGAACGGCAGCAGGCCGAGGAAGCGGGCGCGCTTGATGGCGCGAGCCAGTTCACGCTGCTTCTTCGCGGAAACCGCCGTGATGCGGCTCGGCACGATCTTGCCGCGCTCGGACACGTAGCGCTGCAGCAGCTTGATGTCCTTGTAATCGATCGCCGGCGAGTTCGCGCCAGAGAACGGGCAGGTCTTCCGGCGACGGAAGAACGGGCGGCGAGTCGGCAGTTGTGCGATATCGACCATTAGTTCGTCTCCCCGCTGGGTGCGTCGTTGTCGTGGCGGCGCGGGCCGCGGTCACCGCGGTCCGGACGATCACCGCGATCGGGACGGTCGCCACCAGGACGATCGCCGCGTTCGCGACGGCGACGGTCATCGCGATCGCGCTTCTGCATCATCGCGGACTGCTCTTCCTCGTGTGCTTCGACACGAAGCGTCAGAAAGCGCAGGATGTCTTCGTTGAGGCGCATCTGACGTTCCATCTCCGCGACCGCGGCGTGCGGGGCGTCGATGTTCATCAGCGTGTAATGCGCCTTGCGGTTCTTCTTGATCCGGTAGGTCAGCGTGCGCAGACCCCAGGTCTCGACCTTGCCGACGGATCCGCCGTTTTCGCTGAGAAGCGTCTTGTACTGCTCGACCAGTTGCTCGACCTGCTGCGGCGAGACGTCCTGGCGTGCCATGAACACGTGTTCGTAGAGGGCCATGTTTGCCTTTCCATATGACGTCGCCCCGGCGCGAAGCCTCTTCAAAGCCATGAGAAAGGCCCTGGAGATTGTCTTTGAGAGCGGAGACACAAGAAGTCGGATCCTTGTGGATCCTGCCCATGCAAACGCTCGCGCGTCGGCAAAAGCCTTCCGTTCAGCCACCGGCCGGGTATCGACAGAAGGCGCTTCTATACGGCATTGGCGCGCAAGTTCAACCGCAAAATGGCGATTTCCTATTGATAGTCGCGATGATATTCGCGCTGAGGTCTTGACAGCGGCGCACGTGGACGGCTCATAACGCGCGATGCCGCCAAGAGCCATCTTGGAGCCATGACACGCATCCCCGGCGCAAGACCGGGATCCGGAAACGCCAAAACGGGCCAGACAAGCGCATGACCATCGCATTCACATTTCCCGGCCAGGGCAGCCAGGCCGTCGGCATGGGCAAGGCGCTCGCCGACGCGTTCCCCGAGGCGCGCGCCGTGTTTCAGGAAGTCGATGACGCTCTGGGCAATCGCTGAGCGGCATCATGTGGGATGGTCCGGAGGATGCGCTGACGCTGACGGCGAACGCGCAGCCGGCGCTGATGGCGGTGAGCCTGGCGGCCATGCGGGTGCTGGAAGCCCGCGGGCTGGATCTCAAGGCCTCTGTTTCTTTCGTCGCCGGGCATTCGCTGGGTGAATATTCCGCGCTCGCCGCAGCCGGCAGCTTCAGCGTTTCCGACGCCGCGCGGCTGCTGCGCATTCGCGGACAGGCGATGCAGGAGGCCGTGCCGGTGGGGCAGGGCGCCATGGCGGCGCTTCTGGGGCTCGACATGGAGGCCGCGGCCGAGGTTGCGGCTGAAGCCGCGCAGGGCGACGTGTGCGAGGCGGCCAATGACAATGCTCCCGGCCAGGTGGTGATTTCGGGCCACAGGGCGGCGGTCGAGCGCGCGTTGGAGATCGCCAAGACGAAGGGCGCGCGCCGCGCGATTCTGCTTCCCGTGTCCGCACCGTTCCATTGCTCGCTGATGGCCCCGGCCGCCGACGCCATGGCCGAGGCGCTGGCGGGTATCGACCTGACGGCGCCGATGGTGCCGCTGGTGTGTAATGTGCTGGCCCGGCCGATCGAGGATCCGGCCGAGATCCGCAAGCGGCTAGTGGAGCAGGTCACCGGCACGGTGCGTTGGCGCGAGAGCGTCACGTGGCTTGCGGAAAACGGGGTCGGCACGGTGGTCGAGCTGGGCGCCGGCAAGGTTCTGTCCGGCATGGTCCGCCGCATCGCAAAGGATCTTGATTCGGCGGCTGTGAACGGCCCGGATGATATTGACGCGCTGATGCAGCGAATTGGCGGCTGACGCGGGCTCCCGTGCGCGGCGCGTCTTGCGCGGGGGCGCCACAGCGGACCGCCCGATAGTGCAATCGGGCTCCGATACCTACTCAAGAGGAAAGTCCATGTTTGATTTGACGGGAAAGACAGCGCTGGTAACCGGCGCGACCGGCGGCATCGGCGAGGCCATCGCGCGGGCGCTGCACGGGCGCGGCGCCACGGTGACCCTGTCGGGCACCCGTGTGGAGAAGCTGGAAGCGCTGGCCGCGGATCTCGGTGACCGCGTGCATGTGGTATCCGCGAATCTCGCCGACCGCGCCGATGTGGACGGCCTCGTGCCAGCGGCCGAGACGGCCATGGGCGGGCTGGATATTCTGGTCAACAATGCCGGCATCACCCGCGACAACCTGTTCATGCGGATGAAGGACGAGGATTGGGACCAGGTGCTCGAAGTCGACCTGACGTCGGTGTTCCGTCTGTCGCGCTCGGCGATCAAGGGCATGATGAAGCGCCGCCACGGCCGCATCATCAACATCACCTCGGTGGTTGGCGTTACCGGCAATCCCGGTCAGGTCAATTATTCCGCGGCCAAGGCGGGCCTGATCGGCATGACCAAATCGATCGCCCGCGAGGTCTCCTCGCGCAACATCACCGCGAACGCGGTCGCGCCCGGCTTCATCGAAACCGCGATGACCGATGTGCTGAACGAGAAGCAGCGTGAAACGATTCTGAAGAGCGTGCCTGCCGGGCGTCTCGGATCGAGCGACGAAATCGCTGCCGCCGTCGTCTATCTCGCCAGCAACGAGGCCGCGTATGTGACCGGCCAGACGTTGCATGTGAATGGGGGCATGGCAATGATATGATTGGAGAAATCCTCCAATCTCAAGGGGCCGCCGGACACCGTGTCAGGCCGGCCTTGCGCGACTGGTCAAGGTTGGGAAAGTATGGTACCAACCCGCCGGCCAATCAACGGGACCAATGTTGGACTGCGCCAGAGGCAAGTCGGTCCGGTGAATGAGCGCAATGGATGCACCGTCATCGGGTCTCACACACACGGGTCTGGAACGTACACTTCTGATTTCCTAAGTCGGGGATCATCCGCTAAACATGTATCTTGAAGACCACCAAGGAATTCCAAAATGAGCGATATCGCGGAACGGGTTAAGAAGATCGTCATCGAGCATCTCGGCGTTGAAGCCGAGAAAGTGACCGACAACGCCAGCTTCATCGACGATCTTGGCGCCGACAGCCTCGACAACGTTGAGCTGGTCATGGCTTTTGAAGAAGAGTTCGGCGTCGAAATCCCCGACGATGCCGCCGAGACGATCCAGACGGTTGGCGACGCCGTCAGCTTTCTCGAAAAGAACTCTGCATAACAATAATACAAGGTCGGGCGCACGGATTGTGTCCGGGCGCACCGGGAATGGTTGTCATGAGGCGTGTCGTCGTCACTGGTTTGGGTATGGTCTCGCCGCTTGCAAACGGCGTGGAGGCCACCTGGTCACGAATCCTGGAAGGGCGGAGCGGAGCCGCAAAAGTCGAATCATGCGAGGTTTCGGATCTCGCGTGTCAGATTGCGTGCGAAGTTCCTCGTGGCGACGGCACCGACGGGACGTTCAATCCCGACGCCATCATGCCGGTCAAGGAACAGCGCAAGGTCGATGATTTCATCATCTACGCTGTTGCCGCGGCCGACGAGGCTCTGGCCGATGCGAACTGGAAGCCGGAGGAATACGAAGATCAAATTCGTACCGGCGTCCTCATCGGGTCCGGAATCGGTGGTCTCCTGGGCATCGAGGAAGCGGCGCATACCCTCAAGGAAAAGGGGCCGCGCCGCATCAGCCCATTTTTCATTCCGGGCCGTCTGATCAATCTGGCGTCGGGTCATGTGTCCATCCGGCACGGACTCAAGGGCCCGAACCACGCCGTGGTAACGGCATGCTCCACCGGCGCCCACGCCGTGGGCGACGCCGCGCGGCTGATCGGCTACGGCGACGCTGACGTGATGGTCGCAGGCGGTGCGGAATCCCCGATTGGACGATTGGCGCTTGCGGGCTTCGCCGCCTGCCGCGCGCTGTCGACCGGTTTCAACGACGATCCAGCCCGCGGTTCGCGCCCCTATGACAAGGACCGCGACGGTTTCGTCATGGGCGAGGGCGCCGGCGTTGTCGTTCTTGAAGAATACGAACACGCCAAGGCGCGCGGCGCGAAGATCTATGCCGAGGTCATCGGCTACGGTCTCTCGGGCGATGCCTATCATATCACCGCACCCGCCGAAGACGGCGACGGCGCGTTCCGCTGCATGTCCGCGGCACTGAATCGCGCCGGCATCGAGCCGTCCCAGATCGACTATGTCAACGCGCACGGCACATCCACACCTTTGGGTGACGAGATCGAATTGCGCGCCGTGACCCGCCTGATGGGCGATGCGGTCTCCAAGCTGACAATGTCCTCGACCAAATCGTCGATCGGCCATCTGCTGGGTGCCGCCGGCGCGGTCGAAACGATTTTCTCGGTTCTCGCCATTCGCGACAATGTCGCGCCGCCGACGATCAATCTCGACAATCCGTCGGTCGAAACCGAGATTGATCTGGTGCCACACACAGCGAAGCCGAAGCAGATCGACATCGCCTTGTCGAACTCCTTCGGTTTCGGCGGCACGAACGCTTCGCTGGTGTTCCGCCGCGTGACCGACTAGCAGTCCACACCCCGGTTTGCGTTCCGGCGGGTTCGCCTGAACGCGGATGCGATGGCTCCAAGCCTCGGCCGCTGCCGAAACTTCTTTCGGCGACCGGCGGAGGCTGGTACCGTGGCTTGCGTTTTGACGCCGACTCTCGCGGTTTCGCCATATTCATCAGGCACATCGGCGGGCGGCACAGGAACCGCTCATCGACTTCAAGACGGAACGACTGCGAGCACCATGCAGGACACGGATCAAGCCGCCAAAGCGAGCAACGACGACGAAGCCGCCGCACCGCCGCGGGTGGCTCCCAAGAGCCCGCGCGAGGCCATTCAGCCAGACAATGTTCCCGGTCCGCCGGCGCGCTCGCGTCACGTGCGCAATCCTGTCGTGGTGTTCATCAACTTCCTGTTAACGCTCACCATTCTGACGATGGTCGTGCTCGGCGGCCTGATCTACTGGGGCAAAATCGAGTTCGACCGCGAAGGTCCGCTCGCCCAGGACCGCACCATCATCATTCCCTCCGGAGCCAGCCTGAGCGCCATAGCGCGTGTGCTCGAGCGCCAGGGCGTCATCGAGCGGCCATGGATTTTTGAGGGCGCCGTGCGCGCCTACAAGATGGCGCCGCGCCTGCAGGCGGGCGAATATCTGTTCCCGGCGCATATCTCCATGCGCGAGGCGATGCAGATGATGGTGCAGGGCAAGGCGGTGTTTCATTCCGTGACGATTCCCGAAGGCTGGACCAGCGCCCAGATCGTCGAGCGGCTCAACGAGGATCCGATCCTGATCGGCGAACTGCGCGAGGTCCCGCCGGAAGGCGCGCTGCTGCCGGAGACCTACAATTTCACCCGCGGCATGACCCGGGCCGAAATGATCGAGAAAATGCGCAGGGCCCAGGATGCCGCACTCAAGGAGATTTGGGAACGACGCGACGACAATCTGCCGGTGAAGACGCCGGAGGAACTGGTGATCCTGGCGTCCATCGTCGAGAAGGAAACCGGCAAGGCCGACGAGCGCCCGCGTGTCGCCGGAGTGTTCGTCAACCGGCTGCAGAGCGGCTGGAAGCTGGAGTCCGATCCGACGATCATCTATGGGCTTTATGGCGGCAAGGCGTGGCAGCGATCGCGCAGCATCCTGCGTAGCGAGAAGAACGCGCCCAACCGCTACAACACCTACCAGATCCAGGGCCTGCCGCCCGGGCCGATCGCCAACCCGGGGCGCAAGGCCATGGAAGCGGTCGCCAATCCCTCGCGCACCAAGGATTTCTTCTTCGTCGCGGACGGCACCGGCGGGCATGTCTTCGCCGAGACGCTGGACCAGCACAATCGCAACGTGAAGCGCTGGCGTGAGGTGGAACGCGCCAATCATGAGGCCCAGAAGAAGGCCGACGAAGAGGCAGCCAGCGGCAACGCGTCGCCCGGCGAGTGACGCCGAAGCCGAGGCGGCGAAACGCGCAAGCGTCCCCAAGTGTTTCGCCAGTGCTGCTTGAGCCTGCCCGGGCGCGACGATAAGCTCGCCGCCAATTCTTGCATCCGATCCGGCGCCGGGGCAGGGCCGCCAGACATATGGGAAACTCCGCGCATGACCCGACCGCTCGCCAGCATGACGGGATTCGCCCGCACCGATGGCGCCCATGGCGCGGTCCGCTGGACATGGGAACTGCGCTCGGTGAACGGCAAGGGACTGGATATCCGCCTGCGCTTGCCGAACGGCTTCGACTCGCTTGAGGTTCCCCTTCGCAAGCGCTTTGGCGAGAAGCTGGTGCGCGGCAACATTTCGGTGACATTGACGGTGCAGCGTGAGGCGGGCCAGAGCGCGCTGGTGGTCAACGAGCAGGTTCTGGAAAGCGTCATTGCGGCGATGCGCGCGGTTGGCGAGCGCATCCAGGCGTCGCCCCCGACGCTCGACGGGATCCTCGCCTTTCGCGGCGTTCTGGACGTTCAGGAGATCAGCGACACCGAAGAGGAACGGGACGCCCAGAGGCAGGCGGCGCTCGCGAGCTTTGACGAGGCGCTGGACGGACTGGTGGCGATGCGGGCGCGCGAGGGCGCGGCGATTGCCGAGGTTCTGCGCGGCCACGTCGACCGGATCGCCGCGCTGACCGAAGAAGCCGAGCGCTGTCCGGCGCATCAGCCCCAGGCGATCCTGGCGCGGCTCGAGGCGCAGGTGCGCGGCCTGACCGATCATTTCTCCGACTTTGACCCGCAGCGGTTGCACCAGGAAGCGGTGTTGCTGGCGACCAAGGCGGACATCCGCGAGGAACTGGACCGGCTGGCGGCGCATGTGGAGGCGGCCCGTGCGTTGCTCGACGGCGGCGGCGCTGTGGGCCGCAAGCTCGACTTCCTCGCGCAGGAATTCAACCGCGAAACCAACACTTTGTGCTCCAAGTCCAACGACAAGGATCTGACCGCGATCGGCCTCGAGCTTAAAGCCGTGGTCGACCGGTTGCGCGAGCAGATACAGAATTTGGAGTAGGCGTCTCATGACCAGCGATACCAAGGCGGGAACCGCGCGGCGCGGCCTGATGTTCGTGCTTTCCTCGCCATCGGGCGCTGGCAAGTCGACCATTTCACGGGCGCTGCTGAAGGATCCTGAGATTGTTCTGTCGGTCTCGGTCACGACGCGCGAGCGGCGGCCCAGCGAGATCGACGGCGTGCACTACAAGTTCATTTCGGTTCGGCAGTTCCAGGCACTTCGGGACCAGAACGAACTGCTTGAATGGGCGGTTGTGCACGGCAATTTCTACGGCACGCCCTGTGGCCCGGTCGAGGACGCGCTGGCCGACGGTCGCGACGTGCTCTTCGACATCGACTACCAGGGAACCCAGCAGCTCAGCGAGGCGGCGCGGGTCGACGTGGTCTCTGTCTTCATCCTGCCGCCGTCGATGGCGGAGTTGCGCGCGCGCCTCGAACGCCGCGCCGAGGACAGCGACGCGGTGATCGCCGAGCGGCTTGAGAACGCCCATGAGGAAATCGATCACTGGGACGAGTACGATTACGTGCTGATCAATGACAACCTCGACGAAACATTCCACAAGGTTGAAAGCATCCTTGCGGCCGAACGCCTGCGCCGCGAGCGGTCCGTCGGCCTGGGCCAGTTCATCGAGCGGCTGAAGGCGGAACGGTAGACGCACAATTTGCGGCCCTGACAGCGATGACGTGTCGCCGGCTCCGTCGGGGTACCTTCAGCCGGCCTCGGTCATCTGCCTGAGCTTTTCAACCGTGTTCCAGTTGCGCACGGTGATCTCGGTGCCAAGCGCCGTTTCAATCCGCCGGGTGGTCAGCTTCGATCGGCCCATGCCGTCGGGATAGACCATGAACAGTGCGCGGTCGCCGAGTTCCAGTCTTTCGGGGCCGGCATAGCCTTCGCGAAGCGTCTCGAAAGCCTCCCGCGAGACCGCTGATTTCAGGACACCGAGCTGCATCTTCGCGGGATCGGCCGCCGCTTCCCGCCTGAATGGGTTGGCGCCGATGAGGCCGCGCCATTCGGCGGCCGTGCGCAGCATCACCGCGACGTCGAGGCCGAAGCCGTCGCGGATCAGCCGTTCGATTTCCGCCTCATGCGCCGAGGCGCCACCGTCAGCGGATACCGTCAGATTGCCGCTGCGCAGGTGGCTCGTCACGGGCCCAAAGCCGTGCTCTGCAAGCCGGGCGCACAGCGGCTTCATGGCGATCTGGTTGGCACTGCCGACGTTGACGGCCCGCAATAACGCGACGCAGCGCATCACAACGATGCCGCCTTCTTGGCGCGTTCGAGCGCGCGGGCGCGGGCCTTGACGAAGTCGACGAAGACCCGCAGCTTCGGAGCGATCGTCGCGCGGTTGGGGAAATACATGTAGAGCCCTGGCTCTTCCTCGCAGAATTCGTCGAGGACCGAGATGAGCCGGCCGTCGGCAAGCGCCTCGCTGACCAGCGAGCGATAGAGATAGGCAAGGCCAATGCCGTCGAGCGCGCCGCGCAGGATCAGGCTGACGTCATTGACGATGAGTGGGCCGTTGACGGCGATCTCGACGGCCTTCCCATCGCGCATGAACTCCCAGCGATAGAGGCCGCCGCTGCTCATCAGGCGGATACCCAGGCACTTGTGCCGGGCCAGATCCTCGATCCGCTCTGGCCTGCCGTATCGCTGGAAGTAGCCCGGTGTACCGACGATCACCGGTGTCTTGGTGCCGGTCAGCCGGACCGCGACCATATCCGCGTCGATCATCGAGCCGAGGCGGATGCCCGCGTCAAAACCGGTCTCGACGATGTCCACCAGCTTGTCGTCGAGGGAGATCTCCAGCTCGATGTCTGGGTAGGCGGCGTGGAAGTCCGCCATGATCGGCTCGATCAGGTAGCTGCCGGCAATCCGCGGCATGGTCACCCGCAGGCGGCCGGCTGGGCGGTCCGCCTGATCCTGCACGAGATCCAGCGCCTCGACGATCTCGGCCGCCGCAGGGGCCGCGCGCTCCACAAGCCGCTGCCCGGCCTCGGTCAGCTTGACGCTGCGCGTGGTGCGGTGGAACAGCGGCGTCCCAAGCCGTTCCTCCAGTTGCCGGATGCTCTGGCTGACGGCGGGCGCAGACACGCCGAGCCGCGCGGCGGCGATGGAAAAGCTGCGGTGCTGCGCCACCACGAGGAACATGGTCAGGCCGTCAAAGGCGTTCCGCTGCATTCATAAGCTCCGCTTAATGGTGCATTACAATTATCGGATATTCACTAATCCCGCCAGCGTCCCATTTCTCTATTCGGGAGAAGGACCGGACGGACGGCCCTCCCTGCGCATTTTTGCAAATCACGCGCTGGTGTCCTTGGCGGCGCCGGCGCAGACGCGCGAGGGAACGATTATGTTTACTGTCAAAATCAATGGAACCGAGCATCAGGTGGATGCCGACGGCGATACGCCCATGTTGTGGGTTCTGCGTGACGAGCTTGGGCTCACGGGGACCAAATTCGGCTGCGGGATCGCTTCCTGTGGCGCCTGCACGGTGCATGTCGACGGAACGCCGACGCGGTCATGCCAGTTCGCGCTGGAAGATGCCGCAGGCGTCGAGATCACCACCATCGAGCATCTGACAGCGCCGGACTCTACGGAACGGGTCGCCACAGCGGTGCGTGACGCCTGGCGCGAACTGGACGTGGTGCAATGCGGCTACTGCCAGTCGGGCCAGATTATGCAGGCCATCGGCCTGCTGAGCGAGAACGCCAAGCCGAGCGACGAGGATATCACCGACTATATGGACGGCAACGTCTGCCGCTGCGGCACCTATGGGCGCATCCGCGCCGCTATTCTCAAAGCGTCCGCGACGCTGGAGGGCTAAGCCATGACACTTCACATCAATCCGTCCCGCCGCCAGTTCCTGGGCGGCAGCGCCGCGCTCGGGCTGGCGCTCGTCGTCGGTATTCGTGCCGATGGTTCGGCCATCGCCGCGACCGACGCGGACCTCGTGCCCAATCCGTTCGTGAAGATTGCGGCCGACAACACGGTCACCGTCATTGCCCGGAATTTCGAGATGGGGCAGGGCACCACCACCGGATTTGCGACGCTGGTCGCCGAGGAGCTTGACGCCGACTGGGATCAGGTGGTGACCGAACAGGCGCCGGCCGATGTCACCAAATACAAAAACCCCGCCTTCGGGATGCAGGGCACGGGCGGCTCCACCGCCATGGCCTCGTCCTATCTCGACTATCGCAAGGCGGGAGCCGCGGCCCGCGACCTATTGGTGCGCGCGGCCGCATCCGACTGGGGCGTTCCGGCGTCGGAAATCACGGTCGCAAAAGGCGTTGTGGCGCATTCTTCATCCGGCAAATCCGCGCCCTTCGGCGCGCTCGTTGCCCGTGCCGCGAGCCTTGATGCGGCGGAGGACCTGCCGCTGAAGCAGCCCGAAGCCTTCACGCTGATCGGCCAGACGATTCCGCGCAAGGATTCCGCCGCCAAGACCGACGGCACCGCCACCTTTGCTCTCGACGTGAAGATCGACGGCATGGTCTACGCGGTCATCGCGCGGCCGCAACGCTTCGGCGCGACCGTGGCATCCGTCGACGACAGCGCCGCGCGGGCGGTCAACGGCGTGATCGACGTGAAGACGGCGGCTTCGGGCGTCGTGGTCTACGCCAAGTCGACCTGGGCGGCGATCAAGGGCCGCAATGCGCTGAGCATCGAATGGGATGACAGCAAGGCGGAAACCCGCGGCACCGACGAGATGTACGCCGAGTACGAAGCGATGCTCGATGAGCAGGGGCTGACCGCGCGCACCGAAGGCGATGCGGCGGACGCGTTCGCGAAGTCGGCAAAGACCGTGTCGGCCGATTTCCGCTTTCCCTATCTGGCGCACGCGCCGATGGAGCCCCTCAACTGCGTTCTCAAATATGATGAGAATGGCGCGGAAATCTGGGCCGGAGCGCAGTTCCAGACCGTGGAGCAGAATGTCGTCGCCCATGTTCTGGGGCTGAAGCCGGAACAGGTTCAGATCCACACCCAGTATGCCGGCGGCAGCTTTGGGCGCCGCGCCACGCCCACCGCGGACTACATGGCGGAAGCCGCCATGGCGGCCAAGGCGATCGGGACGGCGACGCCGGTCAAGCTCGTCTGGACCCGCGAGGACGACATCAAGGGCGGATACTACCGGCCGCTCTATGTCCATCGCATCGAGGCGGGCCTGGATGAGGAAGGCAAGCCGGTCGCCTGGCGGCACCGAATCGTCGGCCAGTCGATCATGTCGGGCACGATCATGGAGAAATTCATGGTCAAGGACGGGATCGACGGCACGTCGGTGGAGGGCGCATCCAACCTGCCCTATGCGATCCCCAATCTTGCGGTGGAACTGAAGACCGCGGCCTCGCCGGTGCCGGTGCTTTGGTGGCGCTCGGTCGGCAGCACGCATACCGCGTTCTCCACCGAGATCATGATCGACAGGTTGGCGCGCGAAGCGGGCCGTGACCCGGTCGACTTCCGGCTGGAGCTGCTGGCGCATCATCCGCGCCACGCCAATGTGCTCAAGCTGGCGGCGGAGAAGGCGGACTGGTCCAAGCCGCTGCCGGAAGGCTGGGGCAGGGCATCGCTGTGCACGAGAGCTTCAACAGCTATGTGGCCGAGGTTGTCGAGGTGTCCAGCGACGCCGACGGCGCGATCAGGATCGAACGCGTGGTCGCCGCGGTGGATTGCGGCATCGCCATCAATCCGGACGTTATCCGCGCCCAGGTGGAAGGCGGCGTGACGTTTGCGCTCGGTGCGGTCATGCGCGATGCCATCACCCTGGATGGCGGCGTGGTCAATCAGTCGAACTTCCCCGATTACGAGCCGATCCGCATGTCCGATACGCCGCCGGTTGAGGTGCATATCGTGGCAAGCGCGGAAGCGCCTACGGGCATCGGCGAACCCGGTGTGCCGCCCGCGGGACCGGCCCTGGCGCTGGCGATCGAGAACGCCACGGGCACGCTCGTGACCAGGCTGCCGCTCTCGGAAAACGGCGTCAGCTTCGCCTGATCCGGGTCTCCCGACCGCAAGGGCCCGTCGCGCGCAAGCGCGGCGGGCTTTTTCATGTGTCCGCGCGAACAGAACCATGATCGGTCCATTGTGAAACCGGCTGGAATTGTCGTCGCGCTCTGCTTGCCGCCGCCGCGCCAGATGCTACGGTCAGGGAAACGCGGCGCAACAGCCGTAACAAGGCGCGAACGGCAATCCCTCGCGCCCATGTGACCAGGGACGAACCATGACCAATCCGCTGATCGATTGCGGCAAGCCGCTGTTCTTCAAGGCCAACAACCCTTCCGCTGTGGGACTTGACGCGCCGGACGTGCGCAAGGGCATGGCTGTGCGGCTCGCCGTGCGCTCGCTCTCGGTCATGCAGAAGGAAGCGCTGGTGCTCAACAGCCGCACGGGAACGGTGTGGCGTCTGGCGAGCGACGAGGGCGCCTATCTGGCCGGTCTCGACGAGGCGCCGTGCCCGCTGTCGTTCCTGACCACGGGCATGGTGTCGTCCTACATGAACGAGATCCTGGCGCTGGCCGAGATCCGCGGCATCGCCATCCGCTCGATCAAGCTGATCCAGGACAATTATTACACGATGACCGGCTCGGCCCTGCGCGGCACGATGATCGGCGGCGCCAAGGACATCGAGCTGGAGGCCGTCATCGACGCGGATGCCGATGCGGACACGCTGCACGCGCTGGTGCTCGACGCGGTGGCGGCCTCGCCGCTGAACGGACTGATGCGCAAGTCCGTCGAGAGCCTGTTCGCGCTGACGCACAACGGGACGGAGATTCCACTCGGCGACGCCATGCCGGTCGATGGCGAAACGCTGGCCGATCCGGGCGATCGTTTCGATGCCGCGGTTCCGGCGGATGGGGACTGGTCGACGCTGATCGTCAAGGGCGCGATGACGCCCATGACCGAGGAGACCGAGGGCTTTGCCGAGTCCAGCCTCCAGGACGAGCAGAACCGCCTGCTGCATGTGCGCGGCATCTGCACCCTGCGGCCCGACGGCATCAAGCAGATCGAGCAGCACCTGTACAATCCGCACGGCTCGATCTTCACCTATCTGTGCGAGGAGGACGAGGCAGACGGCGGCAAGGGCCGCGCGCCGGATGCGGCGAGCTACATCGCCGCCGGAATCGGCTTCTGCTTCATGACGCAGTTCGGGCGTTTCGCGAAGATCGCCAAAAAGGATCTGCGCGACTACCGCATCGTGCAGGACGCGCATTTCTCACTCGGCGGCGCCACGGCGAAGACCGGCAAGGCCGGCGAGGCAGATCCGCTGGAAACCCACGTCTATCTGCACACCGGCGAGGACGACGACTTCGCGCGGCACATTCTCGACATGTCGGAGAAGACCTGCTTCCTGCACGCCTTCTGCAAGGCGGAGCTGAAAGCCAAGGTAAAGATCACCCAGCCCGCACGCGCCGGATAGCGCGCGCTCCGGGAAGAGGGATGCGCATCACCGGCCGCATCGGGCTTGTAAATGCTGCGGGACGACAGGAACCCTGGAGCGCCTGCAGGGCTGGCATGGAGCGGGATCACTGGCAGGTGAAAGGGGGATGCGCCCGCAGCGCCGCGCCCGCATGGTCGGTCACACGCGTTCGGCAATGGCGATGGCAACCGGCGGACCCAAAGGCCTACCGGCACCGTTTGCTCTAGAAGCGGACCTGCTGGTCGAGCGGATTGGCCGCGCCGCTTTCCTGCTGCATGGCTTCCGTGATCGGCGCGCCTTCGAACAGCGCGATGTTGACGGTGTCCACGTCGGCGGAATCGGCCACATCGAAGGAATAGAAGTAGCCGCAGGAACTGGCGAGCGAGCCGATGCTCGGCGTCACCGGCGTGTTCTGCTTGCTCCAGCTCATGATCCCCTCGATCACCACGCCGCCCGAAGGTCCGGCGAGGCTGGCGCAATCGCGCGACGCGAAGCGCCGGTGGCCCGGAGCGTCGATGAGATCGGGGTAGCTCTGCGCCAGCTTGTCGATCACATGTTCGCGCGCAACCGGCTGGTTGAACTTGATCGTGCGAGTGATCGTGTGGATCTTCGTCTCCGCCTCATTGCGCGTATACGCGAGGGTCACGGTGTCCTTCAGGACGGCGTTCGACGTCTGGCAGGTAAGCTGCCGTCCCGTTTCCGTGCAGGCGCTGAACCCGGCCGCTTCCATCTTGGCGCGCGCGCCCGGCGCGTCGCCGCCCAGACGGATCCCGAGCACCTCCGGCGGCGTGCCCTCGAACGTGGCACCGCCAATGGCGCCGCCGTCGATTGTCGCGGAGGAAAACTGGTCCGTCAACGTTCCCGCATCGGCGGTCCGGCCCGATGTAGGATCCTGCATCGGCAGGTTGTAGGTGTCGCGCGGGGCGTTTTCCGGAAGTTCAACCCGCTGCGGCGCCGGCTGATAGGGCGGCGGGGAGGGGGGCATCTGGTAGTTGGCCTCGGTCGGGCTGACCGGCTCGTTCGTCCGCGAATACAGGATCGCGAGCTGCTCTTCAGACAGCCGTCCGGTCACGCGATGGCCGATCGAGGCCTGGAACTCGCGGATGGCGGTGCGGGTCTGGCGACCCATCGCGCCATCGACCGGACCCGGATCGAAACCGAGCATGCCGAGGCGCGTCTGGACCTCGACGGTCTCCTGGCGCACCCGCGCGCGCTCGGCGCGCGATGCCGCGGACTCCTGGGGCGTCGTGCGCCGCACGTTCTGCCGCCGTCCGCCATTGTTGTTGTTGCGGGTTGCGTGATCGATGATGGTCTTGCCGATCGCGCCCACCGCGACACCGGCGATGAACTCGCCAGCGCCCGCATGGGCCGATCCCGTGGTCAGGGCCAGAATGGCCGCAGCAATAGTGGCCTTTTTTGAAATCAGCATGACGCTCTTGCTCCGCGCACCCAATGTATAAAATTCGCCCTATAGTATCGGTCCCGTACGATAGAGGCAAGCAAAGCTCGTGCGTTTCGGGACATATAGTGAGTTGCTCCAGTGTCGGGGATTCGGTCCAACTTGCCGCAACAGCGGAGTATCGACGGGATGCGCCACCGGTCCCGCCCGCCCGGATGCGCAAGACGCGCGCTTGGGGCACGTCAGCCGGGGCGGCTGCGATTTTTTCCCTTGTCTGTTATATGGTGTACGCTTTCGACAGTGATTGTCGCCGTGACACGGCGCGGATTCGATTGCCCGGGGATCCGGACCCTTCAAGGCGCGCGCGGCGCAAGGATCAGGTAACAGAATGCGGTTTGGCTTTGTTTGTTTCTGTACGGCAATGGTTTGGCTGACGGGCATGGCATCGGCGCAGACACGCTGCCCCACCGACGAAACGGCGCTGCTCGAGGAGGCGGGCACGTCCGACAGTCTCGAGACGGTCGAGCACTATCTCAAATGCTTCCCCACCTCCGACAACGCCCCCGGGTGCGGACGCGGCAGAAGAAGTTGCGCGACGACGCGATGTGGAGCGAGGTGGATACGCTGAACACCGTCGCGGGCTATCGCGACTATCTGGTGCGCTATCCGAGCGGCCGCCACACCGACGAGGCCCGCGAGGCGATTGCCGCCCTCGGCCGGCTCTACCGCTATGACAACTGGGAACTTCTCGGCAGCGGCGTCGCGGTCTGGAACGACATCGACGTGAAGGGTTGCTACCAGAAGTGCAAGGACAATGACGCCTGCGCCGGGTTCAGCTATCTGGTCGCGCGCAACGAATGCCGCCACTTCGAGGAGGTCACGGGGCGCAGGTCAAACGACCGCGCCCTGTCGGGCACCCGCTCCAAACGCATTCCGGTGGCGCCCCCAGCGGAGGTCGCGGCTCCCGCCCGCCCGCGGTGCGCTTTCGGGTGGAGGCCAACAAGGACTACGACAACAGCGCCGCGCCTCACGCGGACATCGCCCGGATCGAAAACACCAGCCAGCTCGAATGCGAACGGGCGTGCGCCCGGCGCAACGACTGCAAAGCCTATACCCACAACACGAGAGCGCGGGTGTGTTTCTTGAAAAGTGGTGTCAGCCGCGTCAGGTGGTTCAACGGATCCATATCCGGCTTCAAGCTGGACCAGGGCTCCGGCCAGACGTCGGTTCCGGACACGTCCAGCATCCGCGCTGCGCCGCAGCCGGCTGGGATGCGGACGTTCCGGAACGTGGATCTGTCGAACGCCTCCAACCCGAATGCGGACTACCGGCGGTATCGTGGTGTCTCGCTGGAGCAGTGTTCGGAGATTTGCGGCCGCGACCGGCAGTGCAATGCATTTACCTACAACCAGATCTACGGGCCGACCTGTATCCTGAAAGCATCCTTCGAGAGACAAAAGCGCTATATTGGAGCCATCAGCGGCGTGAAGATGCCGTGAAGGCAGACGGGAGGTTGCTGGAGGACGTCCGCAGAACTTCATAAAGGTTACTGAATATTAACCAAAATGCCCTCGAATGGTATCGTTCTTGCGGATCGGGTTGACGATGGGCGTTTGAGACGG
This sequence comes from Breoghania sp. L-A4, assembly GCF_003432385.1. NCBI lineage: Bacteria > Pseudomonadati > Pseudomonadota > Alphaproteobacteria > Hyphomicrobiales > Stappiaceae > Breoghania > Breoghania sp. L-A4. The sequence goes on along the minus strand of NZ_CP031841.1, from coordinate 2,688,385 downwards.
TCCTTGCTCCACGGGCCGGAACACTGCGCCTTTTGCGGAGTGTCGCAGCCGCTGGTACCAGAGCACCCGCCGGGGTCGGCAGGCGCAGTTATCGGGCGTTTTCGAACGCGCCCGGGATCGGGATGGCACAGTGACGCATTTCCGCATTGCCAGGGACGCACGACGCATTGGCCGCATTCTCTGCGCAACGCTGCTGTGTGCGCTGCCGGCGCTTGTGCCGGCCCAGACGTCAGCACTGGCGGACGGCACACAGGCGGGCCGGGCGCGATCCTCTATACCGGAAGCGTCAAGGCTGCCACGCCGACCGGGATACCGCACAGTCGGATTATTCGGGGTTTTCAGGACGTGCAGGGCGACATGCCGCCGCCGCGCCGGGTGCAAGCCAGGCGGCGCCTGCAGTGGACGGACCGGCCGCTGATTTTGACGTGACCGCGGAGCCCCGATTTCTTCCCGCCGGCGACGCAACGCTCGGCGTCTATTCGGACGAACCTGACCCGGCTGCGCCCCAGACAGGAACGGCTTCCGGACCTGGATCAGACATCGGATCGCTGATCAACGCGTCGCAAACCGGCGACACGCCCTTCGAACCCGAACTCTTCGACGGCCCGCCGGAGCTTCCGCCGGGCATGGCCAAGGCCGCGCTGCGGGGCGCGGGTCGCGCCGATACTGCTGCAGTTCCGGCGATTCCGAAACAGGCGGCGCTGACCCATGTGCCGCGCCCGCTCGCCAAACCCGCGCCCGGCGGCGCGCTCGACGTCGAGGCCCTGTCGCGGCAGATCGGGGCGATGCTGATCGTCGGGTTCAAGGGCACCCGGGCCGAGGACCCCGACGTGCAGGCGCTCGGCGAGTTGATCCGGCGCGGACGGCTGGGCGGCGTGATGTTCCTCAAGCACAACATCGTCAGCAAGAAGCAGGTCGTTGCGCTGACGGGTTATTTCCGCCGCCAGGCCGGCAGCCGCCCGGTCATCATCTCGGTCGACCAGGAAGGCGGGCACATCGAACGTCTCACCCGCGCCGCGGGATTTCGTGAGCGACCGTCGGCGGCCGAGGTCGGCGGCATGACCGAGCGTGCCGCGGCACGGCTCTATCAGGACATGGCCCTGGACCTGCGCTCCTGGGGCTTCAACATGAATTTTGGCCCGGTGCTGGACGTCAACGTCAACCGCAACAATCCGATCGTCGCGCGCTACGGACGCAGCTATTCGGCCGATCCCGCGGATGTGGCGCGGTTCGGCAGGATCTTCGTCGAGGCCCACCGCAAGGCAGGGGTGATGACGAGCGTGAAGCACTTCCCCGGCCACGGTTCGAGCACCAGCGACAGCCACAAGGGGTTCGTGGACATTTCCGGCAGCTGGAGCGAGAAGGAACTGACGCCGTTCCAGCAGCTCGCCCGCGCCCACGCGATCGACACGGTGATGATCGGACATCTCTACATCGACCGTTACGGCGCGCCGGGGGGCGGCGCCTGCCGGCATCCCTGTCCCCGGCCGTCGTCAACGGGCTGATGCGCACGACACTGGGCGCACGCACCGTCGCGATCACCGACGACATGGACATGGGCGCCATCCGGCGCAATTTCACCTTCGACGAGGCCCTCGCGCTGGCGGTCGGCGCCGGTGACGACCTGATCATCCACTCGAACCTGATCGAGAAGGATCCGGCGATCGCCGAGCGGATGCTCGATTCGATCCTCGGCGCGGCCATCTCAAGTCCGCAGATGCGCGACCAGATCGGGGCGGCCAATCGGCGGATCGCGCGGCTCCACAAGGCCATGGCGGGCGGCTGAATTCCCCGCGGTTACGGATCCAGGCCCGCCAGGGACAGTTCCAGGATGACTTCGCGGCTGCGATCCTCCTGTTGCGCCAGGCGGGTGCAGATGTCGGCGGACCGGCGCACGGACGCCGCAAGGGCCGGCATGCCACGCTGCTCCAGTTCGGAAACCAGTGCGCCCGCCTGTGCCTTGATCCGGTCGGGGTCGAACTCGTTCACCATGCGGACGATCAGATCGGAGTTGAAGCTGTTGAACTCGAACTTGGTTCCCTGAGCCTCGTCGTTCTCGCTCTCCATGACGATCAGATTGAGCCGGTCGAAACTGGCCGCGGCTTCCGGAGCCAGCAAGAGCTTGCGGCTGCGGATCTCGGTCTCCAGATGGCGGATGAATTGCAGCAGCTTGCCGCTGTTCATGAGCATGCTCGACAGGAGCCGGTCCTCGCGTTCGTTGCGGGATGCGTTCTCGAGCCGGATTGCCTTCTTCACCGTCGCGATGTTGGCGCGGATCTGTCGGTTGGCCTCGGTTTCCTCCATTTGCGACAACAGATTGACCGGATCTTCATCCGCTGGCAGCCGGCTCTGGCCGGCGCTGTCCCATTCGGACCGCAGGCGGTTGAAATCGGCCAGGTCGCTGAGCGCCGGACCCGAAATCGCGAGGCGGAAGCCCATGTCGCGGAGCGTCTTTTCCTTTCCCGTTGCCGGATCGAAATAGGGGTGCTCCGTGCGCATGGCGGAGCGCAGACCGCCCACGCCAGACAGGAAGGACCCGCCCTTGACGATGAAGCCGCCCGCAAGTCCGTGCAGCCGGCCCGCCTTGTTCAACTTGAAGGGCTCGAGCGTCATTTCGGAGGCGTTGCCATACATGTCGTGCAGGCCGATCGGATTGGGATCGAGAAGGCCGACCTCGTTGACGGAGCCGCCCGAGGACAGGTTGGCCCAGGCGTAGTTGTCGATCCGCGAGCTCATCGGAAACCGTTCCGCCTGGAAATCCGTGAGATTCACCGCGGCTCCCCCGCGCACCGCATATTCCCACTCCACCTCAGTGGGCAGCCTTGCGTAGAAGGCGCGGCTGCCGAGCAGCGCCTCCAGACTGTCGGCGGCATGTTCGTGCAGGTAGCGCGTCAGCCGGCGGCTGTAGTCCACCGCGTCGTACCAGCTGACGCCGGTGACGGCCTCGAACGCGTGCGCAGGGCTGGCGCAAGCCTCGCCGCGCACCGCCGCGTATTGCCCCACTGTGGTCTCGTATTTCGCCAGCAGATAGAAGCGGCTGCCGTCGGCCTTGAAGGCGCCGGAAATGAAGGCCGCGCGCGTGTAGTCGAGAAAGCCCTGTTCCTCGCTGGGCCAGCCGAGAAGAATGCGCCGGTCGTCGAGAACCGCCCCGCCGGTGCTGTCGTCCTCGGACTGGGGCGTCGACACCTTCCGGAAAACGATCTTCTGATCGCACGGCAGATCCAGGATCACGTCGTCCGCGAGCGGCTGTGGGTTCCAGCCCTCGTCCAGCGCCAACGCCTGGACGGAGACCGCCGCCAGCGCGCCCGTGCCCAGCAGGGCAGAGAGAGCGGTGCGCATGATGCGCCTGAAAACTGTCTCACGCATGTTCCTTCAACGCCTCCGAAGGCGGGATCTTCTTCAACCCCTGGAATTGCAGATGCCCGATGGTCAGCGTGAGGCCATAGGAGAGGGCGATGGCCACCACGATCGCCGACGCGCGCAGGTCGCAGATGCGACCATCGAACATGTCGGTCAGGTAGACCTGGTTGATGAACAGCGCGACCGCGGAGGCCGCGGAGAGCGACACCACCAGGCCCAGCGTCGCGATCAGGAAGATCTGGGTCATCGGATACATCGAGAGCTGGAACGAGGACATTCCGAGCAGCCGCATCAGGCTCAATTGCTGGCGGCTCTGGCGCAGCGTCGAGGCGATGTTGGCCATCAGCGACACCAGATAGCCGAGCACTCCGGCGATCGTGATGATCGCGAAAATGCCGTTCATCACCGCTTCCAGGCTCTTGACCCAGGTGATGTTGGCCGCGTTGCTCTTGGCCTTGAAGCCACGCTCGGACATGATCGCGTCGAGCGCGATGACTGTCTCGATCGACGCCGCATACAGGCGGACGCTGTCATGCCGGGCGATGCGTTCGGACAGCGGCGTGCCCGTAATGCCGCGCTCCGGTACCGCGTAATTGTCCGAAAACGCGCCGATCTGCGCGACGACCGGCTCGTCGAGCAGCGCCTCGAGCCCGCCGAGCAGACGCGCGGGGACGACCAGCGCGACCTCCAGATCGTAAGACAGCGCCTCGTCGTCGGAATTGCGGTAGCGCGAGGCGACGACCGTGTCCCCCACCGAGACCTTCAGCTTCTGCGCCAGCGATTCCGAAAGCCCGACCTGACCGGCCTCCAGCGGCGGAAAGCCCTCGGGCAGCAGCGGATCGCCGACCATCGACGGCCGGATGTCCGCCTCAACGAGATCGAACGTGTTCCCGCTGCGCGCGAATTCCATTTTCGCCGCCAGGCTGCGCGGGGCGCCCACCACGAACCCGACCTCGGGCCGGGCGCGCAGTTCGGCGATATCCGCGTCGGTCAGCGGCACGTTGCCCGAAACGTCGACGCGGAGGAACGCCGGGTCGCTGCGCAGATTGTCGATCATGCCTTCCACGACGCCCGACTTGAGGCCGTAGAGGATCAGCAGAGGCGTGAGGACGGCGGCGAGGCCGACGCAACTGACCACGACCGGCAGCGGGTTGCGCAGCATCGACTTGAAGGAAAGCTGGACCGGATAGAACATCATGGCACCACCCGGCCGGATCTGCGTGTGGATCGCGCCTCCACCGGTGCGTTGGTGATCATCGTTTCCATGCGCTGGTCGGCGGAGCGGCTGGCCAGCAGCAGGCGCGGCAGCTTGAAGTCGCTGGCGAGCGAGACGTTGTGGGTGATGATCAGCACCGCCGCTTGCTGCATGCGCGCGTATTCCTTCAGCAGACGGACCACCTTGGCGGCCATCTCGCCGTCGACGGAGCTGGTGGGCTCGTCGGCCATCACCAGCCGGGGCCGGTGGGCGAGGGCGCGGGCCACCGCGACGCGCTGGCGCTGGCCTCCCGAGAGATCGCGCGGCAGGGCCGCGCCGAGACTGTCGAGTTCGAGCCAGCTCATCAGGTCGTCGATCAGCGTCTCGTCCGGTGCCTTGGCCAGCTTTTGCGAAAAGCGGATGTTCTCGCGCACGTTGAGAAAGGGAAACAGCAGGTTGGTCTGGACGATGTAGCCGAAATGAAGCGCGCGCAGGCTGGTCAGCTTGTCCTCCCGCCGCTCGCGGAGCAGCGGCGTGAGATCGATGCGCGCGCTGCCGGTGTCGAGAAAGATCTCCTCGGTGCGATCCGGGCGCTGCGCCAGCGCCAGCATTTCCAACGCCGTGGTCTTTCCGACCCCGCTCTCGCCGACCAGCGCGTAACATTTGCCCGGATACAGGTGCGTGTCCGCGATGGTGATCTCGGAGACACGCTGGGTATCGCTAAGCCTGCGCATGGCGACACCGACGGAGAGAATGGGGCGGGCATTGCCGACCGGTTGCATGCCGCGGCCCGCCTAGGGCATCAGGCTGAGCGGCACGAGCGTCACGCGCTCGCCGTCAGGCACGTCCGGAACGAGTTCGATCCAGCGGTCCGCATCGTCGTGGATCTCGCGCAGGGCGATCAGGCGCGACCGCATCTGCTCGACGACGGCGTATTTCTCGGGCGCCGAGCGGCCGGCCCAATCCTCGGGCGTGATGTTGGCGATGAGGCTGGTGTAGGGCAGTCCCTCGAGATACTCGCCCATGAGATCGCCCAGCGTGCCCGCCGAGCGAACGTCCAGCCGGTCGCGTGAGATTCTCGCAGCCGCCTCGCGCAGGTTGGTGAAGAAATCGCCGTCGCCTTCGTTGCTGACCGTGCGCAGGCCCAGCTCTATGGCCTCTTCCATCACGTCGTGCAGCGTTGACAGCTGATTGCGGGTGATCAGCAGGAACGGCTGCAGTGGATGCGCGCGGCGGTCGATCGGGTCGCGATCCGTCACCCAGCCTTCAAAGATCTCGGGGACGGCCGTCTCCTCGGTGCGGCCAAGATAGGCAAGCAGCATGGCCCGGCCGATGCGCTGGGCCTGGCCCTCCGCCGTGGTCTCGTCTTCTTCGGTGATTTCGGCGAGTTCGCCGTCCATCGCCACCTGAACCTGGCCGGTCAGCGAGGTCGCTAGGTCCGAGATGCGCCGTTCCAGGGTCGCCGCGTCGCCTCCGTCGGCGCCGAAATAACTCTGATTTCCCTGGAACTGGGAGAGAGCGCGATAGGCGGCCTCGGCCGGCGTGTGGTCGAAGCGCCCCGACGCGGTTTTCAGGTGCATGGTGAAGATGCTGACTTTCTCTTCCTCGGCGCGCTGCTGCACCTCGGAAACGGCGAGCGCCCCATAGGCGGCGGCGTCACCAGATTCCCGGGGACCGGCGTCGGTCACCAGAATGATGTAGCGGCCGCCAAACGTGTCCCAGTTCATGGACTCGTCATTCAATGCGGTCTGGACCCCGGCGATCGCATCCTCGTTGAAGCCGCTGCTGTTGGAGGTGGCCGGCTCCATGTGGGTGATGGCCTCGAGGAACTTGTCGGGCGTGGAGTCCTCATTGAGCGGCAGGAATACCTTGGTGACATACTCGAGCTCCGGCACCAGCTCGGTGTTGTCGCGGAAACCGACGAGGCCGAATCGGAACCGCTCGCCCTCCGGATTGTCGGCGATCAGCGCGCTGAACCGCTCGATCGCCTTGCGCACCGCCTGGATGTAGGGATCCATCGACTTGGTGGTGTCGATGACGAAGGTGATGCCGACCTTGAAGTTGCGCAGGGCCTCGTCCCGGTCGACCGACCGCTTCGGCACGGGCCGGTTCTTGGGCAGGGAGGCGATCCGCAGCAGTTTCGAGCGGATGCGCGTCGTCGGCATGCGAAACTCATGCGCCTCGAGGATCGGCAGGATGTAGAGCTGCGAGGTGATGTCGACGTAGTTCTCTGGCTCGATCGAGACGACGGGATCCTCTGGCCGGAGTCCGCCTGCGATGGCGCCGGCGCGCAGTTCTTCAAGCACCGCAGCGATGTTCTCGTGCTCGAACAGGGCCTCGAACTCGGGACGGCTGCGGTAGATCAGTGTGCGCTCGCGGTTGGCGGGGTTGTTGAACCCCACGACGATTGACTGGCGCCATGGAATGGTGCGTTCCTTGGCCATCCAGCCCTCGGGGCCCTGGCTCGAGCTGCGGCCGACTTCCAGATACCGCTGGCCGTCGATGTCCTTGTCGTCCCAGACGTAGAAGATTTCGAAAGCCGGAAGGGTGTCGATCAGCGTTCCCGCACCGGGCTCGCTGTGAAGTTCCGCGTCCGGACGCGTGAGGATGCGCTCATAAAGCGTGCTCTTGCCGGGGATAAGCATCGGCTCGCGCGCCGAAAGCGCGGACGTTCCCGGAAAAAGCCAAACCAGCGCGAAGAGCGTCAGCACACCGCGAACGAAAATGGACAGGGCTGCGCCGGACCGCGCCGCCGCGTTGTGACTCGTCATGACGTTTCGTACCTGTTCCAGCATGTCGGCCCAATGTCTCGGTGTCCGCGCGACACCCGTTTACCTGCAATAAGTATCAGTCGAGAATGTTTCGAAATGAACCCGGTCCGCATCCGGGCCTGTTCCGCGAGCTCGCACAGCTTGCGCCGCAGCGGGCCGGCTTCCTCGGAGCCCGTCTCTTCCGCCGCCAGATAGTGGCGGGCTGCGGCCGAGGGATCCGGAATGGGGAAGGGGCTGCCCTCCCTGATGCCCGGATCGTACCATTTCCCGACCTGCAGGCTGGCCTCGGCCGACCCACGTTCGGCCGCGAGCGTCATGGCGCGGAAGCCGATGTCGTCGTCGTCGGCCGCCGCGGCTTCGACGGCCAGCGCGTGCAACTCGTCCGCATTGGTTCCGCCGTCGCGCAAGGTCTCGTAACGCTGGGCAAAGCTTGGCTGCGCTGGCGGTTCCGGCTCCGCGACGGTTTCCGGGACGGGAGTCGGCGAGATTACGGTCTGCTCGACCGGGGCCAGAGCCTGTCGCGCAGGAAATAGGCGGTGATGCCCGCGGCGAGCAGCAACAGCCCGGCCAGGAGCAGCCCGAGCCAGAGGTGCTTGCGAGGCCGCGGCTCGACCGGGAGCGTGAGCGGCGGGTCAATGGGCGGGTCCCCGACAGGCGGACCGGGACCCACCGGCGGCCTGTTGGGGCCCGACCCGCTGCCGGTGACCGGAGAGGCGGCGCGCGGGATGCCGAGGTCGACGGTCGCGCCCCCGAGCGCATCGGCGATATGCGGCCAGAAATGGCGTTCGCTGGTGCCATCGGGAAGCTGCACGGTCACGTCCTGGTCGAGCACCAAGTTCTGCGTCACCGCGGGCCCGTAGAGCAGCACGGTTTCGCGCTCGCCTTCCGTCACCCGCACCGGGGCGAGCACGGCCGGTTGCCCCTGCCAGCCATCCTGGCCGAGAAACGGCTTGTCGCCGTGGCGCTGCTTGATCGTGACGCCGGCGACCCCGCTCGCGGGGCCGGCGATGGCGATTTCCACAAATCCCGGCGTTCCGGCCGCCTCTTCGCGTACGCTGATCTTGCCCATGAGCTATCCGAGGCTCCGCGTGCCAACGCCGGGAAGCGTCTTGTTCAGGGTTTCCAGAATCGCGCCGACCTTGATGTTCTGTTCGACGTTGACGTTCAGCCCGTCGGTGGATTTGGCGTTCGCCTCCACCGTCGCGTGCAGCGCGTACATCCAGTCCGCCAGCGCCTCGTAGTCAAAACGAACGGCATTCAGGGACATCTGCGCCGCCGAATTGGCCGCCTGCCGAGGCACGAAGATCGGCCGCTGCGCACCGCCTTCGCCCGGCGCGCTCGGGCGCTCGTTCTCCGGCATCGCGTCGAAGCCGAAATGGCTGACGAAGCGGTTGATCACCGCGGCGGCCGCGAAGGTCGCCTTTTCCAGATACAGATCGATGTCCTCGCTGATGCTGCCCGACAGCCGCTTGATCATCGCCGCCACGTCGTCCACCAGATCCTTGCGCACGGCGGCGGCAGAGACCTCGCTCACCAGTTCTTGCGCCAGCTTCGGGTCGCCGCGGAAGAAGCGCGCGAGATGGCCGCCATCCGCCGAGGTGTACAGCACGTTCAGCCAGTGCTCGACCGCCGCCGAGGCAAGAAACTCGTCCGCCGTCTGGACGGAGCGGCCGCCATTCGCCGGCTTCTTCGCAGTCGGTGTGGGCGCCGGGGCGGCGTCCATGCCGGGGATGGGCGGCAGGCCGGGCAGGGGCGGAAGATCGGGGACCGCAGCCTCCTGCACGGGAGGGGCCTCGTCGGCTTCGTCGTCATGGCCGTTGGAGGCGCGGCGGTTGAACGCATCGTGAATGACGCTGGCAAACCCCTGTTGCGTGATCTGCATCGAGGCGAGGAGATCGGCGAAGCGGCGCTCCTGCGCCAGGCGCTGGATGTGGCGCAGGATCGTCTGGCTGACGAGAACGCGCTCCTTCAGCCGCTTTTCGATGTCGCTGTCGACGTAGAAGGGCGCAAGCGCAGCGGCGAGATCCTCGCGCAGCTTGCCGAGCCGGCCCGCGATCTGCTCTTCCTTGAGTTGCGGATGGCACACCGGCGCCAGCTGATCGGCCAGGAAGCTGACGCCGCCGTCGTTCAGCCGTAAGGCCTCATCGAAGGCCTTTGCCGGGTCCTTGAAGAATTTCTGGACCGACGGCTGCTTCAGGTAGCCCTCGCGCAGGCTGTCGATATAGGCCTGCTTCTGCGGCAGGATCGCCTTCTCGCTGCGGCCCTCGTATTCGATCATGAATTCGGACTTGATGCCTGGATTGCGCAGCCAGAAGCAGTTGTTGAACGCCTGGCCCGGCGTCCATTCCTCGGGCCAGGCATGGCTCTTGCCGAAAAAGCTCTCGATGGAGGAGAACAGGCGCGCCTTGAACCGCTCGCCCGGATCCTGACCTTCCTCGCCCGCCTTCTCGACGAAATGGGTGTCGAACCATGTCAGCATCAGAAACAGCACGACGGTCTTGCCGACGCGGTCCTGGGCCGTGGGGCCGTGGGTGACCGAAATCCAGTTGTCGATCATGTCCGGCAGGGTCACCACGTCCTGGTTGGAGGGCCGCACGCAAAGCAGCATGCTGGTCAGTTCCTGCTCGGCGACATAGCGGTCGAACAGATAGGCGACCTTGCCGCGCACCAGCAGCTCCTTGAGGGGGTCCTTGCCCTCTTCCTTCACGTAGGTGCGCAGGTCCAGTTTCTGGCGCTCGCGGGCGCCGGGAAAATCAAGCAGGTCGGTGGTGTCGAAGAATGCCCACGGCTTCTCGGTGATCGTGATGTGCAACTCCGCGACCAGGGCCGTGACCATGGGGCGGGGCAGGGAGATCGGCGCGCCGTCAAACGAGCGGATCTCCAGCATGGCCTGGTCTGGCTTGCCGATGCCGCCCAGCGTCTGCACGTCGATGATGCTTTCAGTGCGCGGCAGCAGCGCCGAAATCGGGCTGAAGGCGTCGGCCGCGAAGCCGAGCTGCGCCAGCGCCCGCGTCGCCTGCAGATAGATCGCCGTGAATTCCTCGATCCCGCCCCACAGCACGGAGAACAGGGCGCCCCGATCGGCGATGGACAGTTTCGGCGCGATCACGCTCGCCTCGTCCCAGAATCCGCGCAGCGCTTCGAGCGCGCGGGCGCCGTCGAAACTCTTCTCGAAATAGTTCTGCAGATCCCAGATGTCTTCCGTGACCAGCTGGTTTTCGCTTTTCGGCTGGTCGGCCATCCTCGACCGGCCGCGGTTGAGCGCGTCGGAGAGCTCGTCCGGCTCGATGGCGCCCAGCTTGCGCGGATCTCCGTCCATGAAGAACGAATTGCCGAGGATCTTGACGATGTCAATCTCCGACAGCAGGCGCAGGCACACCGGGTAACCCTCCGGCGACGGCAGCTGCCGCAGCGAGAATCGGGTAACGATGCCCGTGGATTCGCGCTCGCCGCCCGGGTTGATCTCGGAGATGAAATCCACGTCCTTGTGCCCGGCGAAGCGGGCCATCAGCGGGTCCTCGCCCTTGCGCGCGAGCACCGAGACCAGATAGGACTTGCCCGCCTGGCTGGGACCGAAGACGCCCACGCACATCGGCCGGTCCACGGCCTTGCCGATCTTCGAAACCTCGGTGGTCAACTGCCTCAGCCGTCGGTCGATGACCTTGCGCTCGAGACCGACGACCTTCTGGTTTTCCTCGTCATTGACCCAGGAAATGCCACGGCGTGCGGCATCCAGCGTCTCGTCGCAGAGCGTGTGCCAATCAGTCATGTGGTTGCCCCTGGTTCGTGCCGCCGAAACATGACGGTTCCCCTCGTGTGTCCCTGTCGCGCCCGCCGGCCCGCGTCATCGAGCCCAAGCCCGTCCGTGCGGTCGCCGCAGGCAGCGTCGTGCAATGCGCCTCAGGCAATCGTCAGAATGCCTGAATCCAGCCAGTATATTCCATCCGATCCCACCGGCGAGGTGTCGAGCTTCAGCTCCATCAGCCGCAAGACGTTCTTGCCGTCGCGATCGACCGCTGAGCTGATGCGGAACTCCTCGCTGGTCGCCTCGCTGTGCATGATGAGGTGATCGGGCGCATCCTCGTCGACGTCGAGCTCCTTGCGCTCCAGCGTCACCTCGATCGGCCGCTTGATCCGGCTTTCCGCACCCGTCTGCTTCAAACGCAGGCGATAAAGCGGCGCCGCCACCCAGTCGGGCCTCGGCAACTGGCGGTAGCCGATACGGATGGCGGTGTGGAAGCGGAACTCATGCTCCATGCCGTCGCCTGCCTCGGCGTCCAGATCGACGTCCGAGAAGAACAACCGCTCGTCGGTGACCACGCCGTCGCCCTCCATTTCGCCGATGAACCTGGCGGTCGAGCGCATCACCAGCCCGTCGGTGTAAAGGGTGAAATTCGTGAGCTGACCGGCCGTCAGCGCACACAGCATGCCGCCCACCACCGCCGTTGTCTTGGGATCCGCAATCAGGCTGCGCGCGCGCTGCCGGAACGGGTACCAGTTGCCGACGCGGTAGTCGCGGATCGGAATAATCCTGTCCACGGGGACGGAAAGCTGATTGCGGAATAACCCGATGACGCCGGGCAGGCAGGTCGGACGGCCGGTGAGCAGCACCGTGTCGACGTCGAACTTGTAGATGGCCTCGGAAATGTTGGAGAAGATTTTCTCGAAGGCCGCGCCGATGCATTCGGTGATGACGTCAGGATTGATCTGCACGACGACATCGCTGAGCGCGAAGTTCTCCGCCCCCAGGGAGGCCGCTTCGCGCTCGAGATAGTCGCGGGTGCGGCTGGGACTGAACAGGCGCGCGTCGTCCTCGTTGAAGAAGGACGCGAAGCCGCGCTCCACCGTGGTCCGGCCGACGCTTTCCTCTTCTTCGCAGATCGACAGGATGCCGAGAGCGACCGGGCGCAGCACGCGCAGGACGAACTGCCGGCGCAGGTGCTTGTCGATCTCGTCCATTCCCGGACTGTCGGTGAAGCGCTCGCGCAGGAAGTCGCGCGCGCCCATCAGGCCGCAGCTCTTCAGATGCGCCTCGATGGCGGGGATGACCGCCCGCTCGACGACGAGCTTCAACAAGTCGTCGCCGGCGCGGCGGAAGCCCTCGCGGAAATTCTGCACGGGCGTGATGGCCCGGTTGTCCTGCTGGAAATAGGTGGTGATCATCAGGTCGGTCGTACCGCCGCCGACGTCCACGCTGGCGATGCGCAGGCTTTTTTCCGGGGCCGCGCCCACCTGCTTGCCGGTGTGATCCATCTTGATCCTCGGCTTGCCGAGGATGTCGAAGAAGGACTCAATCGAGCCGCCGAGCTTCTGGGTGATCTCGCCGTAGAGATAGACGAGCTGGACGGAACTCGCCTCGTCCCAGGATGTGTGCACCAGGGGCATGGGCGGTGCGCCCGGTGTCTCCGCCGTCCAGCCCATCAGCGACCACATCAGCTTGATTGCGGCTTCCGTGCGGGTGCGGATGATGCGCTGTTCCTGCACCGGCGTGGCGCTGGGGATCGTCATGATGATCCGCCGCAGGACCCGCGGCGAATCCTTCTCGCGGTCGCGCCGCCGCACCGCGGGGTTGTTGATCATCATCATCGCCTGGGCGAGCAGCTCCAGCAGCATGAAGGTGAAGAAGGACGAGCGCGAGAACCGGAAACTGTCCGCGCTTTCGCGATCCTCCGGCAACACTTTCAGTCGAAGCCGGGAGATGTCTTCTTCGAGCTGCTCAAGCACATCGCCGCGATTGTTCACAAATTTGTAGAGGGAGCGCTCGATCAAGGGCGCGGCGCTGGCGCGCGACGTTCCGGGATCGGTGTCGCTGCTGTCGCGGAAACTCCAGTTCTGCATCACCGGGTCGACGTCCCACAGGTACCGTTTGGGCGAGGAAAGCCCGGTGGTCGCCTCGGTTCCCTCCGCATCCTCGCGGAACTGGGCGGCTTCCGGCCCGGTGCGCACGACGCTGGGCCAGAAGAAGGCGCGGCTGCGTGTGGACATGCGCGCGAACTGTTCAGGCCCGAATTCGGCCGGAACCAGCTCCACGAGGCTCTCGAACGGATCGCGGTAGACAAGCTCGGGGCGCGACAGGTTGCGCAGTTCCAGAACCAGCGACCGGTTGAGGTCGGTCGTTTCGTCGTTGGGGAACGACTGGATGAGGAGGCCGCAGGACCGTGCGTTGCCGATGTCGAGTACCAGATCCACGTCGATGGGCTTGAGATCGGGATCCGCGCTCACCGTGTCGACCAGGGTCACCTTGGCCGGCCTGAGGGTGTTCGCGAGAAAGCCGATGAAGGTCATGAACAGCGCGACATGCTCGAGCGCGTAGGGGAAATCGTCGTCGCGCAAGGCGCGGTTGGGATAGCGCGCTTTCTTGAAGTCGTGGTGCAGGCTGTGCAGCCAGTTGATCAGCCACGCCTGGGTCTCGACCGGCTCCGTGTCGCCAGGGCGTTCGATCCTGTTCGACAGGAACGCGGCGATGTCGCGCAGCCGGTGGACGAACCGGAATGACTCGCTTTGGCGGGAGTCGTCGGGGCTCAGGCCGAGATACGGCTGGTTCGGGCGCTGTTCGACCAGCGCCGTGTCGAAGGCGAATATGACGCGGTGGGTGAATTCCGTGTCGCCGTAGGTATTCCTGGTCTCGACGATCCGGGCGCGGACCCAGTCCATGGGGCCGGCGGCGTGGCGCTCGTTCTTCAGTTCGTCGGTTCCCGGCTCGATCTTCAGGAAGGGGACCGGAATCCACTTGTTGAGGAAGAAGCGAACCGCCTGGTCCTTGGTGACGTCATATTCCTCGTCGCCGGCTTCCGGCGCGTAGGGCGGATCGGCGTCGGGATAGTCGTCGTTCCAGTTGGGCAGCAGGCGATAGCGCTGCTTGCCGCTTTCATCAAGGGTGTCGGGGATCGGACGCTCGATGAACGAACGGGCGAAACGCGGCGTCGCGGCCATGTCGAACCCGTATTCGACAAATTGGATGCCGCTTTGGGGCGTCAAGGTGAAAGCCTCGCCCAGATCGACCAGTTTGTTCAACACGTCTGAAATCTCTCCCGTTACGCCCGCTGTCCGGCGCCCCTTCGATTGTCGCTTCCGATGGCCGCTCCGTCACCGGCGTCATTGCCGGCGCTCGCCCCCGTTACCGCTGCAATGTGCCGACCTCGACGGTCTGCTGTGGACGATCGAGCTGCCCCTCGACGAACCGGGGCTCGCCGTTGCCATCGCGGATGCGCACCCGGAACCGCACGGGGTAGCGCCGCGTACGCGTCTTGAAGTGGGTGACCCGGATCCGGTATTCGCCGGGATCCTGGAGCCCGTTTTCAAACGTGATGTTCTCGCCCGGCGGATTGCGCAGAGTGCCGTTGTTGGCGTTCGCGTCGATGTCGAGCGTGCCGCCGCACCCCTGGCGGGAACGGTAGTTGATCACCTGGCCGTTGGGGCAGACGACGGACAGATCGAGATCGTCGACGTTGCCCCATTGCAGTGTGACCTGGGCCTCGCCGCGCTGTTCGATCTCGAAATCGTCCCGCGGCGGCTCCACGACCGGCTCGGGATCTGTAATCGGCTCCGGCGGAACACAGGCGAGGCGGCGGCGCTCGAAATTCTCCCGCAGCACGCCGAGTTCGCGTTCGATCGCGATGGTCTGCAGCGTGGTGTCCTCAAGCTGGGTGTTGACCGTCTGGATGCAGGCGGCCCGGCCCGTCCAGCCAAAGACGATGTTGCCGAAGGGCGTACGCAAGCCGCAGGCCGGCAATAGATAGCTCACAAGCAGCATCAGCATCAGCAGGAAGGCGAGCGCGAGAAGGATCGGCAGTAGCCAGCGGCGCCAGAAGCCGCCGCTCTCGCGCACGTAGACGAAAGGCACGCTGTGGACCGTGGAGGCCGCCACGCTTGCCGCGGCGGGCGGCGCTGCACGGGCCGCTGCGGCAGCCGCGACCTCGCCGGCGACAGGCGGCGCCGGCGGTTGCTCGGCATCGGCGGATCGCCGCCGCGGGCCGGGGCGGGGACGGCGCAATGTCTGTCCCCGTGCGGTGATCTCGAAGGGTCCGGTGGCGCTGGCCTCGTGCGAGGTGTGGCCCCAACCGACCAGCAGCGGCTGGAACCCGCTCTCAGCACTGCCGATGGCCCAGATATAGTCCTCTCCGGGAATGGTGATGGCGTTGCGCAGGGCCGTGGCCAGCGCTTCCCGGTTGGCGGTGCCGCTGCTCTCGATACGATCGATTTCCGCCTGGATGTTGGCGATCATCTCCTCGAGCCTGTCGCGCACCGCCTGCGCCTGATCGGCCGGCAGCGCCGAGATCGGCCGCACGTCTTCGTCCGTGTCGACGAACCAGTCGATGCCGCTGCCGTCCTGCGACGGCACCGGTTCGGCCAGCAGCGCCGCGTAGTCGTCAGAGAAATGCCGCGACAGGATCGAGGCGATGCGCGACTGCGAGCGCTCGGCGACGCTTCCGATGGCGCGCATGCCCGAGGTCGGGGTCCGGGTCACAAAGACACTCATTGGCCCGTCCCTCCTGCGGCCGAGGGATCGAACGGCGGCGGCGGCGGAACCGAGTCCGGCGCGACCAGTCCCGGTCCGAGCGGGGTGCTCGGCAGCGGGCTCGCCGGCGCCTCGTCCGGTTCGGCGTCAGAGTCGGCTTGCGGACCGGGTGGGGTGGCCGCCGCATTCGGCGCGGCGGCGGCATCATCGGGCGCCTGCATGTCGGTCGCCGCCGGATCCGGCAAGCCATCGGCCTCCGGTGCCGGCAACGCGGCTTCCGGCGCGGAGGGGGCCTCAGGCGCAGTGGCGTTCGGGACCGCGTCCGGTTCGGCCGTGGTGACCGGCGATGCGGAAGCATCCGGCACGGCAGCGGCGGCCGGCGGCGTATCGGGAACGGTGGGCGGAGCCGCCGCCACGGCAGCCGGGCGTGCCGAGCAGGCGTTGGGCTGGACGGCAACGTCGATGTTGCTGCGCTGGAGGAAGGCCAGGAGGTCCGATGCCCCCAGGGCGAAGTTGAGCCGCAGCGCGTTCTGGCTGTCGGTTCTCGTAAACGTGTTCACGCCGACGATGCGGCCGCAGAGATCGGCCAGCGGTCCGCCGCTGTTGCCCGGGATATGGTTGCCGAGTGGGCGAGCAGCCGGATGCCGTTGGCGCCTTGCTGCTCGGCCGTGATACTGCCGGTTGTGACCGCCAGGCTGATGTTGCGCAGACGGCTCATGTCGCCGCCGCGGAAGGAGGCGACAAAATTCTGGTCGCTCGAGATGATGAACGAGGGGTACCCCGCCGCCACGACCGGCGTCAGCCGCTCGCTGTGCGGCGTCAGCGCCACGGGCACGATGCCCGTGGCGGGCTCTGCCAGTTCCAGAAGCGCGAAATCGTCGCTGCCAATATCCGAACTCGCCGAGCGATTGACGATGCGGACCGGCTTGGGGCTCGACAGCGTGCCGTTGGAGACCACGATCTTGCCGTCGCGAACGTTCTCGATCACGTGGAAATTGGTGATCACGTGACGGGACGTGACGAAGAAGCCGCTGCCGGTCGATACGCCGTCCGGCGTCGAGCCGACGACAAACACGGTGGCTTGTTCGAGCCGTTCCAGCAGCTCGGTATTGTCCAGGTGGTGGCTGCCGTCCCCAGGGGCCGCCTCAGTGCGCGGAGCGGGCTGCGTGGCATCGGGCAGCGCGGTCCCGTCTGGCGGGGTCGCCTCCGCAACCGCGGGGGCATGCCGGTCCCCGGCGTCGGCTGGATCGGTGCCGTCGGGCCGACGGGCGGCACCCGCAGTCCGGTTTCCAGAACACCCGGGGCGAGGCGGCAGACATCCTCGTCGGACAGGTCCTGCAATTCGGTTATCTGCTCGCGCAGCGAGCGGTTGATCTGGCGCCGCGCGGCAAGGGCATCATCATCGGTGATGCGCGCGCTGCGCGCCGGCTGCGGGTAGATGAGATTGCCCGGCCACAGCGCATAGACCACGAACAGCAGCAGCAGCACCACGAGCCCGATCAGCGTGGCGAAGGCGCTGTCCCGCCAGACGGACGGCCGCTCCACGGCCACATGGGCCGGCGCGCCATCGACGACGGTTGTTTCGCGGTGCGTCTCCCCACCGGGACCGGCCGGCTCAACGGCATCCGCGTCCGCCGTGCCATAGCTGTCGGAGGGCAGGGCATCGGCGTCCTGCGCGTCGCCGGACGTCTCATCGGATCCTTCGGCGGATCCTTCGGCTGCGGCCGCAGTGGCCGCTCCGGTCAGCACGGCGGCGCCCGCCACGGCAGCCGTTGCCACGCCGGCAGCACCGGCGCCGTCCTGCGGCGTCGCAAAGGCGGGTTCGTCCACGGCCAGCTCCGGCCGGATCGACGGGGGAAGATAGGGCCCGACCGTCGCCGCGACATGTGCGGCATGGCTGTCGGAGTCCGCGGCGGCGGCTTCCGGCACCATACCCCAGTTGATGATTACAGGCTGGCCGCTGACGACATGCAGGGATTCGGGCGTCAGCACATTGAGGGCGGCGCGCAGGAATCCTTGCACTGCCGGCGAGCGCGTTTCGGCCAGCCGGCGCAGGATGACCTCGAGCCGGGCGGTGGCGGTCAGCTGCTCGGCTGCGGGAAGGCTCGCGAGCGGCGCGGGCGTGCCCGATACATCCGTGTACCAGGTGATCGTATCGATGCCGGCGTCCGGCCTGACCACGCGCTCGGGCAGCGCGAAGAGCGACGCCGCCTCGCCGCCGCCGGCTTCGTACAGGGCTTCTGCCGCCTCGGGAAAGATCGAAACCGCTTCCACGCCATTGATCGTGGTGAGGGCGGCACCGGATGCCTTGCAGCTTCCGATGATGAAAATATGCTTCGAACCGATCATGAAAAATGATGCGCCCGTGCCCGGCCTCAGGAAAACTACAGAGGCATGATTTCAACAAAGCCCCGTTGCGTCAATTTAAAAATGGGGGCCCAAAATTCGAAAAAGCCGAAGAAAACGAATTATTTAGTCATGGTGCCTAGGTGCCGCGGCCCGTGCCGTGCGCCCCCGAAAAACCATCCCGCCTTCCCCCGGCCCGCATTCCTACGGAGGCGGCCTTGCAAGTCGCAACCGACACGCACCCACCATTCCCGAGCCCGAGTATGTCATGGCTTGGGGCGCAGTTCAAAGCGTCAGCGCGGCAGCCTGCCGCCAGGCTGCATGCCGCCGCGTCGGCTCGCGCGGATACAAGAGACCGTAACGGATCCGCAGCAATACAAGGATGACGGCGGGAATCCGGGCGAGGGGTGCAAGCGCCGCCGGTCAGAAGCTCGGGATCAAGGAAATCGACGACGGCATTTGGCGCGTCAGCTTCATGCACTGCGATCTGCGACATACCGACTTGGAACAGAGAACCCTGCAGGCAATCGACAGCCCGTTCGGCACGAGGTTGCCACCCATGTCTCAGGTGCAATCTGCTGCCTGTGTGCCCGGGTCGGACAACGAAATGGTAGCCCCAAGTTCGGAACGAAGTTCGAACTCGGAGCCGAACACGCGACGGCGCGGCCGCCCGAATGGGCGCCCCCGCGGAGCCGTCGAACGAAGTGAGATCGGCGCGAGCGAAATAGTGGCGGGCCGCGACCGATAGTGATGAGCACTATGTTTGCGCCATAGCCCTATGATGCCCAGCGCTGAAATCGGGCCGTTGATATTTGCACATGGCCGGCACCTCGCCACATATCAACGGCAGGCAGAGGTTCCGCCATCGAGAAATGGCTGTACAAAAACCAGGAGCGAAAACCAGTTATACGTAACACGAATTTACCATCGACTATTTAAGAACGTTCTCAGCGCAAAAATGCTATTGACATCAAGTTTCTTCTTCAAATTTCTCCAATGAAAATCCGCCGTGTGAGAGCTTATTCCTGTTTCCTTTGAAAATCCAGAAATCGTATTTTCCGGATCGCGCAGATACTCTAACAATTCCCTTTCTCGGAGAGTCAATTCGCTGACCAGGGCACGGTCCTCAATCTTTTTCCGCCCTTCGAACAACGGATCGGCAAAAACCCCCAAGAATTGCTCGGTCCGGCGGCCGATGACATCCTCAGATGCTGTTACGCATGACACCGACAGGTTGATATTACGGTCCCCGCAAACCAGGTCCTGAGCAATCGTATCCCCGAGCCGAGTCGCCTTAGTGAGAAGGCCCACGAGTACTTCCTGGTGCTGTTGTAACTGAAATCGGACAATTGGCTCGATCGAACGAAAGAGGTCGGGCTGGAACTCCGCCAACTGCCGCAGCCTGTTGGTCACCATGTTTGTCGTACCATCTGCCCGGCAGAAAAACGCCGCCATCGGCATGAACGAAATTTCATTCAGACGCACGCCAGCTTGGTGCGACGACAGTCGATGAACTTCGCCAATCTCCCAAGCTCGGCGAAGCGCCGGGAGTACGTCCTCCAGTAGGGCCATCACGTTGTCGCGGACAGCGACATCCGTGCCGTCGAAGAAGATGTTTAGACCGACCCAGTGTCCTTCTGTCTCACCGATCTTGACGACTATCGTGTCGCTAATGCCTTGTGGAGCCAGCCACTCCCAGAACTCGCTCGCCTTCAGACTCACGAGGTCAAGATATTTCGATAGAGGGTATGGATCTATCGGCGGATGTGCTTCCTCGATGGGCGTCCATGGGTCGATTGCAGCGTAGCGCTCGATAAAGCTCTCCACATACTCAAGGTCGAAATTGACGATCAGGGGACTGGAAAGCACCCTTGCCGGTATTCTGAAATTTGCATCGCGATTGGCACGCAGGGCCAGGATACCTTTTGCCGCACCGGTCAGATTCAGAATTTCCTTGATGACCTGCTCCCAGTTCTGGACATCGGGAATGGTGTCGAATACGAACGCATTCAGACGTTGCGACGTTCTTGCAGAGACACGTGCGTTCGTCATACCATGCTTCCCGCGCTCGCAATCTGCATAGGCTTCGTGAGCTTACGACCTTGAAATCCCAGAAAATTACCTATCGCAGCATACCAATCAGCTATATGCGCCTCCCGTAGCGTTCCCGCTCTTCCTCCAGGCCTCTCCCCGGCTGCCCCTGCGAAGTTCATCCAGCACCCCCTCGACAACCACCACTTCATGCATTGTGAAACCACGCACCTCGAATAGTCCGATCTGGTAGAATTCCACCACAAGCACAAAAGGACGGCGAATTTCACGATATGCTCCGAATGACAATAGCCCAGCCACCGCGAACAGAGCAATCGCTGCACCGGGTGCGTTGCTGACCACTACGGTGCCGACACCAACACAGATCACAATCGCAGAACAAAAGCCGAGTAACTCCGCGGAGATACGTTTCTCCACATGCGCAAAAACCACGGAATTGCCCTCGAAAACTCGACCACCGAGGATCATCCGATCCTCGACAATATCAAAGTCTTCCGCACGAATATGCTGCTTCATCCTCGTCAATCAGGGTATGTGATGAATATCATCGGCCTGAAGTCGAAAAAACTCAGATCGGCAATGTTCAGAAGGGCAGGGAATGACCTGTTGATCAGATACACGATCGGATCGCCAATACAGATCATCAGTGAACCAATGAATCGAAACCATAGGCCTAGAAGCGGAATAAAAGCGCCAAAAACCATACCGACGAAATGCAGCACAAGAGCTAGTGGAAGCGCCGCAATTGCCAAAAAGACTGGGTAGGCTAAAACCACATGAACAGGCGCGCCTGGCCCAAGCGAGACGGCAATTGCCCAAATTAGACCGGCAGCAAAACCTCGCGCCACGGTAAGTTTGATCGTCGATCGCCAATGGACCCGACTTAGGTCTGAAAAGCTGAGTTCCCCCGCCATTTTCCCCTCGTGCGTCTGATTTTTAGGTGTGATCTTTGACTTTACCGCTGCCATTGCAGCGACCGCACTTATTGTCGCCTTTCCGCCGGAACATCCTGCGCGGAAATCGCTCCGACGGAAGCGCAATACACGGCGCGGCGAGAACCGCCTGGCCGAACCTTGCTCCCAGAGAAATTAGTTCTCGGATATGGTACCCCATGGCCTCACCTGCCTTCATTTGTAGCTCTCGTCGATCAAAACCAAACGGCCTAGATTGTCGATATGGAGTTCTTCTCTCCGATCACTTCGACATACACCTCGACACGGGATTGATCAGGCGACAACGCCTCCATGTATGCCTCAAGAAGCTGTTTCTCTCTGCCTGCCAAGTGCCCATCGGCCATAGCGATGTCGATCAAGTTGGCCATGAGGGGGTTGACATGCGACCGGTCAACGAATTTAGCCACAAGCGCAATGCACTCGTCGAAATCATGTTTCTTCCAGGCCTTTAGTGCATTGTCCCAAGCGGGTGTCTGGCGGGAACCATCAATCCTCCGTAGAATGGCAATTTCATCGTCGTCAATATCACCATCTGCCGCAATCATTGTGATGCACGCGAGAAGGATGGCCGACTTCGAGTCGAGAGTGGTTTCACCACCGCCAGTCAGCCTATTGAACAAGCCCATTTACACACCCCCCTCTGTCAAATCCTTTGCTGTATTGCCGCTTACCACAACACATATGCGCCTCGTTTGCACCTACGGGGCCGTAGGTGTGAATGCTCCACCGCCTGAAAGGCGGTGGCTTCGGGTTACGGCTCAAAGCCGGATCGGTCCGCTCTTCGGCGGACTCGGTGCGAGATCACGTGACGTTGAAGTCGTCGTGGGGCTCGGGCGGAATCTGGTTCTTGATGTATTCGGCCCACATGTCGTCGATCACATTGCCGCTCGTCACCACCCAATAGCCCCTCTCCCACAGGTGCTGGCCCAAGTAGCGTTTGCGCAATATCCCGAACTCGCTCAGCAGCTTGTGCGAACTGCGCCTTTCAGGTGCTGCACCGCCCGCGGCACCGACAGGCGCGGCGGGATCAACACAGGCATGTGCACATGGTCGCGGTTGATGGACCCAGCGTGAACCACCATCTCATGCGCCCGCGCCGTCGCGCAGCAATTCCTGACAACGATTTCCAACGTCGCCGCCGAGCACCGCGTAACGATACTTCGTCACCCAAACCAGATGGTACTTGTGTCCCAAACGGTGTGAATGCCACGTTTGTGGGCTTCCATCTAGCCAATCTACACCGGAACCGCCGCGATCCCAGCCGCCTAAAGGCGTGGGGTTTACAGATCCCCTATCGGAGAACCTAAATGTGGGCGTTATTACTACTTCCCTATTCGTTTCCGTTAACTATAGGTAACAGCAAGGAAAGAAGTGAGTCAGTAAGCGGAATTGAGACATACCGTTCAAGCCATAACCACTGACCGTTAGCATTATTCTCCAAAAACACAAATTTGTTGGATTCATCTACAACAAAATCCAGAGCGGAAAACACTAAACCTTGACGACGAACGAATTCCTGTATTAGCTGCGAAAGAGAATCTGGGATATCTATTGAACGGTAACGTAAAAACGATGGGTCTGTTTGTCGTACATCTATTTCGATGCTATTATCGCCAGAATATACCATTTCTACTGCAAATACCCTTTCCCCAAATACAACAACTCGAACGTCACTTGTTTTTTCAATCTTCTCTTGAATAAGTATTGGACAAACTTCAATATTTCTCCTATATTTTTTTACGTCTTCAATATCCAGTTCCCTGGTGAACATTGGGAATATATGTCCATCTAGATATACGCTCGGCTCATCAAGGCTTTTTGTAATGCAAGAGCCAATATTGTTGATAAAGCTGACGGCCCTGAATGAATCATTGGTTATTAATGTACGCGGCATCGGTAAGCCGATTCTCGAAGCCAATTCGATTTGCTGGAGTTTATTTCTTGCGCGATGCAATGCGGGAAGAGGGTTTATCCAGCGAGCTGAGTCGTGAGTGGAAAAATACAACCCCCGTAGAAATGCAGTCCATTGCTTGTCCAAGTACTCCTTTGTGTAGCTATCATGCTCTCCCGAAAGATGAAACGTCTTTGGCCGGCGAAACCAAACTGAAGCACATTCGGACGAAATAAATGAACGTCCGGAATCAATCAATTTTATTGAAAAAGCGGAACCATCAAATGCCGATATGCAATTCTGCGCAAAGTCTTCCGTATTGATGCGCACGACCAAATGTTCGCGACCAAGTGCATTCAGTCTGCGTATGACATGGTCGGCATGCGCATCATCGCGCGATGTGACAATCAGCATCTTCCGCATGAGCAACCAAAATCGAAACGGAATCCTTGAAATCGCCTAGCAATTCGTGGGTGAATGGCACCCGCGCCGTTGGCATGAAGGATTTTCTTGTCCGCCCACAATTGCGCAGTCGCGTCGTTCTGAATATCAGAAAATCCAAGCGCTTTGGCGATCTTGGAAACAGACAGGTTGTCATTCATGACTTCAGCCATCAACGTGCCACGCCAAATTGAAAAATAGTGCACAACTGCCGCGTAGCCTAAGAGAATCCCACACCCTACGGGGAGCCGGGAAACCGCCCGAGGGTCACAACGGCGGAACCTCGAGCATTCAATTTAAAATTGAAGAACCCGAGCGGGACGCGTCGCCTTTCGACAACGTGGCGACGCACGCCGTCAGCGCCTTGACACATTTCACTTGCCCATTTGGAACTTTCAATTGGAGATCGACCGAAGAAATAGAACTTCGCATTTTCCGACCGGCAGAAATTGTGAAAATACGGTATGTCGTTGTTGTTCGGGCATCTAATTATCGTGCAGGGCAGTTTAGTCACTCCCTGTATCGTCGCTGCTCTCGTCGCCATCTTTATTTATAATTCCAGTAGACTCAACGGAACTCCGGGTGGTCGGAGACGTGCTTCCTATCATCTCAAGGTTGGAGATCTGAGAAGCCGGGTCATATTCCCAAGACGCGGGGTAAAAGTCGCCGATTCGAACTGGTTGCTGGTTCTTGACGCCGATTAGTCCAAATGGAAGTGTCATTTCCTTCATCTCCTTTTAGCCACGCCAACAATCAAAGTATTGCGTATTTCCAATGTTCAGAGCACCTACGGGTCCGTAGGGTCCAGCGTAATTTTTCACCCCGAATCCGTCCCAACCATCGCTCTCTCCCACTCCGGGCGGCACCCGCATTCCGGCAGGGCTGTAAGCGTCAGGGTGCCGGTCGCGCGATGGGTGTCGATCACCTCCATGACCTGCTGGTCGCACTTTCCGCAGTTCTGGGCTATGGCCACTGGCGGCGGAAAATCATCGAAGCCACCGACGGACAGTGGCCATCCGTTGTCCCTTGCCTCCGCTATCAGTTCCAAGATCGTCCACAGCCATGGCGGACGGAACGCATCCTGACGATAGAGCGTCTCCAACTGGCCGCCCGGCGGCACGAAGGCGCAGGAAAGGGCGATTTCATCGATACCCAGGTCGGCGAGGAAGGCGATTGTCCGCTTTGCGTCGAGATAGGCGTCACGCGCGGACAGTCCCGGAGCGCCGAGAAAAACATAGACAAATGTGCGGATGCCGTGGCGCTGCAAGTTCTCGATCGCGGCAAGAAAGCTCTTGCGCCCGATATACTTTTTCAGGACGTCGTTGCGCACATGATCGTCGATGCTTTCAAGCCCGATGCCGACCATGAGCCTTTTTTCGCCTATTGCGTCCAGCGCTTCATCCAGCATGTCATCGCGCACGAATTCCGGGCGGCTTTCGACCATCAGTTCGCTTGCCGTCGGGTGTTCCGCAAAGCGTTGGTAAAGATGTTTCCGGGCGGTCGAGGGAATTTCATGGTCTGTGAGAAAGGAGCCGCCGTTGAAGAGGGTGATGTTTTCAACGCCCTGGCTGCCGTCCAGCGCCGTGTCGATCATTTCGACGTAATCGGCCTGCGCGACGCGCCATGGAGAAAAATGATCCTCATGACCTTCGCCCAGAACCGCCAGCCGCGTTCCGGCCGGAAGGCGGCAGAAGGTGCAACACGCACCCCGCGTCTTGAGCCATGGCACGCAGCCCTGCCCGGGATGAGCATGAGCTTTCGCTTGACCGGCCGACCCAGGGCAGGAGCATAGCGTGTTTCGATGAAAGAGCCGAATAGAGTGCCGTTTGCCGTGTAATGTTCCATGATGTCCTCCGTGATGGAGGGAGAACATCAGCAGAAATCCAAGCGCGGATCGCCCTTGCCGCTTATGGGTGATACCTGCTTCGCATGAGGTATCACCTTGTTAAAACAGGAGATAATTTATCCTTCTACCTTCGCCTCGCTGAAGGCATCGGCAAAATCGCGACTGTTTTCAAGTGTCGGAGGCGCCTTGATGACCAGCCCTCGGAACCGGCAGGCATCCTCAGTGCAACCGATCCAGCGTCCACCGAGGATCTCGGTCTCGACGAAATCGCACATCTCGAAGCGGCAGTCGATGAAGTGGCATTCGTTCAGTTCTGCCTGCTCGAAGATACACCGATTGAATGTCACCTTCTCGAAAACACAGCCTTCCATCATGCTGCTTGAAAAATCGCTTGCCGCAAAGGTTCTGTCCTTGAAGTGGCAGTCCGTGAACAGGGCACGGTGACACTTGCAGTTCACGATATCGAAATCGCCCACTTCAACAAATCCCACACCCTCAAGCAGGCATCCTATGAACTCGACGTCATCGAGGCGGCATTGGGAAAAAGAGGCTTCGTTTAGAGTGGTCGCCCAGAACTCGGCGCCCAGAAGATCACAGCGCTGAAAGGCAAAAGCGGCAAGGGTCAGGTCGCTGAAATCCTGATCCCGGAAATCCCAGCTGTCCAGCGACTGGCCAATGAAGTCTAGGCCTCTTGCATAGGCGTTGACCGAAAAGAGTTCCTCACGCGTCGCGGGCGGGCTAACCACAGCAAGGAATTTTCGGACATCGAGACCTTTGGGGGACAAAGGGGCGAATTTGTGCAATCCCGTCGTGCGCCGCTTGTTCCAGACGGCGAAGAGAGCGCGGGCAGCCTGTCGTGCAGACGCGGTTGGGCGCTCCAGCAGGCACGCGAGCGCCTCGGCAAAGCGATCATCCGGGATGTCGGCCAGACAGAGGCTTTCGGGAGGAAAGAGCTTGACCAGTTCCGTGGCCTGCCCGCCGACCTGTCTCGCCGGACCAGAGTCATATTTGGTCGCCTTGAGATTGAGTCGTCCGGCCTCATCTTGGAGAAATTCAAGAATGTCGATGTCCTGCTCGCCCTGGCCCGCAAGATCGATCCAGACCGAAAGGCGTGGGTCATCGGGCGAAAAGGGCGCCGGATTCTTGAACAGATCCAGCGCTCGCTCGAACAGCGTGGAGGCAACAAGAAAATCGGAAAAGCTCTTGTGCGTGAACTCATAGGCCACATCGCCGGCCGAATCCAATCCCGTTATGCCGAAATAGAAGATGGAGAGCAGCCCCAGGCGCGGGGCATCTAGGGCGGTGTCCTTGTCCGTGAGCGCCTGGATGACCCGATCCGCCTCTCGCCTCAAAGCCAGGCTTTCGGCGACGCGCAAGAAGTCCTTGACCGTCGCGCCGCGACCGCCCCCTTTTTTCCACGCGGCAAGGGCAAGGCAGCCGAGCACTTTTTCGAAATCACCACGCTCCGGGATACCCCCTTGCGAGAACGGACGCTCCATTGCTCCGGGACGACGGTGGACGGGATAGCGGATGGACCAGATGACGCGCTGGTAGATGTCGTTGCGATCGAGGTGCCGGACGGACGTGTCGAAGACACGATCGTAGTCGGGAAAGCCTCCCTGGGGCAGGTACTTGTTCAACTTGGCCGCCTCGGCATCCCCCAGCCGCAGAACCAGGTAGAGCAGCAGAGGTTCCCATGTCAGTTCGCCAATGTCGTGGCGCTTCGATTCCGAGATGATATGCGGCCGGTGCGGATATGGCGCCCCAAATTTCATCGCCGTGTATTTGGTAAGGAACTCGAACCGCCGATCGAACCAATAGTCGATTTTATGGTCAGTATCCTCGTACTCGGCTCTCTGCGCCGGATACAATTGCAATCCATTGTGTTTCGGCACGGCCATACCGACCATCTCGAAACGGCGGGCGACTTCGAGAAGGGAAGGATCTATGGCTGCGAACGCATGTGGACGTCCGGAGATGATGACGATGACAGGCTTCATACGTTCTGCTGACGCAAGGCTCCAGAGAGCTCCGGCCACATCGTGTATCATCTGCTGCTGGGAGCCTTGCGCGGCAATTTCGTCCAGCCCGTCGCACAAGATCACGAGACGGTCATAACCCGAACTGTCCAGTTTACCGAACAGATCGAGATGCGTGGTGTTCTGCAGGAGCCCCGGCACATCCCGTCCCGAAAGCGGAAAGCCTCCGCGCGTGTCGGGAATGCCGCGAAGACGGCTGAGCGGCAGGAACACGAACGCTGTGTTGTCAGCTCCCACCCGCGCAATCATCTTTGCGATCTCAAGCCGCAGGAGAGATGATTTTCCCGATCCCGGTCCTCCAGTGATGAGCAGTGGAGCCTCCGCTTTCCCGGCTATGTGTTTTTCCAAAAGCGCAGCCGGTCGGACGAACCCTGAAGCGGGATCATCGAACCGGATCGAACGGTCATCGTCATCGCGATGGGGCATGACCGACAGTTCCACATAAACGTCATCCAGCGAAAACGGGTCGGCATGCGCGGAACCGCCGCTACCGAACAACGGCTGCTCGATCTGGGACAGCAGGAATTCGTGATGGCAGCGAAACTGAAGCGTTTCGACGAGGTCCTGACAGGATGGACCAAGGTGCTGCCGAATATGCGGCAAATATGCCGTCAGACCGTGGAGAAGCTCGGCATGGAAGGCGCGGCGATACTCAAGGGTCGACGCTTCCTTTTCCATCTCGATCTCCGCATGCCGCAGGAAGGCACGATAGCGCGAGAAGCCGTACTGCTTTTCAGGGAAATGCAATTGCGCGGGCCGATACCCGGTGAACTGAGAATCTCACGAAGGTGCCGTTTCCAATTCGGCTCTTCGATCTCACCGATCCGATCATGCCGGATTGTCGCGCGTGCCGCAGCTTTAACCAAGGTGTTGAACATGAGCGCGCAGCCCAGATGTCCGGCGCCGGGAGAAATAGGCACAAGGGTGCCGTCTTCCAGCATTCTCTCGCACCTCCAGCCGAGCGCGTCACGCGAATAGGACACTCCCACGCGCCCTTCCAGCAGCGCATTACGTTCCCGACGGAGGATTGGAAGAATATCCGACGGCTCGAAACCTTCGGGATGAATAAGCGGTATCAATCGCGCTCGATGGTCAGTCTCTCCTATCCTCTTGAGAATTTTTTCTCGATCAAGAGCGGCGGTGTAGGCGTCCTTCCATTCGCGTGTCCCGAAGCGGGCTCGATCCTCGGCAAAGAAGACTTGGAAGAAATATCGCCGCGGACCGTCCTCGGTCGGCAGAGGGCCACCCGCGCTGAACCACCCTTCGATCGTCGATTTGTTCGGAATTTCAGGGGGCGAAGTTTTGGACAGGCGCTCGGGAGAGCAAGCGCTGAGAAACTGATCGACCGACCAAGGTTGCGCATCGCCGGGCGATGCATAATTTTCCTTCCCGACGCCGAAATCCTTCATCAGCAAAATGATCTGTTTGGGGCTCATGGTCTCGATTCCGTCCGGCAGCAGAATTTTGACAGGCTTCAAAGTCGATTTATTTTCCCCATTCATATCAACACGTTTCCGCCCGTCATTCTGGTCATCCCCCGGTAGCGCCAAGCATACATTCTACCCCGATTGCTTTCATTGAAAGGCTCCAGATGAAAAGGAGCCGGAAAATGAAAGTCCGAAAACTTCAAACTACCGATCTCGATTGCGTGATCAAGATCGAGCAGACCGCCTGGGGTGTTAACGCGGCATCCGCCGAGATGATCGCCTCGCGCGCCCGCAATTTCGGAGAAGGCAGCATAGTGGTTCTGGAGGGAGAACGCGTCGTCGGCTATGCCGCCGCCCAACTGACCGAGCACCTGTCGACCGGAAGCTGGAGCGAACAGACCGATGGCGGGTTGATCACCAGGACGCACATGCCTGCGGGACGGCTGGCCTATGGCGTGTCCATGTCAGCGCTACCCGGTGTCGGTGGCAAGGGCGTCGCATGGCATGTCATCACCCATTACGCAAGGATTTTCCTCGAAACTGGACGCTGCGACAGTATGTGTGTTGGCAGCCGACTGCCAGGCTTTGCCCGATGGTCGGCCACGCCGGGCAACAGCGGTACGCTTTCGGATTATCTCCGTTCCGGCACCGATGCCCGCCCCCGAGATCCCGAACTCCGGCTTTACACCGCAAACGGGTTCCAGATACTGTGGGGTCTTCCTGATTATTACCCCGATCCCAAAAGCCTTGACGCGGGTGCAATGCTGCTTCGTCGGGAATGAGTGCGGCCACACAAGAGCGCGTGGGGACTTTTGCTGGGAAACGAAACCCTCGCGAAGTCCCCAAGCCCCTCTGCCGCCCCATGCTCTTGCTCTGGAGCGTTTGATTATTCCATGAGTGCAGCGGGGCAAGAGTTCTCTGTGGCGTGCTATCTGCGATACTGATTATGTATCGCGCTGTCAGCCCTTCTCGAACGCCTCTCTTCCCTTTTCGGCCCATAGCGCCCGCGCCCGTTCACCGTCCTCGCTGTTGAGCTTGTCGGCCATCCAGATCAGCGCGCCGAGGATGGTGGCGCGGTCATCGCCGGTCAGGTCCACGATGCCTGCCTTGACGATGAGGCCGCCAAGTTCGATCAGGTGTTTTGTGCGCTTGCGGCGCTCGACCTGCCATGTCCGCATATCATGCCGCGCCCGTGCTGCCTGATGCCGGTTGCGCGCTGCCCGGTTGCGTTGGAATGCCGCCAGCGTTGCGGTCAGATGCCGAAGCAGATCGCCGCGTCCGTCCCTGAAAGAACGCCGCCCCGCGCTTTACCCACGCCTCCCTCTTTCCGGTGTCCTTGGTTTCGGCCAACGCGACCAGCGCCCCGGCCAGTTCGTCGGCGCTGAGGTTGTCCGCCCCGGTGGCGATCACCAGTTCGCCGAGCTGCTGCACCTTACGGGCTTTCAGTTTCTTGGCTTTGTCTTCGAGCGCCTTCAGTTCCGCATCGAAGTCCCGTGGCTTGCGCATCATCACCTCCATAAGCTGTTGATGGAGCGATGATAGTTGCGCAGGCGGCTGAACGCAGTATTGTTGTCGGGACAGTCTGGCACGGCCCGGTCCATCCCGAGATTTTTTCGAGGGAGAGCGCGCTTATACGTCGTTCCGACGTGCGCTTGGCCGTGCCAATGCTTGATCGCGATGGCGATCTATCATCTTCACGTCAAGGTCATTGGCCGCAAGGCCGGGTCGAGCTCGGTGGCATCCGCCGCCTACCGTTCGGCCTCGCGGTTGCGCGACGAGCGCATCGACCGCGTGCAGGACTTTTCCAACAAGCGCGGCGTCGTCCATTCCGAGGTACTGCTGCCGGAGAACGCGCCCGATGTGTGGGAGGATCGCGAACGGCTCTGGAACGATGTCGAGGCGTTCGAGGTCAGGAAGGGTGCCCAGCTTGCCCGCGAGGTGGAGTTCGCCATTCCGCGCGAGATGACGGAGCGCCAAGGCATCGAGCTTGCCCGCGACTTCGCGCAGTCGGAATTTGTCGATCAGGGCATGATCGCCGATCTCAACGTGCATTGGGACATCGGTGAAGACGGCATGCCCAAGCCCCATGCCCACGTCGTGCTCACCATGCGCGAAGTCAGCGAGGACGGATTCGGCAAGAAGGTGCGGGACTGGAACCGCACGAAGATGGTGGAGCGCTGGCGCGAACGCTGGGCCGAACACGTCAACGAGCGGCTGGCCGAACTCGACATTGACGCGAGGATTGACCATCGCAGCCTTGAGGCGCAGGGGGGCGGGCTCGAACCGCAAAGCCAGATCGGCGCACCCGCACAGCGGATTGAGAGCGAAGGGATCGAGATCACCGACCGCGCGGAAATGCACCGCGAGATCGCACGCAACAACGGCGCGCGCATCATCGCCGATCCATCGGTGATGCTGGACGCGATCACGCAGCAGCAATCGACCTTCACGCGGCACGACATGGCGATGTTCGCGCACCGGCACAGCGACGGCATCGGCCAGTTCGACGAGGTCATGGGCGCGATGCGCGGCTCGCCCAACCTGGTCGAATTGGGCAAGGACGGACGCGGCGAGGATCGGTTCACCACCCGCGATATGATCGAGGCCGAACAGCGCTTGCACCGCGCGGCGGAATTGATGGCGGAGCGGCAACGCCATGAGGTGAATGAAGCCGACAGAGAGGCCGCACTTGCGGGCGCCGAACAGCGCGGCCTTGTCCTTTCCGACGAGCAGGCCGATGCGCTGGCGCATGTCACGGACGGGCGCGATCTTGGCATCGTCGTTGGCTACGCCGGAACGGGAAAGAGCGCCATGCTGGGCGTAGCGCGTGAGGCATGGGAGGCGGGAGGCTACGAGGTTCGCGGCGTTGCCCTGTCCGGTATCGCGGCGGAGAATCTGGAAGGCGGATCGGGCATTGCGTCGCGCACCATCGCCAGCATGGAACATGGCTGGGGGCAGGGCCGCGACATGCTCACGTCACGCGACGTTTTGGTGATCGACGAGGCGGGCATGGTCGGCACGCGCCAGTTGGAGCGCGTGCTGTCCCATGCCGCCGAGGCTGGCGCAAAAGTGGTGCTGGTCGGCGATCCGCAGCAGCTCCAATCCATCGAGGCGGGCGCTGCGTTCCGGTCAATCCATGAGCGTCATGGCGGTGCGGAGATCGGCGAGGTTCGCCGCCAGCGCGAAGACTGGCAGCGTGACGCCACCCGCGATCTGGCGACCGACAGGACTGGCGCGGCGATCCACGCCTATGACGCGCACGACATGGTGCATTCCGCTGAAACACGGGAACAGGCGCGCGGCGATCTGATCGAGCGATGGGACCGCGAGCGGCAGAGCGCACCGGACAGCAGCCGGATCATCCTCACCCAAACCAATGCCGAGGTGCGAGAGTTGAACGAAGCCGCCCGCGACAGGATGCGGGCGGCTGGCGATCTGGGTGAGGGCGTGCGCGTCACGGTCGAACGGGGCGAACGCAGCTTTGCCGCCGGGGATCGCGTCATGTTTCTGCAAAACGAACGCGGGCTTGGCGTGAAGAACGGCACGCTGGGGACCATCGAGCAGTTCAGCACGCAGAGCATGAGCGTGAAAACCGACGATGGCCGCTCTATCGCATTCGACCTGAAAGACTACGACCGCATCGACCACGGCTATGCCGCGACCATCCACAAGGCGCAGGGCATGACGGTGGATCGCACCCATGTGCTCGCGACGCCGGGACTGGACGCCCACGGCAGCTATGTTGCCCTGTCCCGTCATCGTGACGGCATGGACCTGCATTACGGCCGCGACGACTTCGCCAGCCAGGATAGACTGGTCCGTACCCTGTCGCGGGACCGGGCCAAAGACATGGCGTCCGACTACGAACAGCAGCTTGACCCGGCTCAGGATTATGCCGAGCGGCGCGGTATCAGATTCCGCGCCCGCATCGCCGAGATCATGCGCAAGCTCGTGCCGGAACGGGTGCGCGATGCCGTCGATGATCTGATCGATGGGCTGCGCCAGCCTACGATGCGGTGTCTGGGCGCGTCGCCAAGACAGGAGAGCGGCAGACGGAGATCGACCCCGATGAAGCCTTGCGCCGCGCCCGCAGGCAGGCGCTTGTCCGCCATGCTCGCGCCTCCAATGCGATACTTGAAGCCAAGCATCAGGGCCTCGCACCTTCAGATGAGCAGCGGCACGAGCTTGGCGCCGCGCGGCGTGCTTTCGAGGACGTCCGCCCACACGGCTGGCAGGATGCGGAAGCGGCTTACAGCAAGGACAATAGCCTTGCCCGTGAAGCTGGCTCCGGCAGGATCAGCCGCGCCGTCCGCGCGCTCTACCAGGAAACCGAGCTGCGCATGGAACGTGACGAGCTTGCCCGGCGTGCTAACGGCTTTGTCGAGCGCTGGCAGAAGCTCGACAAAGCCGTTGAACAGAAATATGCGGAGGGAGATTATTCCGGCTATCACGCTGCGCGCAATGAGATGGGCAATATGGCGAAGAGTCTTGAGCGCGATCCGCAACTGGAATCCCTGCTCGAAAACCGCAAGCGCGAACTCGGCATCGATCTCGAATCAGGCCGCAGCCTTGGCCGGGCGCTCGCCTTCTCCCACGGACTCGACCTCGGCAGAGGTCGGGGCATCGGACTGTAGGGCCATCCTATTTGCCGCCGATTCTATCCGGTAGCACTACGGCGACTAAATACTTCTTGCACAACGATAAATCGTCTCTCTGTCTGGTCTCTGCAATCGTCAGAAACAACCAACAGGAGGCAGCGCAACCATGCCCCATCCAGACCGTATCGTCCGTATGAAAACCGTCCTCGCCCGCACCGGCCTGTCCCGCTCCACCCTCTACCGCAAGATCGCCGAGGGCACATTTCCCGCTCAGCTCAGGATCAGCACCAACGGCGCGGGATGGCGAGAATCCGACATCAACCGTTGGGTTTCCGATCCCGTCAGGTGGCGGCCGGAAGGTGAAGCCGATGGAGCGCGGTAAGGCCGACAAGCCTGTCGATCCAACGCGCGACCAGGCCGATGATGACAACGGGGACGAAGTGTCCCGCTCCCGGCGCGCCAATAGACCGCCCCCGGCATCGGAGCGGCTTGAGGAACTGCTGGGCTACCCGTGGCCGTTCCCCGGAAGACCGCCCAGGCACGACCTCAGCACCTGGACCGTCACTGACGACTGGCCCGATCCCATTCCGATCACAGAGGACGAGATGGAGGTGTTCGAGCGCTGGTTCGGCGATCTGTTCGATGAACTCTTTGGCTCATCCGATCCTTGATAAATCCGGCATTATGCCGTATATAATCAGGAAAGGAGATCAGCCATGCCTAGACCCGCAAGTGAAATCGAAACCGCCCGCCTTGAGGCGCGCGTTCCCGTCCATGTCTATGAGCAGATGCAGCGCGCGGCCAGGCTGCGCGGCATGACGCTGACCGGCTATCTCATCGCCACGGCAGGCGAGGAAGCTCGCCGCACGGTTGAGGAAGCCGATGTTCTGCGTTTGGCGACCGAGGATCAGGTGCGCTTTGCCAAGGCGCTGATTGACCCGCCCGCGCCAAATGCCCGTCTGAAGCGCGCGGCGAAGCGCCATGCTGAGCTGATCGCGCCCCGGTGAGTGCAAGGTTCGCGATAGAGGCGCTGACTAAGGCCCACCAGCGCAAGACGTTCTCGTGCGGCAACGAGCGGATAGACCGCTATTTCCGCGAGACGGTCACGCAGGACATCAAGCGCCGATACGCGACCTGTTTCGTTGCCCGAGACCTTGAGGCCGACCTGATCGCGGGTTTCTACACGCTGTCATCGAGCAACGTCCCGTTGACCGCCGTGCCCGAGCCGCTGGCAAGCCGGTTGCCACGTTACCCGACCGTTCCGGCAGTGCTTATCGGCTGGCTTGGGCGTGATCAGTCCTATGCCGGGTTTGGCCTCGGCGAGGCGCTGCTGTTCGACGCGATCAAGACCGTCGCCGAAGCGCCGATAGGCGCTCACGCCATATTCGCCGACGCCATCGACGCGAAGGCCGCAGCCTTTTACGCAGCCTTCGGCTTCACGCCGCTGACTGATCGGCCCAATACCCTCTATCTGCCTGTTGCGACGGCACAGCGCCTTTTGTCGGGAGAAACGCCATGACAACTTCAAGCGATGGCAAATCTCAGCCTCGGGTGATGCTGCGCGCCGCCCTTTGCCTGCGCGTTTCGACGGCGCAGCAGGCTGAGCATGATGTCTCCATTCCCGACCAGAAACGGCAGGGCGAAGCCTATTGCGAGGCGCGCGGCCTGCAACTGGTCGAGACCTTCATCGAACCCGGTGCATCGGCGACGAATGACCGCCGCCCCGAGTTCCAGCGCATGATCGAGGCAGGCACCAGCAAGCCCGCACCCTTCGATGTCGTCGTGGTGCATTCGTTCAGCCGCTTCTTCCGCGATCACTTCGAGCTTGAGTTCTATGTCAGGAAGCTGGCGAAAAACGGCGTGAAGCTGGTTTCGATCACGCAGGAAATGGGGGATGACCCCATGCACGTCATGATGCGGCAGATCATGGCGCTCTTCGATGAATACCAGTCCAAGGAAAACGCCAAGCACGTCATGCGCGCCTTGAAGGAGGACGCCCGCCAAGGCTTCTGGAACGGTTCGCTTCCTCCTAACGGCTATCGCACCGTTGCCGCCGAGCAGCGTGGGGCGAAGGTCAAGAAGAAGCTGGAAATCGATCCGCTCCACGCCGACACGGTGCGACTGATCTATCGCCTTGCCCTGGAGGGCGACGGCACCACCGGCCAGATGAGCGTCACGAACATCGTTTCCTATCTCAACAGCCGCCGCATCTTCACGCAGGATGGCGGGCGTTGGGGCATCGGACAGGTTCACCGCATCCTGACCCGCCGCACCTATATGGGCGAGCACGAGTTCAACAAGCGAACCAAGAGCAAGGAACTCAAGCCCAAGACGGAGGTCGTCGTCGTGCCGGTCCCGCCGATCATCGACAAGGAGACGTTCGACGCAGTTCAGAAGCTGCATAAGGCCCGTAACCCCAAGGTCATGCCTTCGCGCGTTATCAGCGGCCCGACAATGCTGACCGGGCTGATCCATTGCGCCAAGTGCGGCGGGGCCATGACCATCCGCACCGGCAAGGGCGGGCGCTATCGCTATTACGCCTGCTCAATGAAGGCCCGGCAGGGGCCGACCACGTGCGGCGGCATGGCCGTGCCGATGGAGAAGCTGGACAATCTGGTTGTCGATCATCTTGAGAAGCAGTTGCTCCAGCCCGAACGGCTCGAAACCATTCTTGCCGCCACGCTCGACCGCCGAGAAGAACACGTCGAGCGACGCCGCGACCATATCGCCGAGTTGAACAAGCGCTCCGCCGAATCGGAATTGCGCCTGAAACGCCTCTATGACGCTATCGAGGCAGGCGTTGCCGATATGGCCGACCCGGCGCTGAAAGACCGCATCGACGGCCTCAAGGCCATCCGCGATCAGGCCAAGGCCGACGCCGACCGGGCGCAGGCGATGCTTCAGAACTCAGGGCAGAAGGCGGTGACGCCGCAGATGCTGCGCAAGTTCGCTGCGACCGCCCGCGAGCGTATCCGGCTGGAAAGCGGCGGCTATCGCCGCGACCACCTGCGCGCGCTCGCCCAGCGCGTCGAGGTCGCCGAGGGCGAGGTTCGTATCATGGGGTCGAAGTCCCGGCTGCTACAGACACTGGTGGCGAATAATGGCGTAAACTCAGTGCCCACTCAGGGACTGAAGTGGCGGAGAGGGTGGGATTCGAACCCACGAGACGCTTGCACGCCTGCTGGTTTTCAAGACCAGTGCCTTCAACCACTCGGCCACCCCTCCGCGCGCGCCTGAGCGCGGCGCCGCTCACGTTTGTGACGACCGCCGGGCGTTGTCAAGTCGTGCGGCGGCGCCGTCGGTGATTTCCCGATCGCGGTGCCGGGCGTGAGACGGGCTGAGGCTGATGCGCGCGATATTCATCCGCTCGGCACGCGTCCAGCGGCCGGCTGTGGCGCACGGGTGACAGCCTGTGGAGAATCAACATCCGGGTTCTCGACGCCCACTTAGCGCTCGGTTAAGACATACAGGCTATTGTCGTTTCGAACTGGCGGACACCGTCGGTCCACTGCGCCAATCGCATGGTGCGCCCAACATCCCGAGACGGCCGCAGGGCCGGATCGGGCGGTCTCGAAGCGAGACGGGCGCGCACCATTGATGCTGTGAGGCAGCATCCTGTCCGGGTTCGGTTGAACGCGGATGCTCTGCGGGGGGCGAACTTGAAGTCGGTGACACATGTTGCCGCTTGATTGGTATCGCATCGCTTGCTACTCGGGGGCTGTCGCCGTCGATGGTGCGATGCGGCAGTGAGCCGACAAAAAGTATCGAGTATGACCGCATGACAGACGCGACAGAGTGGGAGCCGGTTGTTTCCGGCGCCAATTCCGTTTCCAAAATCGTTCGTTCGGAAGGCGCGGTTTCGTCGTTCCGGAAAGCCGCCGGATGCGCCGCAATCGTTGCGGCGAGCATTCTGCTGGCCTCTTGTGCTTCGTCGCCGAAGGTGGCGAAGAACAAGTTCGACCCCAAGAAATATGGTGTCTCGGGCAGCCCGCGCATGGTCGCGGAAGGCAAACCCGTGCCCAAGGGCGGCGGCCGCTACATCGTCGGCAAGCCGTACAAGATCGCCGGCAAGTGGTACAAGCCAAGCCTCGATCCCGATTACGACAAGGTCGGCCGGGCCTCCTGGTACGGCAAGACGTTTCATGGCCGGCAGACCGCCAACGGCGAAGTCTTCGACATGAACGCGCTGACCGCGGCGCATACGACCATGCCGCTGCCGTCCTATGCCCGGGTCACCAACACCCGCAACGGCCGTTCGGTCGTCGTCCGGGTGAATGACCGCGGGCCCTTCCACGGCAATCGAGAGATCGATCTGTCCAAGCGCGTCGCCGAACTTCTCGATTTCAAGCAACACGGCACGGCGAATGTCCGCGTGCAATACGTCGGCAAGGCGCGTCTGGACGGGCACGACGGCGAATACCTGATGGCGTCCTATCGCGGCCCCGGCAGCAGCGACACGATGTTCGCCCAGGCAGATCCGCGGATCATCGGCCCCGCGCCGGTGCCGGCATCACGGCCCTACATTGCCGACACGGATCTGGTGCAGGTGGCGTTCGATCCGGCTGTCGCCTTCGAGGCGCCGTCGACGAGGCTCGCCTACGCAGCGGAGCCGCAACCGATGCACGATGCGCGTGGATTTGTTTCGCGCACCCAGCAGACCGCATTCCCGGCGACGATCCAGGGCGGCGAACAGACGCTGGGCTATCTTCCGGTGTCGGCCACCAGCGGATCGTCTCGTCCGGCCGCGCTTTCGCTGTTCACGGCGGAGCGCCGTATCGATACGGCCTATACCGTGCTTGAAGGCGCAATTCCCGGAGGCGTCGCGCTCGGCGCTCTTGCCCGGGTGAAGTAGGCCTGATCGATCGGTACCGGCGAACGGGCCTGACGCTCCACCATGAGCGCCGGGCGTATGCCGCGGATGCCAGCTAATCGGGACAACCCGACGGCCGCCCCGTGATCGAGCAGCGCGGTTCGCTTCCGCGCCGTCGTCTCAGCGACGGGACGCGAACGGCCTCCCATGCCCCCAATATCTCCAGAACCCACCCAATTGGCCGCAGCGCGCTTGAAGCGCCGCGTTCGGCCCGCTACATCTTGACACGGGATTCGGGAGACCTTCATGCGACATCGCAGCACTGCCTGGCGCATCATGCACACGGCCGGTCGCCGGCTGAGCTCCTTCGGGATGGCGTTTCTGATCGGATCCATGGCAGCGCTGGCGGCGGACCCGGAAGTCGCGGGCATCGAGACCAAGGCGCGCAACGCCGTACTCATCGACGTGACCACCCGGACGATGCTTTTCGAGAAGGCGCCCGATGAGAGCATTCCCCCTGCCTCGATGGTCAAGCTGATGACACTCGCGGTGCTCTTCAAGGCGATCGCCGACGGGGAGGTAACGCTTGAAACCACGTTTCCGATTTCGGAACACGCATGGCGGACGGGTGGCGCGCCGTCACGGACCTCCACGATGTTCGCGGAACTCGGCTCCGAGGTCCGTGTGGAGGATCTGATCCGGGGCATCGCCGTTCAATCGGCCAATGATGCCTGCATCGCGGTGGCCGAAGGGATGGCAGGGTCGGAATCCGCTTTCGCAGCGCGGATGGACGCTCTGGGCAAGGAGATCGGCCTCAAGAACTCCCGGTTCGGCAATCCCACCGGCCTTCCGGATGAAAAGACGCGGATGAGCGTTGCCGATCTGGCGGCGGTGGCGCTGTATCTCATCGATACGTATCCGCAGTTCTATCCGATCTTCTCCGAGACGGAATTTACCTGGAACAATATTCTGCAGCGCAACCGCAACCCGCTGTTTGGCAAGGATATTGGCGCAGACGGGCTGAAAACCGGCTACACGGAGGCCGCGGGCTACGGAATCGTCGCCTCCGCCGTGCGTGATGGCCGCAGGCTGCTGCTGGTCATTGCCGGCCTCGAAAGCCCATCGGATCGTGAAGACGAGGCGTTGCGGTTGCTGCGGGTTGGCTTTGACGAGTTTGAGGACGTCACCTTGTTCGACATGGGCGAAGAGGTTTCCTCCGCGCGGGTCTACGGCGGCAGCCAGCGCTACGTGCCCCTGGTCGCCAAACGGGCGGTGATGTCAGCCATGCCGCTGGAAGGCCGCGAGGCTTATCGCATGCGGATGGTCTACAACGGGCCGGTGGAGGCGCCTGTGCGGCAAGGACAGCGGATCGGGGCGCTGCATCTGTACAATGACAAGCGGCTGGTGCAGCGAACGCCGCTGTTCGCGGCCGAAGAGGTGGGCGTCGGGCAACTGCACCAGCGCGCCCGCGACGCGGCGGGCCAGCTGCTGTTCGGCTGGTGGTAACGATGACGGCCAATCCATGCAAAGGCTGCATCGCGGAACGGAAGGTCGATGCGTGCGCGGACATTTCATAACATTCGAAGGGGGCGAGGGGGCCGGCAAGTCGACGCAGATCCGGCGACTGGCCGAGACGCTGCGCAGCTTCGGGATCAAGGTGGTGACCACGCGCGAGCCCGGCGGTTCTCCGGGCGCCGAAGCCATTCGCCATGTGCTGTTGTCAGGCGCGGCCCAAGCCCTGGGCCCACAGGCCGAGGCCATGCTGTTTGCCGCCGCCCGCGCCGATCACGTCGCCGAAACGATCCTGCCGGCGCTTGAGGCGGGCGCTTGGGTGCTATGCGACCGGTTCACGGATTCCACCCGGGTGTATCAGGGCGAAAACGGCGTGGACGAGAGCTTGCTGGATGAACTCGAGACGGTGGCCGTGGGTGCGTTGCATCCTGATATGACGATCGTTATCGACGTTCCGGCGGAGCTCGGACTGGCGCGGATCCAGGGGCGTGACGACGAGGCCGGCGGCGAGCACGCCGACCGCTTCGAGCGCGATACGCTGAAGGTGCACCAGGCGCGCCGGCAGCGGTTTCTGGAAATCGCCAACGCGGAACCCGATCGCTGCGTCGTCGTTGACGGTCAGAACAGCCCCGACGTCGTGGCGGAGCGCATCCGCAAGCTGGTGTCCGACCGGCTGGGTCCGCTCGAGACCCCGGCCCGCGCCGCCTTGAGGCGCGAGGCCGCGGCCAGAGCCGCGAGCCGCTGACATGGCGCTCAAGCCGCAAGACGACACACCCGAATTCGACGCGATTGACGGTCTGCCGCTGCCGCGCCAGCAGATGCGGCTGTTCGGTCACACCGAGGCCGAACGCGAGTTGCTCGACAGCTATCGCTCGCCGCGCATGCATCATGCCTGGATTCTCGGCGGACCGAAGGGCATCGGCAAGGCCACGCTGGCCTTTCGCTTCGCCCGGTTCGTGCTGGCCAATCCCAACCGCATGGCCTCCCAGCTCTCCCTTGCGAATGATCTCACGGTGGACGCGGAACATCCCGCCGCGCGCAGGCTCGCCGCCGGTGCCCATGGCGACGTGCTGCACCTGCATCGCCCGTGGGACCACAAGGCCAAGCGCTTCAAGACACAGCTCACCATCGACGAGGTACGGCGCACAGTGTCGTTCTTCGGGTCCACCTCGACGGCCGGCGGCTGGCGGGTCTGCATCGTCGATGCGGCCGACGACATGAACGTCAACGCGGCCAACGCCTTGCTGAAGGTCCTTGAGGAGCCGCCGAAGCAATGCGTGTTCTTCGTGCTGTCGCACGCGCCCGGCCGGCTGCTGCCGACAATCCGCTCGCGCTGCCGCACACTGCAGCTCAAGGCCTTGCCCGCGGAGACGGTTTTTTCCGGCCTCGAGGCGCTGGGGCTCGATGCTGCCTACTCGGCCGAGGACCGCACGCACGCGACCGAGCTGTCCGACGGAAGCCTTCGCCGGGCCATCGAGCTGCTGTCGGGCGGCGGCATCGAGGTGGCGCACGCGCTGCAGGCGTTGCTGGCACAATTGCCGAAGACCGATGTGCGGACGGTGCACCGGTTCGCCGACATGGTTTCGGCCCGCGGCGCGGACGATTCCTACCACATATTCCTCGATCTGCTGCGCGAATGGCTCGACGGCCGCGTCCGCGCGGGAGCGGCCGAACAGGTGCCTGCGGCCCGCCTTGTCAGGTGGGTCGAGGTATGGGACAAGACCAACGAGGCGGCATCGCTTGCTGATGCGCTCAATCTCGATCGCAAACAGGTGGTTCTCGGTGCGTTCGGCGCCTTGGCGAAAGCCGCGGGCGACGCAGCGCCGAAGTGACCTTCCTATGATATCACCGCAATTCAAGCACTATGTGGGTTCGCCGCCGCGATGCCACCGGGTACGACCATGACCGACAAGACGCCGTTCTATATCACGACCGCCATTTCGTACCCCAATGGGGTGCCGCACATCGGCCATGCCTATGAGGCGATCGCGACCGATGTGCTGGCGCGCTTCATGGCGCTGGACGGCCGCGACGTCTATTTTCTGACCGGCACCGACGAGCACGGTCAGAAGATGTATCAGACCGCCAAGAAGGAAGGTCTCGATGTCCGCGAACTGGCCGACAGGAACGCGGCCCGGTTTCAGAAGATGGTCGAGACGCTCGGCTGTTCCAATGACGATTTCATCCGCACCAGCGAGCCGCGCCATCACGACGCCTCGCAGGAGATCTGGAAGCGGATGGCGGCCAATGGCGACATCTACAAGGACAGCTATTCCGGCTGGTACTCGGTGCGCGACGAGGCCTACTATCAGGAAGGCGAGACGGAGCTGGGTGGCGACGGCGTGCGTTATGGCCCTCAGGGCAGTCCGGTGGAGTGGGTCGAGGAAGAGAGCTATTTCTTCAAGCTCAGCGAGTATCAGGACAGGCTTCTGGCCCATTATGAGGCCAATCCCGACTTCATCGGCCCCGACGAGCGCCGCAACGAGGTGACGAGTTTCGTCAAGGGCGGGCTGAAGGATCTGTCGATCTCGCGCACCACGTTCGACTGGGGCATTCCGGTGCCCGGCGACGAGAAGCATGTGATGTATGTCTGGGTCGATGCGCTGACCAACTATCTGACGGGCGTCGGCTTTCCCGACGAGTCCGACGCGAAGTGGAAATACTGGCCTGCGGACCTGCATGTCATCGGCAAGGACATCGTTCGTTTTCATGCCGTCTATTGGCCGGCATTCCTGATGTCGGCCGGCATTGCGCTGCCCAGGCGTGTGTTCGCCCATGGATTCCTGTTCAACCGCGGCGAGAAGATGTCCAAATCCGTGGGCAACGTGATCGATCCGTTCACCATGGTCGAGACCTACGGGCTCGATGCGGTGCGCTTCTTCTTCCTGCGCGAGGTCCCCTTCGGCCAGGACGGCAACTACAGCCATGAGGCCATCGTCAACCGCACCAACGCGGATCTTGCCAACGATCTGGGCAATCTGGCGCAGCGGTCCCTGTCGATGATCGCCAAGAACCTCGACGGCACGCTGCCGGAGCCGGGCGCGTATTCGGCTGAAGACACGGCGATCCTCGATCAGGCGGACGCCATGCTGGACGCCTGTCGCGCGGCCATGACGCGGCAGGAAATCCATCACGCGCTGGCCGCCGTGTGGAACACGGTTGCGGAAGCCAACCGCTATTTCGCCGGCCAGGAGCCCTGGGCGCTGCGCAAGACCGATCCGGCGCGCATGGCCACGGTGCTCTATGTGACGGCCGAGGTGATCCGGCAGGTGTCCATCCTGGCGCAGCCGGTGATGCCGGGGTCCGCCGCCAAGCTGCTCGACCTTCTGGCGCTCGACGCCGGCAAGCGCGACTTCGCCTCGCTGGGCGCCGGTGGTCGTCTGACGCCCGGCGCCGCGCTGCCGAAGCCGGAAGGCGTTTTCCCGCGCTATGTCGAGCCGGAGCAGGCGGAGGGCGCGGCCTGATGCTGGTTGACAGTCACTGCCATCTCGATTTCGCCGACTTCGATGCCGAACGCGACGACATCGTCGCGCGTGCGCAGGAGGCCGGTGTCGGGCTGATGGTGACCATCTCCACCCGCGTGAAGCAGTTCGACCGAATCCGTGTCATCGCGGAAACCTATGACAGCGTCTACTGCTCGGTGGGCACCCATCCGCACAACGCCGACGAGGAGCTCGATGTTTCCGCAGACGATCTGGTGCGGATTGCCGAAAGCCACCCCAAGGTGGTGGCGATCGGCGAGGCGGGGCTGGACTACCACTACGACAAGGCCCCGCGCGACGCCCAGGCGATCGGTTTTCGCCGCCACATCGAGGCCGCGCGGCGCACGGGCCTGCCGCTGGTGATCCATGCGCGCAGCGCCGACGAGGACATGATGGCGATCCTCACCGAGGAAACGGAGAAGGGGGCCTTTCCAGCCATCCTGCACTGTTTTTCATCGGGTCGCGATCTGGCCCTGCGCGGCGTCGAGCTTGGGCTCTATGTGTCGTTCTCGGGCATCGTGACGTTCAAGAATTCGCCGGAACTGCGCGCCATCGCTGCGGAACTGCCCGCCGACAGGCTGCTGGTGGAGACCGACGCCCCCTATCTGGCGCCGGTACCCAAGCGCGGCAAGCGCAACGAACCGTCCTTCGTCGTCAACACCGCGCGGGTCCTGGCGGAGACGCGTGGCGTCTCCTTTGAAGAGATCTGCGCGCAAACCAGCGAAAATTTCTTCCGCCTGTTCAAGAAGATTCCAAGCCCCGCCTGATCCCTTTCTGCTCCTTCAAGGCCGCCGGACAT
Source organism: Breoghania sp. L-A4 (assembly GCF_003432385.1). NCBI lineage: Bacteria > Pseudomonadati > Pseudomonadota > Alphaproteobacteria > Hyphomicrobiales > Stappiaceae > Breoghania > Breoghania sp. L-A4. Next base: position 2,644,405 of record NZ_CP031841.1, on the reverse strand, counting down.
CGTATGAGCGCACGCTTCGAATTCACCATTCTCGGTTGCGGGTCGTCAGGCGGCGTGCCGCGCATCGGCAACGTCTGGGGCGCATGCGACCCGGAAGAGCCGCGCAACCGGCGCAAACGCTGCTCCTTGCTGGTCCGGCGGTTCAACGACGCGGACGGCGTCACCACCGTGCTGATCGACACCGGGCCGGACGTACGCCAGCAGATGCTGGATGCCGGCGTCGGCCACGTGGACGCGGTGCTCTACACCCATGCGCACGCCGACCACATCCACGGCATCGACGACCTGCGGATGATCGCCATCCACAACCACAAGCGCGTGCCGGTCTACATGGACCTGCCGACCTCGGCCCGGGCGCACGAGGCCTTCGACTACTGCTTCCACACGCCCGAGGGCTCGAGCTACCCGCCGATCCTCGAGGAGCACCGCATCACGCCGGGAGTGTCTGTGGTGATTGACGGGGAAGGGGGCCCGATCGAGGCCCTGCCGGTGGTCGTCCGCCATGGCGACATCGACGCCCTGGGGTTCCGCATCAACGATCTCGCCTATCTTCCCGATGTGAAAGACATTCCAGCCGACAGCGTCGCCGCGTTCAGCGATCTCGACATCTGGATTCTCGACGCGCTGCGCCCCACGCCGCATCCGAGCCATTTTTCGCTTGATGACGCGCTTTTATGGATCGCCCGGATGAAGCCGCGGCATGCGGTGATCACCAACATGCATGTGCATCTGGACTACCGGACGCTGGCCGACACGCTGCCGGCGGGCGTCGAGCCCGCCTACGACGGCATGAAACTGGTGGTCGAGGACTGAGGCCCGTGCAATTCCGGGCCGGCGGTCAGGCGCGGGCGATCGTGACCGTCTCATAGGCGAGTTCGAGGGCTCCCACCGTCAGGGCGCCATCGGCACCGGAGAGGTCCGTGCCGCTCACCCTGACGGGCCGCGCATTGGCGAGCGTCCACGTCATTTTCGGCGTACCAGTGTCGTCGCACATGGCGAGCGCGACGGGTCCCGGCGGCGCGGATCCCTGCTCGATCGCCTCGATCCAGGAGCGGATGGCGCCCGTGTCGGCAAAGACGCCGCCCGAGAGCGTCAGCTCGAAATCGCTCACGCGCCCCAGGCCCGGCATCTTGATCGGATAGAAGATCGGGCTGTTTCCGTGCCGGTATTGCTCCGGCGCATCGGAACTGCCGACCAGCGTCCCCGGAACGGCCCGGAACGTGCCCGCGACGTCCGCGCCGAAGTGTGCGGTGAATTGGAACGTCGCCTGCGGCCAGGTCTCGTCGGTCTTCTCCGGCATTGCATCCTCCCCGAATTACGCAAGGTAGGATGCGACGCGCGCGCCGGGACTTCAACCGTCTTGGTCTATGCGGAAAGCCGGGAGAGGAAGGGGCCTAGCGCCTAGCGGCATAGGCGGCCATGAACACCTCGACGCCGCGGTCAACGGTGTCGTTGATTTCCTCAGTCCCCGGAAGATCACCGACGTTGAGCAGCAGCCGCCGCAACAGACGCGCGACACACAGATCGAAGAAGTGGCTTGCAGCCAGTTCCGTGTCGCAGTCCTTCAGGTCTCCGGCCGCGACCCGCTTCTTGAGGTATTCGCTGATGCGAGCAACACCTCGGCAGGGGCCCGCCTCGTAGAGAATCTGGCCGAACTGCGGAAATTTTTCAGCCGCACCCACAACCATGCGCAGCGTGGCCAGTTTCTCCGGCCGCGTTATGGCCTCAACATAGGTCCGCCCCAGCATCCGCAGATCCGTTTGCAAATCGGACTGGCAGGCCTCGATCTTCAGCATCAGTTCCGCCTGATCGAGCCGCTCTTCGTTGATCAGCGCTTCGAACAACGTCTCCTTGCTGTCGAAATAGACATAGAGCGTGCCTTTCGAGACGCCCGCGGCCTTGGCGATCGCCTCCATGCTCGCACCATCAAAGCCCTTGGCACGAAAGACCATGCGGGCGCCGCCGAGGATCTGCCGGCGCTTGGCGTTGTCCGCGTTTGCGTCCATGGCGGCCTTGGGAGCAGGGGGCTCCGGTTGCCGGTCCGCAATCTGGCGCGTGGCCTGCGTCATTGCCTGTTCCGTCCAATCTGTTTCATTTTGAGTAGCTTACGATTTCCATACCGTCAATCGGCGGGCGGCCTCGCCGCGCGCCGGTTTCTTTCGGCGTCACCCACCCGAACCCGGCATACGGCAGCGCAAAATAATTTGCACGACAGGTCCGGACCATCTTGCGTTCCTCCTCGGGTTGGCGCTATAACATGTATGACTGAACGGTTCGGTCAATAACTAATCGCATCGTTCGCTGAATTTCGCAAGGGCCCAAGTCGTGGCATATCGAGAAGACCGCTCCACACCGCTGCCCTCCGACGGGGCGGCCCATCCTTCCGCAAGGACGGCGGAGCGCGACACGCCGGCGCAAAACCCGGCACCCGAGACAGGCGACGGGTCCCGTACCGCTGGCAGCGTCCCCGCGGATGCCGGCACGGGCGGCCCGTCGCCAAACACTCCGCCGAAAAAGAAGTCCAAGGCCAAGCTCGTCCTGATGACCATACTCATCGCAGGCCTCGGCATCGGTGGCTACGAGGGCTACGGCTGGTGGACGGTGAGCCGCTTCATGGCGTCGACCGATGACGCGTATGTGACGGCTGACATCACCACTGTGCAGGCAAAGATTCCCGGCTACGTGGCCTCGATCGAGGTGCGCGACAACCAGCATGTGCGGGCAGGGGACGTGCTTCTTCGGCTCGACGACGGCGATTACAAGCTCGCCGTACGCGCCGCGCGCGACGGCGTTGCCGGCGCCGAGGCCACTGTCAGCCGGATCGACCAGCAGATCGCGGCCGCCAAGGCGAGCGTGCTTCAGGCCGACGCGGCGGTGGCCGCCATGGAGGCCAAGCGCGACGTTGCCAAGGCGGATTATTCGCGCGCCAGTCGGCTTGTGGCCGCCAATGTGACGAGCCAGGCGACCCTCGATTCAGCCGACGCCGAGCGCAAGAGCGCGGCCTCCAACCTGGAGACCGCCAGGGCGGCGGTGGCGGTCGCGCGCGCCAACGTCAAAGTGCTCGAAAGCCAGCGCGTGGAGGCCGAAAACGCGGTCGCATCCGCCGAAACGGCGCTTGCGAAAGCGGAACGCGATCTGAGTTTTGCGATCATCCGATCCCCCGTCGACGGCATCGTCAGCAATCGCGCGGCGCAGCTCGGTACGCTCCTGCAGGCGGGAAGCCGCGTCGCGGCGCTGGTGCCGCTCGAGGCCGTCCGTATCGATGCAAACTTCAAGGAAACCCAGCTTGAGGGCATCGCGCCGGGCGCGCACGTGAAGATCGCGGTCGACGCCTATCCGGACGCCGATATCGAGGGCGTGGTGGAAAGCATCTCCCCGGCCACCGGCTCGGTCTTCAGCCTGCTGCCGTCGGAAAACGCCACCGGCAACTTCACGAAGGTCGTCCAGCGCGTTCCGGTGCGCATCACGGTCCCCAAGAGCGCAGCGGAGAACGGCTATCTGCGCGCCGGCATGTCGGTCATCGTCGATATCGACACCCGCACGGGCGGCCCGGACCCGGTTCACACCGCGGCGCGCTGATTTCCGGCAGGATCGGTTCGTGCGTTCCGCCGTTGACCAGTTTTTCCGGGCATCGCGGCACACCGTGCGCGGCGGCCTCGGGTACCCCTCGCTCCACGAGTCCATGCGATGAGCAGCGCCACACAGAGCGCGCGCGCCACAAGCGGCAGCGCCGACGACGACAAGATCGACGGCCGCAAGCTGTTCACCTTTTTGTGCATGGTGTTCGGCATGTTCATGGCGATCCTGGACATTCAGATCGTCTCCGCATCTCTGTCTGAAATCCAGGCGGGCCTCTCCACCAGCGCCGACGACATCCCCTGGGTGCAGACCTCCTATCTGATCGCGGAAGTGATCATGATCCCGCTGTCGGGATACCTGTCACGGATGCTGTCGACCCGCTGGATGTTCGCGATTTCCGCCGCCGGCTTCACCGTGATGAGCATGCTCTGCGCCACGGCCACGACGATTGAGGAAATGATCGTGTACCGGGCACTGCAAGGCTTCATCGGTGGCGGCATGATCCCCACCGTCTTCGCCTCCGCCTACCTGATCTTCCCGCGCAGCAAGTTTGCCATCGTGTCGCCGATCATCGGTCTGGTTGCGACGCTCGCGCCGACCATCGGGCCGACACTGGGCGGCTATCTGACCGAATACGGGTCCTGGCACTGGCTGTTTTTGATCAACGTGATACCGGGCATTCTGGTGACCGTCGCCGCCGTCACGCTGATCGATTTCGATGAGCCGGATTTCTCGCTCTTCGATCACTTTGACTGGTGGGGGTTCGCAGGCATGGCGGTGATGCTCGGATCGCTTGAATTCGTCCTGGAAGAGGGGTCAAGCGAGGACTGGTTCCAGAGCGAGGAGATCTTGCTGTTCACCGGGCTCATGCTGCTGGGAGGGCTCATTTTCTTCTGGCGGGCGTTCACCGCGCGCGAGCCGATCGTCGATTTGCGGGCCTTCGCCAATACCAATTTCGCCATGGGAAGCCTGTTCAGCTTCGTCATGGGCATTGGCCTCTATGGGCTGACCTATCTCTATCCGGTCTATCTGAGTGGCATTCGCGACTACAATTCGCTGCAAATCGGCGAGACGATGTTCGTGACCGGCATCGCCATGTTCCTCTGCGCGCCGCTTGCGGGCCGTTTGATGCAGGTGCTGGATCCGCGCGTCATGATGGCGATCGGCTTCGCCGGCTTCGGCATCGGCACATGGATGCTGACCGGGATCACCAAGGACTGGGATTTTTGGGAGCTTTTCATCCCGCAGATCCTGCGCGGCGCGTCGCTGATGATCTGCATGGTGCCGATCAACAACATCGCGCTCGGGATGCTGCCGCCGCAGATGATCAAGAACGCCTCCGGACTCTTCAACCTGACCCGCAATCTGGGCGGAGCCGTGGGCCTTGCGGTGATCAACACGGTGCTCAACGAACGCCAGGCTTTTCACTACGAACGCATCGCCGAGACCGTGAACTGGTCGCGCGACACGGTGAATGAAACGATGACCGCGCTGACGCAGGCCTACTCGTCGCTGGGCGACGCCGCGCAGACCGCCGCGCTCAAGGCATTGTCGGGGATGGTGACGCAGCAAGCCTTCCTGCTGTCGTTTATCGACGTCTTCTGGATTCTCACCGGCCTGTTCTCCGCGCTGGTCGTCGCCCTGTATTTTGTCGAGAAGCCCAAACCGATGGGCGCGGGGGCGGGCGGTCACTGACGCGCGCATGCGGGCGCGAACGCGCGGGGAATTGGCCCGGTTGCGGGGAATCTGTCATTGTTGGCCCGTGACCTCGATCATGCTGTGTTCCGCGCGTGCTCATTGCCTGAAAACACCGCTGATTCAACGTGATACCGCGAAAACCTGTGACGGCCGCGATTGAAACGCCCAAAGACCTACAAGCTGCCGACGGAAGAGCGCCTGGTGCGTTCGGCAATTGCCTATCTCGACCGCTATGCGTCGTCGGCCGAGAACCTGCGCCGCGTACTGTCGCGCAAGGTGGCGCGCGCCGCGCATGCGCTGGACCATGACGCGGCCGAATTCTCCGAACTGATCGACACCGTTGTGGAGCGCTGCAAGCGTTCAGGGCTTGTCGATGACACGGCCTACGCGGAAGCCAAGGTCGCCAGCCTCAGACGGCGTGGCGGCTCGAAACGCCAGATCGCGGCGAAGCTCAGCGCCAAGGGCGTCGAGCGGCCAATAATTGAAAAGACCATGGCGCAGGACACGGTGGAGGATCTGGCGGCCGCAAGGGTGCTGGCCAAACGCCGCCGCATCGGCCCGTGGCGCACGCGCGGCGCGCGCATCGACTATCGCGACAAGGACATGGCGTCGCTGTGCCGCGCCGGGTTCGGATTTGAAACCGCACGTCTGGTGATCGATGCGGATCTGGACGCGGATCCAATTGCGTGAAGCATCCATGATGTGCTGCTCCGGCACACGAGGCCGCATCGGTCCGCCAAGAGGCTTTTCCATCCGATCCGTTTCCCGACATGACCCGCAAGCCTATGGTCAGGCACACAATATTTTTATTCCATAATATATCTTATGCGAATTGATGATATTGACGGAACAATATGGCGTTTGGGGATGGTTTGCCCCGCCTGCTTCACGGAGATGCCGATGGTTTGGATAAAGACCCGCGCGCCGCGGCGATCACTCGGCGCTCATCGACATCTGGCACACGGGTTGGCACGACGCGCATGCGGGCCTGGTTCCGAAAGGCATCCTGGCGTTCCGGACGCGCGCGTGCTTCGCGCATTGGCTGGCGTGTTCGAAAGAGACATTCCACGTCGCACTGAGTGACGATACGCCGGTGGGGTTTGTGGCCACACGAAGCGACTGAAGTGAGCGTGTCGCGTGTTCCAAGCACGCCACACGGGCTAGACGTTACCGTGTGTCGCCGATGCCACAGACGCTACGGAAGTGATCGCGGTCAGCCATCTACAATTGTAATAAAAGGCAGTAATTGATTTTATTCGGGAGGCAGGGCGCTCAACGGGGGGGCAGCCACCACCATCGATCTTTTCGGCGTCGTCCGACGCCCGGTATCTCGGGGGTGACTTTGATATGAATTCTGTTACCGGCCTTGGGCTGTCTCTGGCCGTCGCGTGTCTGCTGGCTGCCATGTCGGGTTTCGCCACGCCGGCTGCGGCGGCGGATTCGTCGCCCGGCTGCACCGCGGTCAATGCTGGTGATCTCGACGTCAGCATCTCGAATGGCGGTCAAAATTCGATAACCGTTTTGGATTTGGTCGAAGGCGACGAACTGACCTTCTCGATCACCATGACCAGCACCGTCAACAACGATCAGTGGTGGATCCACAACGCCAGCAATCTGCTTCTTGACGGTCGCTCGAACACGGCGACGGATACGGTCGTCTACACGGTCACCAGCAGCGACGGCGGCTCGATCTCGAGCGTCGTGCGTATTCAAAACCCCGGCACCTCGACGGTAACGGCCACGGCGACCTGCTCTCCTGGCCCCTACATGTCGACGACGACCGACAGCGACAGGCTCGACGACGTGCAGTCCGTCGGCACGCGCATAGTCGCCGCCACGTCGGGCGCCGCCATCGGCGATGCGACAGCGGCCGGCACCGAGGCCGCTTTCTCGGGCGCGGCGCCCTTCTCGGCCGGGCCGAACGGCGTTACTCTCAACTTCGCCGCCTCATCGCGGCAGCGCGACGCCGCGGCGCGTGCCCGCGATGCTTTCTCCGCTCTCGGCTTCGCCGGTGACGGGTCAGCCGCCCCTGCCCCCGATCAACGCCTCAATGTCTGGGCCAACGTGCGCGGCAGCTGGCTCACCAACGACATCGACGGCCATCAGATCAACGCCACGCTCGGCATCGGCTACAAGCTGACGCCCGATCTCGTGCTCGGTGCCTTCGCCGGCTACGAGACCTTCGACTACACGTTCAACACGCTCGTCGGCAATCTCGACGGCAGCGGCGTCACCATCGGCATCTATGCCGGTTGGCGCCTGATGCCGGCGCTGCGCCTCGACGGCCTGGTCGGCTGGAGCGGCATCTCCTACGACGCCACCGCCGGCGCCGCCAGAGGCTCCTTCGACGCCTCGCGCTGGATCGCCTCGGCCGGGCTTTCCGGCGCGCATCGCTACAGCGGCTTCACGCTGGCGCCGTCGGCCAAGGTCTTCGTGCTATGGGAGAACCAGGACGGCTACACCGACAGCCTCGGCGGCGTCCACGCCGCGCGCGACGTTTACACCGGTCGCGCATCGCTTGGCGGGCGCATCAGCAAGGCGTTCCAGGTGAGCGAGGGCACCATCCTGAACCCCTATCTAGAAGCCTACGGCGACGCCCACTTCTCCGACGGCGATGCCGTCAATACCGTCGACACCGGCTATGTGGACGGCCTGTCGGGGCGCACCGGCGCCGGCATCGCGCTGACCACGACGAACGGCGTCTCCGTCTCGCTCGGCGGCGAGGTCGCTGGCCTCGGCCAGAACGTCCAGGTCTGGTCGGCCTCCGGCCGCCTCGCCATCCCGTTCTGAGGCCCGGCGCACTTGCAGGCGCCAGGGGCCGGCAGCCATGCCGGCCCCTGTTTCATGCTCCGTGCGCCTTGCGTGCTCCTCGAATGGCCCAGCCGCCTCTGGTAAGCTTGATACAGTCCCGCCGCCAGAATCGGATCACGCCATGCAGCCCTCCCGCGACATTTCCCGTCTCATCGAGATCATGGCGGCGCTGCGCGAGCCGGCAACCGGCTGTCCGTGGGACGTCGAACAGACATTCGAGAGCATCGCGCCCTACACGATCGAGGAAGCCTATGAGGTGGCCGACGCCATTCATCGCGGCGATTCCGACGACCTTTGCGAGGAACTCGGCGATCTTCTGCTGCAGGTGGTCTATCACGCCCGCATGGCTGAGGAGCTCGAGCAATTCGCCTTCGGCGACGTGGTCCAGGCGGTCACGAAAAAGATGATCCGGCGGCATCCGCACGTGTTCGGCGACGCGGAGGCCCGCGATGCGGGCATGGCCAAGGGCCAGTGGGACGCGATCAAGAGAGAGGAAAAGCGCGAACGCGCCGAGCGGCGCGTCGCGCAGGGCAAGGATGCCGAGGCGCGCCGCGGGCTGCTCGATGCGGTGCCGGTCACCCTGCCCGCCCTGACCACGGCGGAGAAGCTGCAGAAGCAGGCGGCTCATGTGGGCTTTGACTGGGGCAAGGCCGGGCCCGTGATCGCCAAGATCAGGGAGGAACTCGACGAACTCGAGGCCGAGATCGAGGAGGCCGGGCCGGATACGACCCCGGAGATGGAGGACGAACTGGGCGACGTGCTGTTCGCCATGGCCAATCTGGCGCGGCACCTGGAGATCGATCCCGAGAAGGCGCTGGGCCGTACCAATCGCAAGTTTCGGCGCCGCTTCGCGCACATCGAGACCCGCGCACGCGCCGACGACCGCGGCCTGGAGGCCATGAGCCTCGACGACATGGAAGCCTTGTGGCAGGAGGCAAAGCGCATCGAACGCGGCGGCGATGCCCCCGCGGCCGTCAGCACCTCGGACACATGACCCTCACGCGACCATCTGACCCTTGAAGCGCGCCCGGAATACCTCGGAAATCTTGTCGGGCACCCGGACAGTCAGCATGATGTCTCCGCCATCCGCTTCCTCGCGGTCGAGCACTTCCGCGCTGCGATAGATCCAGGCAAGCGAAGCGCCATCACTGGACGACAGCGTGAGCGAGACGATTTCGCGCTCCCGCGTCATGATGGTCTCGATGCGGGCGAGAAGATCATCGACGCCCTCGCCTGTCACGGCGGAGAGCGCAACGGGCCCTTCCCGTCGGCGTTCCTCGCCAGCAGGCTCGCCCGGTGTTCCGGCTCGAGGAGGTCGATCTTGTTCCACACTTCGACGATTCGGGTCTTTTCTGAAACGCCAAGCCCCAGAAGCTGCAGCGTATGTTCCACGTCGGCGGCCTGGGCGGCGGTGTCCTCATGCGCGATGTCGCGTACATGCAGCACCAGATCGGCCTCAAGCACCTCTTCAAGGGTTGCCCGGAACGCCGCGACCAGATGTGTCGGCAGATCGGAGATGAAGCCGACGGTATCAGACAGGATGATTTCCACGCCGTGCGGCAAGGTAATCCGGCGCAGGGTCGGGTCCAGCGTGGCGAACAGAAGATCCTTGGCGAAGACCGTGGATTCCGTCAAGCGATTGAACAGACTTGATTTTCCTGCATTGGTGTAGCCGACGAGCGCCACCACCGGTTGCGGAACCTTCTTGCGTGCCGAGCGGTGCAGATTGCGGGTGCGGCGCACCTGCTCGAGCTCGCGCTCCAGCTTGCTGATGCGTTCCTGAATGAGGCGGCGATCCGCCTCGATCTGGGTTTCACCGGGCCGCCGACAAATCCAAGGCCGCCGCGCTGGCGCTCAAGGTGCGTCCAGCTGCGCACCAGCCGGCTCTTCTGCCAATTGAGATGCGCAAGCTCCACCTGCAGCCGTCCCTCACGGGTGCGGGCGCGCTCGCCAAAAATTTCCAGGATAAGCCCGGTACGGTCAACGACCTTGGCGTTCCATGCCTTCTCGAGATTGCGCTGCTGGATCGGCGTCAGCGCATGATCCACCACCACAAGGTCAACACCCTCGGCCGCGATGAGGCCTTCGAGTTCCTTCACCTTGCCTGTGCCGAACAAGGTCGCCGGACGGACCGTCGAGATACGCACGATGCCGGCGTGACGAATGTCAAGATCGATCGCCAGCGCAAGGCCGATCGCTTCCTCGCGTCTGGCTTCGGCGGTTCGGATGGGAACGGCGGCGGTCGCGGGAAGACTGCCGTCCGTGCCCTCCCCCTTGGCGATCCGTCTGGATTTCTGAAGATCGCGGCGTGGCAGCACGGGCACGATCACGAGCGTACGCGTCCGTTCGGTGGCTGTCAGATACGAGCCATCGTCCTGGCGCTCCGGCTCATGCCCCAGGTCTTCGCGTTCGTCCCGGTCGTCCCCCGGTCTATGGGTTTCAATTAGCTGACCGCCTTTTCAGCCTCTTCATCAGCGGGATCAAAGAGTTGAACCGGCTGATTCGGCATAACGGTGGAAATCGCGTGCTTGTAGACCAACTGCGAGTGACCATCGCGGCGCAACAAGACGCAAAAGTTATCGAACCAGGTCACAACGCCCTGCAGCTTAACACCGTTGACCAGAAATATCGTCAGCGGAGTCTTGCTCTTACGTACATGATTGAGAAAAGTATCTTGAAGATTCTGAGCTCGGTCAGCCATGTTTCTTTTTGTCCTGTATCAGCGAACGCCGCCGCTGCGTTCTACCGCATTTTATCGATCACCGGACACCGCCGTCAAACGCATTGATTTCACAGGGAAACTCCGTTGTCGAGGAACGTCGGTCCCGGTGCTGCCTCTACTCAATACGTGCCGAAAGCGTCCTGAAGATTCACAATTCGTTATAGAGGAATTTTTTCGCATTGCGAATGGAACGAGCGTCGTAGTGCCGTCCCAGCCGGTGCAGGATTTTCGGAGCAAAGGCACTGTGATTCCAGACTATATCGCGCCCAATTCGTGCCCTGCGACAGTAACAAGCGCCGGAACGGCCGCCGCGCAATCTCTGGAAGCTGACGATCCAAGCGTTCGTCAATCCACCTTCAGGCACCAATTCGGTGTTGTCAACAAACCTGACCAAGGTTGCACCGCTCTTCCTAGCCTTATGTCAAATTGTGAGATTTTCGTTCTGTGCGAGAGGTTTGCCCCTGTGCATCGACGCATCAGCGGCGCAGCCAGTACGTGTGGTTGGCCGCTGCAAACAGGGCGAGAACTTCGATCCGGCCGAGAATCATGATCGTGCAAAGGATCATCTTGGACGGACCGTTGAGCGCCGCGTAGGCCGGCCAGGCCTCGGCTCCCACGGCAAGCCAGCCGTTGGGATAAAGCGGGCCGATGTTCGAGAACGCCGCAATCGAGGCCACCAGGGCGCCCTCGTAGTCGATGTCCTCAAGCGCAAGGGCCAGCGAGCCAAACGCCACGACGACGATGGACGCGGAAAAGAAGCTCCAGATCGCCTTCATGAGCTGGATGTCATAGACTTGGCTGCCGAATTGCGCCGAGCGGATACCGTGCGGATAGACCAGCCGCCCGAGCTCTCGGTAGGCTTGGACCAGCATGCCGCCGAGGCGGTAATGTTTGAGACCGCCCGCGGTCGAAAACGTCCCCCCGCCCACCAGGGCGATGAACATCACCAGGGTCAGCGGCAGCACCGCAAAGCCGCCATGGCGCACCTCGAAGCCGGTCGTCGAGACGAGTGACGCGGCCGTGAACAACCCTTCGCGCAACGCGGTCAAAGGGCTCAGGACATCGACGGACCCGGCGGCGCGGAACAGCGTCAGCGCATACATCAGCCCCACAATCCCGGCGAGAGCCATCACCGAGTAGCTCTCCCTGTGCCGGGCCAGCAACTGGCGCCGGTTGGTCAGCAGCATGCGCTGCCAAAGGATACTGCTGGCGCCGAGCAGCATGAAGATGATCATCGCAATCTCCGCGAACGGGTTGCCGTAATCGGAAATATTGCCGTCGATTGGCACGAAGCCGCCCGTGGATACGGTGGCCAGCGCCAGACAGAGCGCGTCGATTGGCGGGATGCCGGAGAGCAGCAGACAGATCATGCAAGCGACCGTCGTGAGCAGATATAGTCCGGCGATGTCCCGCACGGCGTTGACAACCCGATGGCCCATCATGCCTTCCGCGCTTTCCGCCAGACGGATGTGGCGGTCCGGCAGTCCGCCGATACCGGCCGGCGCGGAAATCAGCGTGATGCTGAGCAACGTGAGCAATCCGCCAAGCCATTGCAGCTCGGCGCGCCAGAAGATGATCGCCAGCGGATAGTCGGCCAGGTTGGTGAACACCGTCGCGCCGGTGGTCGTCAGGCCGGAGACCGATTCAAAGACCGAATCCGCTGGCGACAGGCCGGCCGTGATGGCGAACGGCAGCGCGCCGATCAGCCCCAGCACCACCCAGCACAGCGTCAGCAGCAAGAAGCTCTGCATGCGACCGAACGCACTGCGTCTGCCGTTGAGCGCGAACAGAAAGCTCAGCGCGCAAAAGCCGCTCATCGCGGCGATCAGAAAGAAATCGAACAGCGCCCCGTGTCGCCGGATGTCGCGGCCACGGCCACGGGCAGCAGCATGGCGAAGCTGAAGCCCAGCAACACGATTGAAAAGTGAAACAGGATGCCGGTCATCGCCGCTCAAGGCCGCCTTGTGCCGCAGGTCAAAAGAATTCGAGGCTCACGCGGAACATCTGTTCGACGTCGCGCACCCGTTCGGCCATGGCGAACATCACCACCCGGTCCTTGGCCTGGATCTGGGTGCTGCCGTCCGGCGTAATCACGGTGTCACCACGGTACACAGCGCCAATGCGGATGCCCGGCGGCAGATCGACTTCGCTCAGCGGCCTGCCGACCAGCGGCGAGGTCTCCAGCGCTTCGGCCTCAATAACCTCCGCGGCGCCGTTTTGCAGGGAATGCACGGCCCGGATTCGGCCGCGGCGGACATGCTGAAGGATCTTCGAGATCGTCACCGCACGCGGGTTGATATAGGCGTCGATACCAAGGGCGTGGGCGAATGCCGGATAGCTGGTGTTGTTGAGAAGGCTGAGATTGCGTCGGCAGCCAAGCTTCTTCGCCATGACGCACGACAGGATATTGACTTCGTCGTCGTTGGTCAGGGCCACCATCGTGTCGGCGTCCTGAATGTCGGCCTCGCGCAGGATCTGCTGGTCGAGCGCGCTGCCGTGCAAGATCACCGTGCGCTTGAGACGATCGGCGATGCTCAGGGCGCGATCGCGGGAGAACTCGATGATCTTGATCTTGGCGCGGGACTGCCGCTTCTCCAGGTTCTCGGCAACATATTGACCAATATTGCCGCCGCCGGCGATGACCACCCGATTGGCCTCCGGCTCCTCGTGTCCGAAGATCGCCAGGGCGCGGCGGACGTGGTCGCGCCGGGCCACCACGTAGACGAGATCGCCAACAAGAAGCGCATCGGCACTCTTGGGCACGAACAGACGGTTCTCCCGCTGGACGCCGACCACCACCGCGCTGAGGTCGGGAAACAGCTCGGTCAACTGGCGCAGCGGCGTATCGACGACCGGGCAGTCCTCTTCGCACATGATGCCGACAACAACGACGTGGTCATCGCAGAAGCGCGCGGTCTCCACGGCGCCGGGCAGCGACAGGCGGCGCAGCACCATCTCGCCCACTTCCACCTCGGGAGAGATGATGACGTCGATCGGCATGTGATCGCGCGAGAAGAGATCCTGCCAGTGGGTGCGCAGATAGCTCTGCGCGCGGACGCGGGCAACCTTGGTCGGCACATTGAACAGCGAATGCGCCACCTGGCAGGCAACCATGTTGACTTCGTCATAAAGGGTGACCGCGATGATCATGTCGGCCTGGTCGGCGCCTGCCAGCGCCAGAGTGTCGGGATGCGAGCCGTGACCGACGAAGCCGCGCACATCAAGCGTATCGCGGATGGCGTTGATCAGATTGGGCGAGGAATCGATGACCGAAACATCGTTCTGCTCGGAAGCGAGCTTTTCGGCGATGCCGTAGCCGACCTGGCCGGCGCCGCAAATGACGACTTTCATGTGTTGTTCCTTCGCGAAGGCCTATACGCCGCGATCAAATCCGCACCGGCGCTCCCGGCGGCGCCGCACAGATCCCGGACATGCCTATGGACGCCGTGCATGCGTATCGTGCCCGGCCGGGACGCGCGGTCCACGTCAGGCTCCGCATCAGCGATATCATGAAACACCGAGGGATTTCAGCTTGCGGTGAAGAGCGGAGCGCTCCATTCCCACAAATTCCGCGGTGCGGGAAATGTTTCCTCCGAACCGCTTGATCTGCGCCTGCAGGTAATCGCGCTCAAAGACCTCGCGGGCCTCGCGAAGCGGCAGGGCCATCAGATGATCGCCGCCATTGTTGGAGGACAGGCCCGGCAAGGTGGCGCCAACCTCGGCCGGCAGCAGATCCGCCGTGATCTCGCGATCCGGATCGCCGCGCGACAGGATCATGAGACGCTCGACGTTGTTGCGCAACTGGCGGATGTTTCCCGGCCAGTCGTGGGTCTGCAACACAGCCATGGCATCCGGCGCGATGGGGCGCCGCGGAATTCCGGTCGCATTCGATATCTGTTCGGAAAAGAAGTCGATCAGTTCGGGGATGTCCTCGCGGCGCTCCGAGAGCGCGGGCACACGAAACGGCACGACGCCCAGCCTGTGGAACAGATCCTCGCGGAAGCGGCCCTCGGCGATCTCCTCGTCCAGATTCCGCGCGCTGGAGGAAATGATGCGGATATCCACATGCACACGGGTCGCCCCGCCGACGCGCGTGAAATTCTGGTCCACCAGAACACGCAGGATCTTGCCCTGCGTCTCGCGCGGCATGTCGGCGACCTCATCGAGATAAAGCGTGCCGCCATGGGCTTCCTCGAGCGCCCCCACCTTGCGGGGCCGGTCGTCCTCGGGCTCGACGCCGAAAAGCTCCTCTTCCATCCGGTCCGGCGTGATCGTCGCCGCGTTGATAACCACGAAGGGGCCTTGAGCGCGGTTGGAGATCGCGTGGATCGTACGCGCGACAAGCTCCTTGCCGGAGCCCGACGGCCCGGAAATCAGGATGCGGCTGTTGGTTGGCGCAACCTTGTCGATGGTCTGGCGCAAATGGCTGATGGCGCTCGATGTGCCGATCAACTGGCTGGCGTCACTGCTGCGCTGGCGCAAGTCACGCACCTCGCGGCGCAGTTTGGACGCCTCCAAAGCGCGTTCGGCGATCAGGACGAGCCGGTCCGCCTTGAACGGCTTTTCGATATAGTCGTATGCGCCGCGCTTGATCGCGGAGACGGCGGTTTCGACGTTGCCGTGACCGGAAATGATCACCACCGGCAGGTCCGGGTGCTGTTGCTTGATCACGTCGAGCAGCGCAAGACCGTCGAGCCGGCTGCCTTGCAGCCAGATGTCGAGAACCAGCAGCGACGGCCGCCGTTCCTCGATGGCCGCCAATGCGCTGTCGCTGTCAGCGGCGGTGCGTGTTTCATAGCCTTCGTCATCAAGGAGCCCCGCAACGAGGTCCCTGATGTCCGCTTCGTCGTCAACGATGAGAATGTCAGACGCCATGGGGTGCGACCGGATCTTCTGTTTGAGGTTCTAAATCAGGATCAATATCAAGTGTGCCCGGCAATGTGTCGCTGGCCGCGATCGTCAGGCGCACCCAGGCGCCACGGCCGCCGCCGGCCACGTCGGGAGCATCAAGCAGTTCGACGCCACCGCCGTGATCTTCGAGAATCTTTCGCACGATCGCGAGCCCCAGTCCGGTGCCCTTCTCGCGCGTTGTCATGTAAGGTTCAAGCAATCTTTGCCTGTTTTCGTGCGGCAGGCCGACGCCATTGTCGATGACATCGACCACACAGAAGCCATCATTCTTGCTCAGCGAGACGGTGATGCGGCCCTTGCCACGGTCCACTTCCGGGACGGCAAGAACGCCTTCGGTGGCGTTCTTGATGACATTGGTGAGCGCCTGGCCGAGCAACCGGTGATCGAAGTGGGCGATCAACGGGGTCTGCGGCAGCTCCATCTTGATGTCTATGTCGGCCTGAGCCACGGACTGCATGAACACCGCCTCGCGCACCACTGGCACGAGATCACGATCCTCCTTGGCCGGCTTCGGCATCCGGGCGAAGGAGGAGAACTCGTCGACCATCCGTCCGATGTCGCCCACCTGGCGGATGATCGTGTTGACGCATTGGTCAAAAATCTCGCGGTCGGTTTCGATCTGCTTGCCATAGCGGCGCCGGATGCGCTCGGCCGACAGCTGGATCGGGGTCAGCGGGTTCTTGATTTCATGCGCGATGCGCCGCGCCACGTCAGCCCAGGCGGATGTCCGCTGGGCGCTGACCAGGTCGGTGATGTCGTCCAGCGTGACCACATAGCCGTGCTCACGTTTTGCGGACTGTTCGGTCGTCACCCGCACGTTGACGATGCGCTCTCGGCCGCCGCGCATCAGCGTGATCTGCCCCTGAATGGCGCGCGCGTAGCTGTCGTCCAGCATCTCGTTGACGATATCGGCGAGCTCGGGAACCACATCCGTGATGTTGCGGTCGCGCAGTTCGTCTTCCGAATGGTCCAGCAAGCTGAGTCCGGAGCGGTTGATCAGGGTGATGCGCCCGCCATCGTCGATGCCGATAACCCCCGCCGTGACACCGGCCAGCACGGCCTCGGTGAACCGCGCGCGGCGGTCAATCTGGTCGTTGGCCGACAACAGCGCGTCGCGCTGGCCGCGCAACTGCGCCGTCATGTTGTTGAAGGTGGCCCCAAGATTGGCAAGATCCCCTTCCCGCCGGTCTATCGGCACCTGGGTGTAGAGATTTCCTTCCGACACCTGGTCGGCCGCGCTGATCAGCCGGCGGATCGGGGACACCATGCGATTGGCGAAGCCAAACCCCACCCAGATCGACGACAGCAGCAACACCAGCGCCACGCCGGTATAGACAAGGGCAAACGCGATCTGGACGCCGAAACGGCTCTTTTCGAGATCGTTGTACTCGCTCTCGCCTTCCTGGGCGATGCGCAGGTAATCGACGACGCGCGGATCCATGGCGCGCGCCACATACAGGAAGATGTCGTCATAGGCGACGAGCTTGATGATCCCACCCACCTGACTGGAAACACCCGGCGCGATGAGAACGGGCTCGCCCTTCTCGGCCTGCGTGAACGCCGACGCCGGCGGCATGAGAACCGTGGTCTTGGGGTCGACCACGGTGCGGGTGACAACCGTGCCGTCCTTCTTCAGCAGAAATGCCGCGGGCAAGGTGCGCAGGCTCGCCTGGGCTTCGAAAAACGAATCAAACCGGGTCGGCTCGTAGTCGTAGACGGACTTCGCCCGGTCGACGTCATTGGCCATGGCGATGAGATCGCCGCGAAGCACGCGCGCATGCTCCTGCAGGTAGGCACGCGCCACGGTGAGTGAATTGTCGATGATCTGCCGGGTGCGTTCCTCAAACCAGCGGTCGAGACCCCGATCCAACGTGATGGTCGCGACAATCGCCACGAGGATGGCTGGGACCGCCGCAATGACGCTGAACAGGCCAACGATGCGAACCTGCAATCGCGCCGCCGCCCTGCCCCGTCTTCGGGCAACCCACAAACCGTAGATTTCCCAGCCGATCGCGAGGCAAAGGGCGCCGATGACCACGGCGTTGCAGCCCAGCGCGATCGAGATTACCTCCTGGCTCGGCACAATCGGCGTCATGCCCGTCAGGACAGCGAAGGTCGCCGCCACCGAGACCAGAGACAGGACCATGAACACCAGACCGTAGGACCGGACCAGCCGGTTTCCTTGACCGGGCGGGCGCAAGGTCTTTTCCGATTCCGCGTCGCTCAGCAGGGTCATGGACAGTCAATATTCCATTCGTGGGCGGGCCGGGCCGCGATGCCGACAATCGGTGCACTGCGTCACGGATACCACACTGTCGCCAAAATGCGACATCTGCGAGGCAAAAATTGTCAAAACCGCGTGGCGGAAAGTCCGGCGCTCGTGACGCTTGCGGACGCGTCCGACCGGACACAGGTGTCCACGTTCCGGCCGGAATGGACACGCCGTCGGGAGGTCCCCATCTAGCGGGAATTGCGGATGACCTGAATGTCGAGATCGCGGATTTTCTTGCGCAGAGTGTTGCGGTTCACGCCAAGAAGCTCCGCGGCCTTGATCTGATTGCCCCGGGTCGCGGCAAGCGCCGAGCTGAGCAACGGATACTCCACCTCCTTGAGGATCCTGTGATACAGGCCCGGCGGCGGCAGCGTGTCGCCGAAATTGGAGAAATAGCCGTTCAAGAAGCGCTCCACTGCGCCGAGAGGTTCGCGTCGTCATTATCCGCGTCCGGATCCTCGTTGATCGAGGCCGGCTGAGACAGCTCCTGGTCGATCAGGTTGGCGGTGATGACATCTTGCGGATAGAGCGCGGAGAGCCGGCGAACCAGGTTTTCCAGCTCACGCACATTGCCCGGCCAGCGATAGCGCTTGAGCCGTTCGACGGCCGCGGGTTCCAGCTGCTTGGTCGGCAGGCCTTCCTTGTTCGCCAGCATGAAGAAGTGGCGCACCAGATCGGGAAGATCCTCGGCGCGCTCGCGCAGCGGCGGCAGCCGCAGCGGCACCACATTCAGGCGGAAATAGAGATCCTCGCGAAACAGTCCCTGATTGATGAGTTGGCGCAGGTCCTTGTTGGTCGCGGCGACAATCCGCACATCGGTCTTGATCACCGTCCGGCCACCAACGGCCGTGTATTCGCCCTGCTGCAGCACCCGCAGCAGGCGTGTCTGCGCCTCCATCGGCATGTCGCCGATCTCGTCGAGGAACAGCGTGCCGCCGTCGGCCTGCTCGAACCGGCCGGCGCTGCGCGCCTGAGCGCCGGTGAAGGCGCCCTTCTCGTGACCGAAGAGTTCCGCCTCGATCAGGTCGCGGGGGATCGCCGCCATGTTGATGGCGACAAAGGGTCCGTTGCGCCGCTTGCCGTAGTCGTGCAGGGCGCGGGCCACAAGCTCTTTGCCAGTGCCGGATTCGCCGGAGATCATCACGGTCAGATCGGTCTGCATCAGGCGCGCCAGGACGCGATAGATTTCCTGCATCGCCGCGGACCGGCCGACAAGCGGAATGTTCTCGCCGACTTCCTCGGAGACGTCGACACGCTTGGACTTCGGCTCGGACAGGGCCCGCCCGATGATGCTGATCAGTTCCTTCAAATCGAAGGGTTTGGGGAGATACTCGTAAGCGCCGCGTTCGGAGGCGCGGATCGCCGTCATGAACGTGTTCTGCGCGCTCATGATGATGACCGGCAGATCCGGACGCAGCTTCTTGATCCGCGGAAGCAGATCAAAGGCGTTTTCATCGGGCATGATCACGTCGGAGATCACGAGATCGCCCTCTCCGGAACTGACCCAGCGCCACAGCGTCGCGGCGTTGGACGTCAGCCGGACCGAATAGCCGGCGCGCGACAATGCCTGATTGAGGACCGTGCGGATCGCTGCATCGTCGTCAGCAACGAGAATTGTGCCACTGGGCATCGTCATTCATTCCTGGCGCTGTTGGGTGTGGGATATTCATTCGAGGACGCGGGCATCAGAATCCGGAACGCGGTGCGTCCGGGCTGCGAGTCGCACTCGATCACCCCGCCATGGTCGCCAATGATCTTGGCAACCAGGGCAAGGCCCAATCCGGTCCCGTTGGTCTTGGTGGTCACGAAGGGGTCGAAGAGATGCGGCATCAGGTCATCCGGCACGCCGGGTCCGTTGTCGCGAACGCTGAATTCCAGCGGCAGACTGACGCGGTCGCGCGTGCCGGGCACCGACATGCGGATACCGGGCCGGAACGCGGTGGACAGCACCAGTTCGCCTTCCGGATTGTCACCCACGGCCTCGGCGGCGTTCTTCACCAGGTTCAAAAACACCTGCACAAGCTGGTCGCGATTGGCGTAGACCGGCGGCAACGACGGATCGTACTCCTCCACGATCCTGATATTGCGCGCGAAACCGGATGCCGCGAGCCGCTTAACATGGTCGAGAATAACGTGAATGTTGACCGCTTCGCGATCGATTGGTCTTTCGTCGGAAAACACTTCCATCCGGTCGACAAGCTTCACGATGCGATCCGCCTCATCCATGATCAGCCGGGTCAGGGCACGATCATCGTCATCGGCGGACTGTTCGAGAAGCTGCGCGGCGCCGCGAATGCCTGAGAGCGGGTTCTTGATCTCATGGGCCAGCATCGCGGCGAGCCCGGTGACGGTGCGCGCGGCGCCGCGCGACGACAGTTGGCGGTCGATCTTCTCCGCCATCGTGCGCTCTTGCAGCATCAGGGTGACGAAACCGGGCCGCTCGTTCACCGGCGCGGCATAGATGTCGACCATCTTTTCCGAGCCGATGCGTGGCGAACTGATGTCGACCTTGTACTCGTTGACCGCGGAACCGCGCTGCTTGACCTGATCGACGAGGGTCAACAGGGGGCTCCCGAAGGGCACGAAATAATCAAGCGGATGCCGGTGCATGACCGCGCCGCTGGCGCTGAAAAAGATCTCCGCCGCCATGTTGGCCTGCTCGATGCGGCCATTCGGATCAACCAGCAAGACCGGATGCGGCAGCGCATCGAGAATATCCGTGCCCGCGCCGCTCGCCGTACTCTTCGCCTCGCCCGGCAAAGCGCCGCTGCGGTCGATGCTATCGCTCATCATGCGGCTCTCCGCGACGTGCAGTCAGAAAACAGGGAATGGGCCAGCCGTTCGACGGTGGCCGGTTCATCGCAAGTCAGCAGCGCCTTGCGGTGCGCAGGCGCCGGCTTCGCGTCCTCGGCGACGCCATCGAGATACCAGCCCAGATGTTTGCGCGCGCAGCGCAATCCAAGCTGCGTGCCGTAGTGCGCCAGCATCGCCTGATAGTGCTCGACCACCAGATCGGCCAGGTCCGCGCCCGAAGGCCCTTCCCGCTCCGGCCGCCCGTCGAGACTGTCGGCGACCGCGCCGACGATCCAAGGACGCCCGTATGCGCCGCGTCCGATCATCACGCCGTCGGCGCCCGATTGGGCCAGCATCCGCCCGGCATCACGCGAATCCATGCAATCGCCGTTTGCGATGACTGGGATGGAGACCGCCTCGCTGACCGCACGGATGGCGGGCCAATTGGCCGCGCCCTTGTAAAACTGGCAGCGCGTGCGGCCATGCACCGTGATCATCTGCACGCCAGCGTCCTGTGCCCGGCGGGCGAGCTCCGGCGCATTGATGCTGCGTTCGTCCCAGCCAAGCCGCATTTTCACCGTGACCGGCAACGCCGTCGCTCCGACGGTCGCGTCGATCAGCGTCATCGCATGATCGAGGTCGCGCATCAGCGCCGAACCGGAGTAGCCTGTGGTCACACGCTTGGAGGGGCAGCCCATGTTGATGTCGATCATCTCCGCGCCGGATGCCTCGGCGCGCCGGGCGCCCTCGGCCATCCAGCGCGCCTCGCGGCCGGCAAGCTGCACCACGTGGGGACGGATGCCGGCGCCTTCCATGCGCAGGGTCGTTTCGGGGTCGCCGTCAACCAGCGCCTCGCTCGCCACCATTTCCGAAACCACGAGTCCCGCGCCGAAGCGCGCCGCGATTCGGCGAAATGGCAGATCCGTAACTCCGGACATCGGGGCGAGCAGCACGCAGTTCGCGGTGCGCAAGCCGCCGATTGCCAAGCCTTTTGACTGGGCAGCGGATGTAGGGTCTTTGCTTATTTTATGAGCATCGTTCATGATTGCACACATATTAGACAACTATCGGCATTCGGCAAGACCATGATTGACTTTTTATCGAGCCGGTTGTTTCCCGGTGCAATTGCTCCGACACAACCGCCATCCACGAGCGCCGATCCGGAAGCCCATGCCAAATAACGCAAATACCGTGCCGCGCGGCAAAGGCACTGTCGCAATCGTCGTCGCGGCGGGCCGCGGGTCGCGCATGGCCGCCGATGGGGATGCGGGGCCGAAGCAGTATTTGCCGATCGGCGCACGGCCGATTCTGGCGCTTACACTCGATGCGCTTGGCGCAAGCCACCGCATCGACAGGATCGTCACGGTCATACACGCAGATGACAGGGCGCTTTATGACGCCGCAATAGGCGATATCGAGGCGCGAAACAAGTTAATGGCCCCGGTGACAGGCGGCGCCACGCGCCAGGCGTCGGTGCGGCTGGGACTGGAGAGCCTGGCGGACGCTCCGCCGGCCTATGTGCTGGTTCATGATGGCGCTCGGCCGTTCATTGACACAGCCACCATCGAGCGGGTCTGGAACGCGCTCGATGCGGGCAAGCCAGCGGTGCTGGCCGCCCTTCCCTGCACGGACACGATAAAGCGGGTCGATGACGCGGGACGTGTGACCAACACACTTCCCCGCGACGGCCTTTGGGCGGCGCAGACGCCGCAGGGATTTCGTTTCGACGTCGTGCTCGACGCGCATCGACAGGCGTTTGAACGGGGCGAGACGTCGTTTACCGATGACGCCGCGGTGGCGGAATGGGCCGGGCATGCGATCACGGCGGTCCGCGGAGGCGAAGACAATATCAAGATCACGACAAGGAGCGATCTCGTGGCGGCCGATGAATGCATGCGCCTGCAGCAATGGGCGACCCTGGGTGATATCCGTGTCGGCAACGGCTACGACGTGCATGCGTTTGCCCCCGGCGACCATGTGATCCTCGGCGGCGTTCGGATCGGGCACGACAGGCGGCTGAAGGGGCACTCGGACGCGGATGTGGCGTTGCATGCGATCACGGATGCGATATTCGGCGCGCTGGCGGATGGCGACATCGGTTCGCATTTCCCGCCCTCCGATCCGCAGTGGAAAGGCGCCGCCTCGGACATTTTCCTCGAGCATGCCGTGACGCGCGTTGCCCGGCGCGGTGGGCGGATTGCCCACATCGACCTGACGATCATCTGCGAGGAGCCGAAGATTGGACCGCATCGCGACGCCATGCGCGCCCGGATCGCCGCCATCTGCGGCCTGCCGGTCCAGCGCATCGCCGTCAAGGCGACGACCTCCGAAAGCTTGGGATTCACTGGCCGGCGGGAGGGAATCGCCGCCATGGCCACCGCGACAGTGCGCCTGCCGCTCGGCGATGATGACGCAGGCTCCGATGCCACCGCTTGACGCTGACACGCCGACGGAACCGGGAAAGGAAGTGATCATGACAAGCGTCCAGATCGGGGACATGTCCTTGCAGGCCTTGGCGCGGGAACTGTTGGACGCGGCCAGCAGCCTCGGTCTGCTTGTCGCGACGGCGGAATCCTGCACCGGCGGCATGGTTGCGGCCGCGATCACCGACATCGCAGGCTCATCCGCCGTTCTCGATTGCGGCTTTGTCACCTATTCCAACGAAGCCAAGTCAGCGATGCTCGGCGTCGCGCCAGAGTTGATCGCGGAGCACGGAGCCGTCAGCGAGCCCGTGGCGCGCGCCATGGCGCAAGGCGCGCTTGGTAAGTCGCGCGCAGACGCCGCCGTTTCGATCACCGGCATAGCCGGCCCCGGCGGCGGCTCGCGGGAGAAGCCCGTGGGCCTTGTCCATTTTGCGATCGCACGCCGCGGCGCGCCGACCGTGCACAGCGCGCAGACATTCGGCGATCTCGGACGGCACGAAGTCAGATTGATTGCAGCACGATATTCACTAAAATTTTTATCAACTTCGCTGGCTCAATTTATTGAGCCCTAAATGTGTGTCTGTGTATTCAGGTTTCGAGTGGATACAATTCCTCGCGGCCATACGTCACCTTCCGCGACTGTTGCAACCGCGATTGGAGCCAGTGACGATGCAAAAGCTTGTTCACACGATGGGAGCACTGCTGCTGTTGGCAACGCCGGCGGCGGCCGGTGAAGTGCATATCATTTCCCGTGACGGTTTTGGTGACTTCGTCGAGAGCCAGCAGATCTTCAGTTCAAAGAAGCGCGGCATGGTGCAGGTCACCTATTGCAACAAGAACTATTTCGCGTTCCCGCACACCGTTGCCTGGACGGAATACGAGAGCGAGAACGGGCGCACGGTCGGTGTCGAATACGGTGACGGCAAAATCTGGCGGTTGATCTGCGAAGACCCGCAAGAGCAGCAACACTATGCGGACCTGAACAACGGTCTGCTCGACAAACCTCTGTGGAAGGGTGCCGTCTGGTTCGCGACACGGTGATGGACTCAGCCGGGAAATGTCTCGGCGCGTTGCCTCCGACGGCTGCCGGTCGTCGATCGCATCGCGCACATGTGCGCTTTCCGGCGCCCGATCCCCGGCACACTGCGATCCGATCGGCACGCGACACGCGAGCGTGATGGTGCCGGTACCCGCGTGAGACCAACACGGTAAGGCAGAGCGGCGCCATTGCCGGCCGCCGGCGCATGCGGGAGAAGCCTCGAAACCGCAAAATCAGCAATCGCGTCTTTGTATCCACCTGCCCACTGGCTACGGTCCGCTTTTCGTCCCTCGCGGTAAGTGCTAGGCTTTTTTCGCTGAAATTGGATACGAACGGGGACGTCGATGGGGAAGCATGACCGCCAATGTGGCGCGTGTGGCGCGGTCTTGCCCGAGGGTGCACAGTTTTGCCCCGGCTGCGGGGCAAGGGACGTCCAGTCGTGCACATCCTGTGGCGTGGAACTGCCTCCCAACGCGCGGTTCTGCCCGCAATGCGGCGTGCAGCAGGCCGAACAGGCGAGCCGGACGCCCGCAACGAGCCTGCTTACGCGCGGTTTGGCGCATGACGGTGAACGCCGGCAGCTGACGGTGATGTTTTGCGACGTCGTTGGCTCGACTCGGCTCTCCACCGAAATCGATCCCGAGGACCTGCGCGAGGTGCTGCGTGCGTTCCAGACGGAGGCCGCCACAGTCATCGAGGCGGCGGGCGGGCTTATCGCGCGCTACATGGGCGACGGCATTCTCGCCTATTTTGGCTATCCCACGGCGCTGGAAGACGCGCCGCGCCGCGCCGCGCTTGCCGGTCTTGAGATCCTGCGGCGTATCGACGGGCTGAACCACGGTGAGTTGCGCGCCTACGATGTGTCGCTGGCCCTGCGGATCGGTTTGCACACCGGTATCGTCATCGTCGGACAGATGGGATCGGGGCGCACCCGTGAAGAACACTCGATTGTCGGCGAAACGCCCAATATCGCCGCCTTCGTGGAATCATGCGCGCCGCCCAACACCGTAGTCGTCAGCGCCGTCACCGCCGGATTGATCAAGCCCGGCTTCCGGATGAAGACCCTCGGCCAGCACAGCGGCAAGGGCCTGGAAACACCCATCGAGCTGTTTCATATCCTTGGCCAGGACGCCGCCGCCGAACGCCAGCGGTTCACCCCCTCGTCCAGCGTCATCGGCCGCGACCGGGAACTCGCCACCTTGCAGGCCGCGTGGAAGTGGACCTGTGAGACGGGCAAGATGTCGATTATCACCCTGACCGGCGAACCGGGCATCGGCAAATCCGGGCTCACCGCACAGTTCCTGCGCGATGCCGACATCCCCCGCCAGCGGCTTGTGCGGCTGCACGGTGTGCACGAGGAACGCGACTCCGCCTTTGTCGCGGTGCTGCGGCTGGTGACCAACTGGCTCGCCAGCGAACCAACCGACGACTACGATCTCGTGGCCCACCGGGTGCGCGACTGGTTCGCGGAAAACGGCGTGGTCGACACCGCGCCCGTCAACGCGATCCTCCGGCTGTGGCGTCCCGATCGCTTTCCGCAATCGGAGCCGGCCGGAACCGACGAAGCGGTGCGCGACGGCGTCTTCGCGGCCTTCGCGCGCTTCATCGCGGCGCGCGCAAAGCCCCTGGCGATCGTGCTCGAGGACGCGCATTGGGTGGATCCCTCGACAATCGAGCTCATCGAATCCGTTCTGGTCTCGCAACGGGACGCGCCGATCTTTTTCCTCGCCGTATCGCGTCCCGGTCCCGCTTCCCGTGGGAGGCGCGGCGGACCGACGATCTCTCGCTGACCGGCCTGAGCCGGGAGGCCTGCGCGGCGGTGATCACCCGCATCGGCGGCGGCAGCGTTCTGGAGCCGGCCTTGGCGCGGCAGATCTATCAGGTCACCGACGGTGTGCCGCTTTACGTCGAGGAGTTGACACGCGCTCTTATGGAAACCGGCCAGGTTATTGAAAAACATGGGCGGCTTTTCACCCGGGGCGCGGCGGATGGCTTCATCACGCCAACGTCGTTGCTGGATCTGCTGACGGCTCGTCTGGATTCGCTGGGCTCAGCCAAGGAACTGGCGCAGGTCGCAGCGGTGATCGGACGCATTGTTCCGCTTGACGATCTGGCGGCCATTTCCATGCTCGACAACCAGCGGCTGGAAGCGGCGACCGACCGGCTGATCGCCTCCGGCCACATGCGCGCCGTGCAGGACCGCGGCATGACCGCGCTCGAATTCCGGCACGCCTTGTTCCAGAAGGCAGCCTACGACAGCCTGCTCAAGAGCCAGCTCAAGCCCCTGCACGCGCGGTATCTCAAATGGCTGAAGGCGGAGCCTTCGCGGCTGATGCATGTGCGGCCGGAACGCCTGGCCAGCCACTGCGAGGCTGCGGGATTCTATGATTGCGCGGTTCGCCATCTGCTCGCGGCAGGAACGTCCGCCGTGCAGGCATCGGCCAATCTTGAGGCCGCGCGGCACCTGCAGCGGGCTGTCGAGCTCAATGCCTCCATGGAACAGACCGACGCGGTGATGACGCGCGGCCTGCAGTTGCAGGTGATGCTGGCAAGCGCCTTCCTCGCGGCGAAAGGACCCGGAGCGCCGGAAACCAAGGACAGCTATACGGCCGCGGTCGCGCTGTCGGAGACGACTCCCGAATCCGAGTGGCACTTCCCGGCCTACTGGGGCTGGTGGCGTGTCTCGGATACGTTCGCGCTGATGGCGGAGCGGGCCGAGCGTCTGGTGGAGGTGTCCGAGAGGATGAGCGGCGTCGAGTTCAAGCTGCAGGCCCGCCACTGCAAATGGGCCAATGCCTTCCAGATGGGCGATCTGTGCAATTCGATGACCCATGCGCACGATGGTCTGGCGCTCTATGCGGAGGCCGGCCACGACGGACCCGGCGCGCTCTACGGCGGTCACGACGCGAAAGTCTGCGCGCTGGGTGAAATCGCACTGTGCCAGTGGATGACCGGCAACGCGGATGCCGCGAGAAAGACAATCGTCGAGACGCTTGAATGGGCGGAAGCGCTTGATCATCCCGGTAGCCTGTTCCATGCGCTCGATATCGCGGCGATGCTGCACTGTCATTTGCGCGATTGCGCTGCGGTGGAGGAGCTGGCGCGGCGTCTGGCGACGCTCGCCGCGACTCATGAGGTCGACGACTACGCCGCCAAGGCGATGATCTACGACGGCTGGCGGCTGCTGGAATCCGGAGATCCGCAGGCGGCCCTGCAGGGCATCGAGCGCGGCCTTGCCATCATGCGCGATGTCGGCACGCCCGAGGACTTTCCTGTCTTCTATTGCATGCTGGCGCAGTGCCGCCGGGCCCTGGGCGCACACGAGAATGCCCTCGCGGCGCTTGACGAGGGCCGATCGGTGATCGATTTGCAGGGCGTCATCTACTGGGGCGCCGAGCTTGAGCGGCAGGCCGCGGAGACCTTGATTGTCAGTAATGGCGATGTGAGTGAAATCACATACTGCCTCAATGAATCGTGTGATATTGCGACCGCTCAGGGCGCTCACGCGTTGGCGCTGCGCACCGCGATGACGCGCATGCAGTCCCAGCCGGACAGCGACAGCGAACAGCGCCTGCGCGCCATTCTGGACAAGGTTGCCGGCGGGGGACGACTGCCGACACCGACGATGCACATGCGTTGTTGAACGGCAGATCGGAGAAATTCGCATGACACGATCTTCGTCGCGCAGACCAGCAGACGATGACCAGACGAAAATCTATCTCTCAGGCACTCATCGGGCGCGCTCGCCGGCGGATACATTTCGCCGCCTGCAGCCGCTGCTTCCCGTTTTCGGCATCACCCGGGTATCGAACATCACCGGGCTCGACCACGTCGGCATCCCCGTCTATATGGCGTGCCGCCCGAATTCGCGTTCTCTCTCCGTCTTCCAGGGAAAAGGAATCGACGCGGACGCCGCGCGGGTCTCCGCCGTCATGGAAGCGCTCGAGACGCTGCATGCGGAAAGCATCGACAAGCCGCTGAAGCTCGCAAGTTTCGAGGAACTGCGGTTCTCGCACACGATGATCGACGTGCTCGGTCTGCCGTTGGCGCGTCCCGAGGGGCTCAATCCCTTCGAGCAGATCCTCTGGATCGAGGGGCAATGCCTCCTGAGCGGCATCGACCAGTGGCTGCCGCACGAACTCGTGCACGCCAACTACACCGATCCCCAGCCGGCTGGATCCGGCGTTTTCGCGGCCACGACGAACGGTCTCGCCTCGGGCAACACCTGGAACGAGGCCGTCCTGCATGCGATCTACGAGGTCATCGAGCGCGACGCCACCACCTTGTGGAAGCTCTCCACGCAGGCCTGGGGCAGCAGGCGCGCCGTCGATCTGGCGACGATCGACGATCCGGTTTGCGCCGGCCTTATTGACCAGTTCGAACGCGCTGGGCTGGATGTCGTCGTATGGGACGTATCGAGCGACATCGAGGTCGCCGTCTTCTACTGCCTCGTCACCGACCGGGATTCCACGACCGGCGCACCGGAGATGGGCGCGGGCGCTCATCTGTGCGCCAATGTGGCGCTGGCGCGCGCGCTGACGGAAGCCGCCCAGGCGCGCACCACCTATATCGCCGGGTCGCGCGAGGATATCGACGAGCACGAATACACCGAGAAGGCCGTCATCGAGCGCCAGCGCATGGCGCGTTCGGTAATCGACAGTCTGCGGCCGCAACGCCGGTTCTCCGACGCATACAATCTGCTCACCGACCGGTTCGATGAGGATCTCGAGGCGGTCAAGGACGCGCTGATGGCGCGCGACATCACCGACATCGTGGCGGTCGACCTGACCAAGCCAACGTTCAACGTGCCTGTGGCCCGGGTCGTGATCCCGGGGCTCGAAGGCGCCTTCGAGGGTCCGCAGAGCGGCTATGTGCCGGGACTGCGGGCGACCCGGGTGATTTCGGAGGGAGCGGCATGACCACCTGTGTCTTTCTCGGTCCCACCATGCCGTTGAACGAAGCGCGCGGCGCGATGCCCGAAGCGGTGTTCCTGCCTCCGGCGCGCAAGGGCGATATCGCCCGGGCCATCGCCGAACACGCGCCTAGCGCCATCGGTCTCATCGACGGCCATTTCGAACAGGTCCCCGCGATCTGGCACAAGGAGATCCTGTGGGCGCTGGACCAGGGCATCGAGGTGTGGGGCGCCGCCAGCATGGGCGCGTTGCGCGCCTGTGAACTGCGCCAGTTCGGCATGCGCGGCGTGGGCGAGATTTTCCAGGCCTATGTCGAGAACCGTTTCGCGCCGTTTTCAGGTCCGTTCGAGGACGACGACGAGGTTGCCGTCGTGCACGGGCCGGAAGAGGCGTCCTATCTCTCCACCGACGCCATGGTGGACATTCGCGCCACCCTGGCCGCCGCCGAAGCCGACGGGGTGATCGATGCGGATATCCGCGATGCGCTCGCCGAAACCGCTAAGGCGATGTTCTACAAGCGCCGCACCATGGCGGCCATGCTCTCGGCGGCCACGAACCAGGGCATGGACGCCGCAATCCTTGCGGCATTGCGCGACTGGCTTCCCCAAGGCCGCGTCTGGCAGAAGAAGGCGGATGCCGAAGCCCTGCTCCGGACGCTCGCCGGCGACGCCGCGCCGCGGCCGCGACCGGTGTTCCACTTCGAGCGAACCCTGATCTGGACCCAATCCGGGCTGGAACCGCCGTTTGAGCCTACGGACGAGGCGCATGCGGACGTGGCCTTCGGCAATGGAGCGACGTCATGAGCGCGTTCTCGCTCGACCGGCAGTATCAAAGGACCGGGACGCGCTTCAAGCTCTACGTCCAGTCTCCCGCGTCCAAGTGCTTTCCCGAACCGCAAACCGTCTGGGTTTCCTCCAGGGCGGGAACACTGGCCCCGGGCCCGTCCGACAAACGGATGCATGTGGTCGCCGCGCGCGACAAGAAGCACTACGAGGACGAGGACAAGCCGCCTTACAAGGGGCCCGCCTCCCCCGGCGTCCGGACAAACCGGCTCGGCCATTTCGATCACCTCACGCCCACGGACCCCGGTTTCGCGGCCGCGCATATGTTCGGATCCGTCAGGCGAGTCCTCGACGTGTGGGAAACCTATTTCGGCGGCCCCCTGCCTTGGCACTTCCAGTGGAGCTTCAAGACCCTGGAAATGATCCCTTGGGTGGACTGGGACAACGCCCATTTCGGCTGGGGCTTCATGGAGTTCGGCCACGGCGGCAAGGCCGGCAAGCTCGACGATCGCGCCTACTGCCTGAATTTCGACGTGCTGGCCCATGAGTGCGGGCACGCGTTGGTCTACGCGACCGTCGGCATTCCGGAACCCGAAAAGCTGACCACCGAATACCGGGGCTTCCATGAATCCGCCAGCGACATCGTCGCGCTGCTTTCGGCGCTGCATTTCGACAGTCTGATCGACTACGTCCTGGAGAAGAGCGAGGGTGATCTCTACGCGGCCAACGAATTGAACCGCATCGGCGAGACCTCGGAAACCGAACAGATCCGCATCGCGTCCAACACAATGACGATGGACGATGTGATCGACACGTCGATGCCCCCGCAGGATGCCACCGGCAAGCAGGTGCACGCCCTTGGCCAGCCGCTGACAGGGGCCCTGTTCGACATTCTGATTGAACTTTATCAGAAGCGGCTCGTCGCGCGAGGTCTGGTGTCTCAGGAATACGCCAGCATGTCGCGCGAGGTCGAAACCTCCGGCGAGCCCAACAATGCCGCGCACCGGGCGCTGATGGCATCCTACCGTCGGCATCCGGAGAAATTCACCGATTCCTTGCGCGAGGCCCGCGACATGCTCGGCCGCCGGCTGGCGCGCTGCTGGCATCAGATCGACCCGCAGAACCTCACATACGCGAAGGTCGCGCGCATGCTTCTGCTGGCGGACCATCAGATCAGCGGCAACACGCATCAGAAAGTGATCACGGATTGCCTTCGCTGGCGGCGAATCTTTGTAGGGTAGAGTTACCGGGAACCGGAGTTTTCAGGCGCGCCGGCGCGTCCTGACGGTGGTGTTTGTCCGGAGGTTGTGACGACGGGATCCCGATTCCGCTCAATGCGCCGATTGCCGGCGTCCGGCGGCGGGATCCTCTCTTGAGTTGATCGGCGCGTCGCGAGTATATTGGCGCTTTGACGCAAAGTAATTTTCACTAGGTGGGGATGGGATATGACGGACCTTATCGATAACTTCGGCGCAGTCCTCTACGGGCGCGTCATCGACGGCATGGCGATCCGCCGCGATGCCCTGAACCGGCGCGCACGGACAGCCATTCCCGGAGCGGGAGGCGCTGGAACCAACGGCAAGGCCGACGGGTCCGCGCAGTTCGCCTATGTTTACGGCATCAAGATCGGCGACGAGACGCACCGTCTCTTCGAACCCTGCATGGTCGTGGTCAGCGAAGATGGCGCCGGCATGGTGGACGCGGCTGACTGGAGCGCCTTCGTCAGCCTGAGGGCGAAGGAAAGCCTGGTGAAGGCGGCCGGCTCCGGGAAGGGCAAGGTCAAGGTCATCGGATCGGATGGCACGGTCCGTGAGGAGAGCGCCAATGTGGAGCTCGCCAGCGGTGAACGGTTCCTTTGGGAAAAGATCATCGAGCAGGAGGACACCGGCTTTCGCAAATGGGACGTGTCCGTCGACGATCCGCTGATCGCATTCGCGGAAACGGACACCACCCCGCTCGGCCTTGTCGATTTCGACCTCGATCTCGATGACGATGACGTCATGGAGGGTGTCGATCCGCTGGACGACGAGGTTCCTGATGACTGGCTGCCATTCGACGCGATGCCGGATGAGATGATGCCCGACACCATGATGGGCGGTATGCCGGACGACATGGCCGATGCGGGCGGTGGCTTTTCCCTGCGAGGCCCTGACGGGCGTCTGTATTTCGTTCCCGGCGATCTCTCCGGCTACGAGGTTGTTGAGGATAGCGCCAAGGAAGAGGTCATGCTGGCCGACGGCATCGACCGGCCGGATCTCCAGTTGCGCGAAATCGCGCCGGAAGAACCGGCGGGACCCGAGGGCGGACCGGCCAGCCGGGCGATGATGCAGGATCGCGCCATGTTGCAGAACCGGGCGATGATGCAAGACCGCGCCATGATGCAGAACCGGGCGATGATGCAGAGCCGCGCCATGATGCAGAGCCGAGCCATGATGCAGAGCCGCGCCATGATGCAGAGCCGAGCCATGATGCAGAGCCGCGCCATGATGCAGAGCCGAGCCATGATGCAGAGCCGAGCCATGATGCAGAGCCGAGCCATGATGCAGAGCCGAGCCATGATGCAGAGCCGCGCCATGATGCAAAGCCGAGCCATGATGCAGAGCCGCGCCATGATGCAGAGCCGCGCCATGATGCAGAGCCGCGCCATGATGCAGAGCCGCGCCATGATGCAAAGCCGAGCCATGATGCAGAGCCGAGCCATGATGCAGAGCCGAGCCATGATGCAGAGCCGAGCCATGATGCAGACACGCGCCATGATGCAGAGCAGAGCCATGATGCAGGCCCGGGCGATGATGCAGACACGCGCCATGATGCAGGAGGCTGGCCACTCCTACGGCGAAGAGGACGACGACGACTAGGTCGCCTGATGGTCCTCAACGCGCGAGACATGACAATGCAGGCGGGTCGCTCGTGCGGCCCGACTTTTTCACGCGCGCGGCACACGTTTGACCGGGCGGGACGGCGGATCCGGGAGAGATGTGGCGACGAACGATGCGCCGGCCGGCCTCCCGGTGGTCAGGCGGCCGTGGCGTCCCGATCCTCGTTCTCTTCCGGCTCGTCCTCGCCAAGACCGCCGAAGAAATCCCCGACGCTGGCGCCGAGCGCTTTCCGGCTTTCAGCCGCGAGCGCCCGATTCTTGCCGGCGGACAGGGCTTCGGCCAGTTCGATGTAGAGGTTCCCGGGAAGCGGCGGCGCGAATATGTAGCCCTGCGCCGCGGAAACGCCGAGTTCACGCAGGCAGTGAATCTGTTCGATTTGCTCAACGCCCTCGGCGATGATGCCCATGCCGAGGTTGCCCGCAAGCTCCACCAGCGTGTCCACGATGGTTGACGTGCTGTCGTCGCCACCCAGCGTGTCGATGAACATCTTGTCGATCTTGATGATGTCGATGCCGAGCTTCTGCAAATACGCCAGTCCGCCGTGTCCGGTGCCCACGTCGTCGAGCGCCACACGCAGGCCGAGCGCCTGCATTTCGGCGATGATCTTGCGCGCGGTTTCCAGGTTCTTGAGCGGTTGGCGCTCGGTCACCTCGACCACGATCTGCTGATACCGGATCTGCGAAGGGCCGTATATGTCGATGATATCGTCTATGATTTCCCGGTCATCGAAGTGGCCCGCGAAAAGGTTGACCGACAGCTTCATGTCCGGATTGCGCGAATAGAGGTCGCCGACCTCCTCGCAGGTCTTGCGCATCATGATGCGCGTCATCTCGAAGATGTGCCCCGACGTCTCCGCATAGGTCATGAACTGGCCCGGCGACACAATCGTTCCATCCGGCCGCCGCCAGCGGATCAGCACCTCGCAGCCGATCAGTCCGCCGGTGTCGATGTCCATCACGGGCTGGTAGTAGGGAATGAACTCGCCCTTGCTGATCGCGGCGATGAATTCATCCTCCGCCGCCTGATCCGGACGCCAGGACATCCACAGCGCTACCGCGATGAACAGCACGGCGAATCCGCCCGCGGCAACAGCCGCGATCATCTTCAGATCGGATACCAGAGGAATCGATGCCGAGACCGGGACGACAACGGTCGCCTCGATGGGATAGCGCTTGGAGCGCTGCAACTCGGTGATCATGCGTTCGCCGCTGGGCATCGCGGATTCCCCGCCCATCGTCAGCCAGATGACATCGCGCGACAACCGCACCTCGACCCGCCGGTGGGCGCGCAGATAATCCGGCCCCGGATCGATCGATATGGCGGGCGCCGCGATCTCGGCGATCAGCCGGATCCCGTTGCCCACGTGCCAGCTGACGACCGCCACATGCACGCCGGCGAAGCTCTGGTCCAACAGCCCCAGCCCGACGACCGCGGAATTTTCGCGGTAGACCGGCATGATCGCGTCGCCCGACAAGGTGCGCTCCGGTGTGGAACACATCGGCACCCCGTTGGCGTCCACCAGCCCGATGCCTTGAATGAAGGCGGACTTGCGCACCGCCTGGCTCATCGCGATTCTGTGTTCGGGGAGACAGGTGACGCTGCCATCGTTGGTCAGTGCCTGAAGGGTCGATACCCCGTCACCGAGCGCCTGCTCGGCCCGTTCGATGAAGCGCGCGGCAGCAGCCCGCACTTCTTCGCGGGCGCGCATTTCCGCATGATTTTCCAGGCTGTATTTCGCGACAAGCAGCGGTACCACGGCGATCAAGACCGCGACGACGAAGGTCCGGAGAAATATTTTGAGGCGTTGCGACACAGAACGGATTTCCGGACGGGGTTAAGCGTGCTCCCATAATCGCACTCGATGCGTAAACACCCCCTAAACCGTTTGAATTTTCATTCAAAACGACCTTCAGGCGCGGCCACGATCGCTCCGGGGCGGAAGGTAACGCCCACAAGCCTCCCAAAGACCGCCTCGCCCAAGGCTTGTACCGTTCACGAAACGACTTCATTTCACCACCGTATCCACGCACCCCCTTGCATCCGCCGCCGCGGCCCGGTTTGGTATCGGCAATGCGGCTTCAACCCGCGCCCAACGCCCGTACACCGGAGACCTTGCATGGACGCGCTGTTCATCGGACAAGCCTACATCGACATCACGTTCCTGACCGACCGCCTGCCCGTCGGCGATGAAAAGACCATCGCCGAGGACTACGCGGTGAGTTTTGGCGGCAACGCGGTCACCGCGGCGTTCTGCTGCGCCAAACTGGGCATCGCCCCGGATCTGATCTGCTCGCAGGCCAACGACTGGCTGGCGCGGATGTTCCTCGACATGGCGGCGCAATACGGGATCTCCGTGCATGGACGCAAGGTGCGCGAATCCTCCCTGTCCTTCATCATGCCGAAGGACGGCAAGCGCGCCATCGTGCGCTGCCGGGACGATGATTTCCTGCACCCCTTCCCCACGCTGAACCTGGACGGATGCCGCGCGCTGCATGTCGACGGGCATCTTCCCGATGCGGCGCTTTACTACGCCCGTGCCTGCCGGGAGGCGGGCGTTCTCACGTCACTCGACGGCGGGGCGGTGCGCGTCAACACGGACGAGCTGCTTGGCTACATCGACATTGCGATCGTGTCGGAGAGATTCTGCGAGCAGTTGGGCAAGCCGGTGGGCGAGACGCTCGCGTATCTCAAGGCGCGCGGATGCCGGATCGGCGGCGTGACCCTGGGTGAGCGTGGCATGGTCTGGTACGATGAAAGCGGCACAACCCGCGATCTGCCGTCGCTCGTCGTGGCCAAGGAAAAGGTCATCGACACCAATGGCGCGGGCGACGTGTTCCACGGCGCCTATGTCTATTCCTATCTCAGCGATCCGGAAAAATCGTGGCACGAGCATTTCCGATTCGCCCGGGCTGCCTCCGCCCACGCCATCCAGCATCTTGGCAACGAGGCCAGCCTGCCGAGCCGCGAAAACGTGCTCGCCGCCATGTCCGCCTTGACGGAACGCCCATCCGAGAGTGCCGCGTGAGCAGTTCGGACCGGGCATCGGGGGTGCGGCGCGCGCCATTCCACGATGTGCGGGACTCGGTTCGTTGTTGGGGCTTGCGCGAAACGCTTGCGATTGAAGATCCGGTGCGTTGAGAACCGGACCTGCCTAGAGCGTTTCCTTGTTAAATGGAACCATTCTGCGGAGATGAATTTTGTCGAGGATCAAGAGGATTGGCGAAGGGCATATCGCAAATATGGCCGAGACGGGCCTCGCCGATAATCGGGAAAATTCATCCCGCCCAAAGGGTTGGTCGAAACCGGCCGTCCGCCGCGTCAACGGCCTCCGCCGTAGCATGGGCTACGCCGTTCGCCCGTTTCCTCGCGGATCGAACCGGTTTGGACCAACAGAATTGATTCCATTTAAGAAGGAAACGCTCTAGATGTGGAGCCTCAAGAGGTTGTCCTCGGTTAGATCGAGTCGACTGATCGGTGTTTTGGATTTTAGGCTGCCATGTGGCCGGTGCCAATTGTAGCGGTGTAGCCAGATCGGCAGTTCGGCTGCGCGATGGCGTGACGTTGGGTAGGCGATGGCATAGGCCCATTCCCGCAACGCGGTCTGTATGAAGCGTTCGGCCTTGCCGTTTGTCTTGGGCGTGTAGGGTCGGGTGCGGATGTGCTTGAGGCCGAGATCGCGGCAGGCTTTTGCGAAGGCTTTCGATTTGTAGCAGGCGCCATTGTCGGTCATGACGCGGGTGACGGTGACGCCCAGGCTCTCGTAATAGGCGAGCGCGGCGCGCAGGAAAGCGACCGCACTGTGTTTCTTCTCGTCGGGCAAGATCTGGCTGAAGGCGATGCGCGAGGCATCGTCGATGCAGACATGGACAAACTCCCAGCCGACACCGCGGCTGTTGGACTGGCCGGTGCGATCGCCGGTGATGCGGTGGCCGACGCGGTCGAACCGACCGAGTTTCTTGATGTCGATGTGGATCAACTCGCCCGGATGCTGGCGTTCATAGCGGCGCACCGGTTCGGCCGGATCGAGGTCCTTGAGCCGGGAGAGGCCTGCCCGCCGCAGCGCCCGGCTGACGGTGGCCGGTGACACGCCGACCTCCCGAGCGATGTGCTTACCTGTCCAGCGCTGACGGCGCAGGGCGATGATGCGTTCACAGAGGAGCGGATCGGTTGCGCTGGGCATCCGGCCTGGCCGAGAGGAGCGGTCGACCATGCCGGCCGGGCCTTCCGCCCTGTAGCGTTCGGCCCACCGGGCAACGATCTTGGCCGACACGCCATAGACCCGCGCCGCCTGGGCCCGGGAAAGACGACCTTCAATGACCGCTTGGGCCATCTCCCCTCGACGCAACGGTGTCAGGCGGGCATTCTTGTGGATGTTCATTCGGACCCTCCGATGCGTGCTGAAGCGTGGTAACTCCAGTCTCCTCGGTCAGGTCCGAATGGACAACCTGTTGAAAGCTCACATCTAGGTGCCGGACTTGCCGGCCTCGACCGCGTCCTCGATGTAGCGCGGCAGCGCGAAGGCGGCCGCGTGCACCTCGGGGGTGTAGTAGCGGGTCTCCAGCCCTGCCCGGTCGAAGCGGGTGCGCAAGGTATCGACCGAAAGCTGGCGCAAATCCGCGTCATCGCTTGCCCAGCCCAGGGTCATGTGCCCGCCGATATAGGTCGGCACACAGATCACATAGGCGGATGCATCGGCAAACAGCGCATCGAAGTGACCGATGCTCGCCGTCAGTTCGTCAGCCTGGAGAAACGGCACGCCGTTCTGGGTCACAAGAACGCCGCCCGGCTTGAGGCACTTTTTCACGGCCGCGTAGAACGCACGGGTAAACAGCACCGCACCGGGCCCGATTGGGTCGGTGGAATCGACGATCACGACGTCAAACCGTTTGTCCGTGGTCTTCACGTAATCGACGCCGTCGGCGATCACGAGTTCGAAACGGGCATCGGTGAAGACCGGCGCATTCATCTCGGCGAAGTGTTGTTTGGAGAACTCCACCACCGCCGCATCGATTTCGACCTGCACGAGGCGTTCGACGGAAGCGTGCTTGAGCACCTCCTCCGCCAGACCACAGTCGCCGCCGCCGACGATCAGCACGTCGGTCGCCGCGCCATGCGCCAGGATCGGCACGTGGCTCATCATCTCGTGGTAGATGAATTCGTCGGCGGTGGTGACCTGGGTCACCCCGTCGAGCAGCAACACCTTGCCGAAGAGCCTGTTTTCCAGCAGCACCAGATGCTGATGCTCGGTCTTGTCCTCGAACAGCAGCCGGTCCGCCTCAAACGAGAAACGAATGCCGGGATGCAGTGTCTCGGAATAGAGCCGCGTCTCCGTCATACGCCTGTCCCGCGCAGGATCTCCTCGACCACGAGCGAGCGCGGATTGAACGCCGTCCGCAGGACCTCGATGCAGCTTTCAGGCACGGCATCGCCGCACATGAACACATCAAGCGCCGCATAACCGTTCTCCGGCCACGAGTGAATCGAGATATGGCTCTCCGCCAGCACCGCGACCCCGGAAATGCCATTCGGTTCGAAGCGGTGCAGATGGATGTGCAGAAGCGTTGCGCCTGCCGTTTCAACGCATTGAACCAGAGTCTTCTCGATATGCTCGAGGTCGTCGAGGTTCTCGGCGTCGTGCAGGTCGATGATCAGATGCGTGCCGGCGCATTTGACGCCATTCTTGACGACAAAATGATCCTTGCGCTCGTCCGCAGACACGGCGTCGCGAACGAAGTGAGTTTGTTCTTCAGCATGGGTGGTGCTTGGAGCCTCCAAGTCCATCCCCAATTTGAAGAGGGCGCTGTGCGTAGACATTCGTCCTCCCAAACCAGCAGATGAAACCCGGGCGAACCGGAGAGGCGCGATATACGGGTTCATGGCCCGGGATTCAACCGTAAAAACCCCAAACCTCAGGAATTCGGTGCTCAAATTTCATACGCGGCCCGCTTCTGCCCAAGTCTCGAGCGTGGCGGGCGTTTTGCCTAGCCGCCTAATAACTTGCCTGGATAGCCTGACACGCTGGCAATACATGGCGATTTGCGGCATGTTTTGTGCACTAAGCACTGCGGGGCATCCGGCGCGAAAACCGCCGCGCGCCGCCGCGATGTCGCCACCATCGACCGGCCATATGAACGCCGCCGTCCCGTGCCATACATGATGCCCGTCACTCAGAGATTCGGAGACCACGATGAAATTTGCCCGGCCGTTATCCATGGCGCTCGGCGTCGCTCTGATCGCCTCCGGCCTGTTCGGGCCGCGCGCGATGGCCTTCGATCCGACCGGAAGCGATGTCGCCGACACGTTCCTCAAGGGGCTTGAATCGGGCGGCGCCCAGGATCTCAGCGTCGGATCGGTCGAGCAGACGGGCGAAACCGTGGTCATCAACATGCTCGCGGCGACCATGCGCCAGCGCGGCGAGGAGATGTCTCTGGAGGCCGAGGCCATCGCCTTCACCGATGCATCGGTGGACGCGACGGGCCGCATCAAGGCCGGTGCGATGGCCGCCAGGAATGTCAGCATGAAGACGGACACGGCGACCTTCTTCGCCGCGCGCACCGCCGCCACAAACGTCATCCTGGTGCGGCCGCGGGATATGGGAGCCGTTGCGGCGCCCATCGACGCGATCGGCTACGAGAGCCTCGACATCACCGACGTCCGGGTCTCGACGGAAGATGAGGGCACGGTGCCGATCGCCCGGATCTTCAGCACCCTGGAGCGCTCGGGCAAAGCGCCGCCGACCAAGGGGACGTTCCAGATCGAGGGCATCGAACTCGACCCCGCGCAACTCGACGATGAACAGGCCAAGAAGACGCTCGCGGAGCTTGGCTACGACATGCTCAATCTGTCGATGAAAGCCAGCTTCGAATGGGATGTGCTCAATTCGCGCGCCATCCTCGAAAATTTCGAGATTTCCGGTGACGCGATCGGAACGCTTTCGTTATCGGCGTCCTTTGGAGGCGTGACGCCCGATGTCGTCGCCAAACTCAAGCAGCAAAGCCATGCAGACGGCGAGCTGATGGCGTTGGCGCAGCAGATCACCGTCGAAAGTATCGATTTGCGCTTTGACAATGACACGATTGTCGAACGCGTTCTGGATCGTCAGGCGGAAGAGGCGAACATGGAGCGCGCGGCCTTCGTGGAACGGCTGAACTCCAGTCTGCCGCGGATCCTGACGCTGCTGCAAAACCCGCCGTTCCAGGAGAAGATTGCCGCCGCGCTGGGCACCTTCCTGAGCGCGCCCGAGTCGTTGCAGATCACGGCCAATCCCGCCCAGGCACTGACCGTCGGCTCGATCGCCGGCACGGCGATGATGGCGCCGATGGCCGTGCCGCTGCTGCTGGGACTGGACATCAAGGCAAACGAATAGCCGATTGCAGGCAAAACGCTGCCTCGCGGAGCTGGGCGTCGCGGCACTATTGCGCTGCGACGTCCGCATCCGGCTGGTTGGCCAGGTACCATTCGTAGACCTGGGCCAAACCCGCCTTCAGATCGATACGCGGCGTCCAGCCGAGCGCATGCAACTTGCCGCTGTCCATGATCTT
Source organism: Breoghania sp. L-A4 (assembly GCF_003432385.1). Classification (NCBI taxonomy): domain Bacteria; kingdom Pseudomonadati; phylum Pseudomonadota; class Alphaproteobacteria; order Hyphomicrobiales; family Stappiaceae; genus Breoghania; species Breoghania sp. L-A4. The sequence goes on along the minus strand of NZ_CP031841.1, from coordinate 2,604,042 downwards.
GCGCGGCGTGCCGTCCGGCTTGGACGTGTCAAAGGCGATCTCGCCCTCATACCCCACCACGTCCATGATGGTTTCGGCCAGCTCGCGGATCGGCGTGTCCGATCCGTAGCCCACGTTGATGTGCTCCGCCTCGTCATAGCGAGCCAGCAGGAACGCCAGGGCGTCGGCGAGATCATCCACATGCATGAACTCGCGCAACGGCGTGCCCGTGCCCCAGACCTCGACGCTCGGCGCGCCGGAGACCTTGGCCGCGTGCACCTTGCGCATCAAGGCCGGGATCACATGGCTGGAGGTCAGATCAAAATTGTCGTTCGGGCCGTAGAGATTGGTCGGCATCGCGGAGATGTAGCTGCGCCCGAACTGCTTGCGATAGGCCTGGCACAGCTTGATGCCGGCGATCTTGGCGATCGCATACCATTCGTTGGTCGGCTCCAGCGGGCCCGTGAGCAAGGATTCTTCGACGATCGGCTGCTCGGCGAATTTCGGATAGATGCAGCTTGAGCCGAGAAACATCAGCCGGTTCACATCCGCCAGATGCGCACCGTGCACCAGGTTCGCCTCGATCATCATGTTCTGATAAAGGAAATCCGCGGGATAGCTGGAGTTGGCCATGATGCCGCCGACCTTCGCCGCCGCGATGATCACGCAATCGGGCCTGGTTCGCGCCAGATAGGCCTCGACCTCCGACTGACGGATCAGATCGACCTCGGAGCGGCCAGCGGTCAGGATCTCACAATCCTCGCGCTCGAGCCTGCGGACGATCGCCGAGCCCACCATTCCGCGATGTCCGGACACGAAGACGCGCTTGCCCGCGAGCGGATAGTCCATGCCGTTCTCCTTCACTCGCCGCGACCATAGGCCTGTCGCGCCAGACGCTCGGTCATCAGCAGGTCCCGGTCGGCGACAACCATCTCTTCCACCAGGTCCGCGAAACGCGTCGTGTGCTGCCAGCCAAGCACGTCGCGCGCCTTTGACGGATCGCCGAGCAGCAAATCCACCTCCGTGGGACGGAAATAGGCGGGATCGATCCGCACCAGAACCTCGCCGGTGGCGGCATCCGCGCCCACTTCGTCGACGCCCTCCCCGACCACGCAATGGTCTTGCCGATGCAGGCGAAGGCCAGTTCCACGAACTCGCGCACCGAATGCGTCTCTCCGGTCGCCAGCACGTAGTCGTCCGGCTTCTCCTGCTGCAGCACACGCCACATGCCCTCGACATAATCGCGGGCGTGACCCCAGTCGCGCTTGGCGTCGATGTTGCCGAGATAAAGCACCTTCTGCAGCCCCAGTTCGATGGCGGCAACAGCGCGGCTGATCTTGCGTGTGACGAAGGTTTCGCCGCGCAGCGGGCTCTCGTGATTGAACAGGATACCGTTTGACGCATGCATGCCGTAGGCCTCGCGGTAGTTCACCGTGATCCAGTAGGCGTAGAGCTTGGCGGCGGCATAAGGCGAGCGCGGATAGAACGGCGTCGTCTCGCTCTGCGGCGTTTCCTGCACAAGACCGTAGAGCTCCGAGGTCGAGGCCTGGTAGAATTTCGTGGTCTTTTCCATCCCCAGGATGCGGATCGCCTCGAGCAGCCGCAGCGTGCCGATGCCATCGGCATTGGCGGTATACTCCGGCGTCTCGAAGCTCACCATCACATGGCTCTGGGCGGCGAGATTGTAAATCTCGTCCGGCTTCGTCTCGGCGATGACCCGGATCAGGTTGGTGCTGTCGGTCAGATCGCCGTAATGCATGAAGAAGCGCACGTCCTCTTCATGCGGATCCTCATAAAGCTCGTCGATGCGTCCGGTGTTGAACGACGAGGAGCGCCGCTTGAGGCCATGCACCACATAGCCCTTCGCCAGCAGCAGCCGCGCAAGATACGCCCCGTCCTGCCCGGTGATGCCGGTGATGAGAGCTACAGGCGCATTTGCCATGATGGTGTCCTCTGAGCCGTTCGTTGCCGGCGTCTACAGCGTTGTCGGGAACCGGCGCTTTAATGCGGAACAGCCCCTTGGGATAACTGACCGACGTTCTAGTACGGAGTGCGCGGCTCCGTCACCCCTCGTTTTGGCGGGCAGCCAAATCAGCTGTCCACCGCCACGTTGCAAGCGGACACCAGTTCCGATACGGCGCAAACGATGTGATAGAGCGAGCTCGCCGGCGCGGGCTCGTCCACGAACGCGCCCGTGTCCTCCAGCTTGTCGCGCCAGAGCCCCTTGGGCGTGTCAGTCAGATACAGTTCCATGGCCTTGACGGCAGACAGTGCCGCTGCGTGATAGTGCTCCTTCTCCGCACCGGCCGAGCATCGCGCCATTTTCAGCGCCGCCTTGAGCCATTCCGTCTGACCCCACAGACGCGCGATGCGCCGGCGCGGCGTGAAATCGTCGTTCAGCTCCAGCATCGCGACCTTGCGGTCTTCGCAAATGCCGTGTGCCTCGGCGATGGCGAACAGACGCCGGGCGGCAACAATCGCGTCCGGACGGTCCCGCTTCCGCGCCCACCGCAGCGCTAGCCATGCCCATTCAAACTGGTGCCCCGGCTCCACATGACGATCCGCGTCGTTTGCCAATGCACGCCAGTGGCCGTCAAAAAGCTCGAGAAGACCGCCTGTACTGTGGTCGATAAACCGGTCAAGCATCAATTCCATGATCTCATCGGCAAGCGCGGCCCACCGGGGTCCGCCGCCGGCCTCGTCCCAGGCGAGTGCCGCCTCCAACAGATGCATGTGGGGTTTGCGCGCAGCGGCACGCTGGGCGGATTGCTCTCCTGAAACCCGGCGTGCGGATGGCGATAGCCGCGCTCGACCGCCTTCAGCAGGTCCTCCGCCGCGGCCTCATAGCGCCCGCGCCGCTCCGGAAATGCGTCCGCGGCACTCGCCAGGGCGAACATCGAAAAGGCCTGATCGTAGAGATCGAAGCGGCTGCTCTCGATTGCGCCGTCCGCACTCACGAGGTGGGCGATCGTGCCGTCATCGCGCAGAAAATGGGCGAGGTACCAGTCAAGCGCGCGTGTCGATATGGCCCGCCAGTCGCCCGTCCAGCCCAGCCGCCCGGCCTCGATGACGGAATATATCTGCCTTGGCTGCACGAAGCCGCGATGCGACGCGGACGATGGCGTGCCATCCTCCAGCGCGATCGCCTCGACGAAAGCGCCCGTGCCCGGATTGACGCCGGCGCGCGTCCATACGGGCAAAGCCTCGTCAAACAGCCACCGTGTCAAACGTGCGGCGGCGACGTGCAGGTCAGGCATGTATTGCGTATCGGTCATCGCGGGTCCGCACTTCATCCTCTCCGCCTACCACACCTGATGACAGGCGGAGGTCCGACGAGACCTGGGTCAGACGTTGCCATAGCGCGTGTTGCGCAGCATCGTGAAGCCCTTGAGCAGTTCTCGGATGCCGGCGCTCAGCGACATCTGCGGCTTGTAGCCCGTCGCCTCGACCTTTTCGTTGGAAACAATGTAGTTGCGCCGATCCGGATCGGTTCCGAGTTGCGCTTCCACATAGATGAAGTTCGGCACTTCCGCCTTGATGTGCTCGCAAAGCTCGAGCTTGGAGACGTTCGCGTCCGACAGGCCGACGTTGTAGATCTGACCGACCATCGCATCCCGGTTGGCCAGCGCGTGCTGGAACACCCGGGAAACATCGCGCACATGGATGTAATTGCGCTTGAAGTGGCTTTCGAACAGCACGACGGTCCGGTCCTTCACCGCGCGATAGGTGAAGTCGTTGACCAGCAGGTCGATGCGCATGCGCGGCGACATGCCGAAAACCGTCGCGAGCCGGAAGCTGACCGCGTTGGGATGCTGCATCAGCACCTTCTCGACCGCGACCTTCTCGATCGCGTATTGCGAGATCGGACGCAGCGGCGAGTCCTCGGTGCAGAAGTTGCCCTCCTCGCCGGAACCATAGGCGCTGTTCGTCGTGGGCATCAGGATCAACTGATCCTTCGACGCCAGGTCCAGCATCATCAGGATCGCGTCGTGGTTGATGGTCTTCGCGCCGACGGGGTCCGCGGAGCACAGCGGAGCCCCCACGTAAGCCGCCAGCGGGATGATCACATCGGCTTCCGCGATCAGCGGCGCGATGGTCTCCCTGACCCGGATATCGCCCTTCACCACCTTGAAATTCGGGTTGTTGCAGACGTGATTCAGGCTCGCCTGGTCGTACATGAAGTTGTCCAGGACGGTGACCTTGTGGCCGGCGGCCAGCAGGTCGGGAACCATCGTTGATCCGAGATATCCGGCGCCGCCGGTTACGAGAATACGTTGCGTCACAGTTTGGGTCTTCCTCGACTGCTCGTTCAAAAAGTTCAAAGTGGCGCCATAGCGCCTTGATCCTGTCGGACCGTATTAGACAAGAAACGGCAGGATGGCGATCCGTGCCGCAATGCAATCAGTCCCGGACGATGGTTTCCAACGCGCGACGGTAGTCCGCTGGCAGGCCGATATCGATGAACCAGCCCGGACTTTCCATGCCGTAGAGCCGCAGGCCGCTTGCGAGCATGCCCGGCAGGATTTCGTTTTCAAATGAAATCACGCGATCCGACGGCTCACGCCACGGATCGAGGATGCGCGGCGCCAGGCAGTAAACGCCGCCGTTGGCCGGATCGCCCACCCCGGCCTTGATCGAGGCCAGCGCGTGAACACGGTTTTCCGCGTCGAGTTCCGCGAGACCGTATCGCCCGGCCTCCCCGGCATGAAACACCGCGACGCTCAGATCCGCCCGTTTGCTGGAATGAAACCGCGCGAGCGCGTCCAGCGAGACGTCGAAAAAAGTATCGCCGTTGAGCAGCAGAAACGGCTGGTCCGGATCCAGCAGCGCGCTTGCCAGCAGCACCCCGCCTCCGGTGCCCAGCGGCGTTTCCTCGACGGCGTATTCAATCGGCACGTTTCTGTAGCTGTCGCCGAAACAGTTGATGATCACGTCCCTGCGATAGCCCACCGACAGGATCACGCGCCCGATGCCGGCATCGATCCAGAAATCCAGCTGATGCTGGAGGAACGGCCGGTCACCGACCGGCGCCATGGCCTTGGGCAGATCGGGCACTTCCGAGCGCAACCGCGTGCCCAGACCACCGGCCAGGACAATCGCCGTCGTGAGCTTGGGGCCGGCTGCCGACATGCGCCTATACCGCGTTGATGATGTCACACAAGACCCGGACCTCATCGAGACCGAGGTCGGGGAAGTTGCCGATATACATGCCGTAGAAATGCACGTGCTCGGCATTGGGACAGCTCAGGTGATGATCCTGCGGAACGATGCCCCGAAGATACGGCTGACGGAGCTGGTTGCCGCCGCCTGCGCTGCCACGGCGGAATTCGACGCCGTTGTCGCGCAGGGACGCCATCAGGCGATCCATCAGCACGTCGTCGGCTTCGCGCAGGATCAGATTGAAGGCGTAGTTGCTCGAGCCCTCGCGCCGGAAATCCTTGCGATAGCGTTCGCCGTCGATCAGGTCGAGAAACAGCGCAAGATTTTCCTCGCGGCGCACGTTGTTGGCGTCCAGCCGCTTGAGCTGGCTCAGCCCCATGATGGCGCCGATTTCCGTGTTGCGCATGTTGTAGGCGGGAAAGGCGAAGATGAATTCCGGATTGAGGTCCGGGTGCGCGCTCTTGTAGCGTTCGCGGGTGGTCTCGTCGTTGGATTCGCGCACCATCCCGTGCGAGCGCAGCATGCGGGCCTGCTGGTAGATCTCGGGGTCGTTGGTGCAGACCATGCCGCCCTCGATCGTGCTCATGTGATGCGCGTAGTAGAACGAGAAATTCGACATCTGGCCGAAGCTGCCGACCTTGCGGCCATTGTGGGTCGCCCCATGCGACTCACAAACGTCCTCCACGAGCGCGATGCCGCGCGTCTTGAGCTCAGCCATCAGCCGGTCGCACAGGCCGTCAAAGCCTTGCGCATGCGTCAGGAACACGGCTCGGGTCTTGTCGGTGATCCGCGCCAGCACCGCGTCGGTATCGAGCCCCAGCGTGTGCGGGTCGATGTCAGCGAAGATCGGCGTGAAACCCGCCTGAAGCACCGAGGAGATGTCGGAGACCCAGGTCAGCGGCGGCACGATGATCTCGCCGCCTTCGGGAAACGCGTGGCGCAGAACCGTCATCGACAGCAGGTTCGCCGACGAGCCGGAATTCACGAAAACCGAGTATTTCACGCCCAACCATTCCGACCATGCCTCCTCGAATGCGCGGCAGTTGCGGCCGTTCGTCAGGATCGGATCGTCCTGCTTGAGGTGGTCGATGACCGCGTCCAGATCCGCACGGGAAATGTTATTGCGCATCAAGGGAAACTTGTTCATTCCGCAACCTGTCTGTCTGAAGAGAGCGTCGTGTTCAGGAAAGTTCGTCGGCGAGCTGCCGCGCGGCCGCGGCAACGGCCTGGACGCCGATGCCGACCGCCTCGTGCAACTCCGCCCGTGTGCCGAGCTCGAAGCGATAGCCCCCTCGACGCCAATGTTGCGGAACGCATGGGCGAGCTTGTGCTGCGCGATCAGTTCAAAGAACCGGGCATCCATTCCGCCGCGCGCCCGGAAACCTTCCTCGAGCGTCATCAGCCCCGCATAGCCCGCGATGTCATGCACAAGCGCGTCCTCATCGAAACCGGTGAGATCGAACAGATCGATCACGCCAACATCGATCCCCTCGCCCGCCAGCGTCTCCGCCACGGCCAGGGCTGAATGCAGCATGTAGCCCGTGGCGACCAAGGCGATCTTCCCGCCGGTGCGGTGCACGTGGTAGCCGCGTGCCATGTCCGGGCCGCCGGTTTCTTCCGTATAGACCACCGGCATAACCTGGGCGTCCAGCCGGATGTATTTGGGGCCGGTGTTTTCCAGGCACTGTTCCAGGAACCCGCCAGACGTTACATGATCCGCGCTGGAAAGGACCCGCATGTTCGGCAGCGCGCGCATCAGGGTCAGGTCCTCGTAGCACTGGTGCGTGGGCCCGGAGACCACATAGCTGTAGCCGGCGCCGACGCCGATCAAGTTGACGTTAAGCGGCCGCACCGTCGACAGCAGCCCCAGGCTCACGCGCAGTTGCTCGAAGCAGCGCATGGTGATGAACGGCGCGATGGCATAGGCAAAAACCTTGAAGCCCTCCAGCGCCAGCCCGGCCGACACGTTGATCAGGTTCTGCTCGGCGATGCCGACGTTGATGAACCGGTCTGGAAAATCGGCGCGGACGCGATCAAGCACCGGCGAGCCGAAATCGGCGGTCACGACGAAGATGCGGTCGTCCTCGGACATGGCGCGCCAGATGCGCTCAAGCAGCGCGTCTCGCATCGCAATCGGTTTGATCGTCACTTTGACGTCTCCAGCAGCTTGTCGAGAACGTCGGCTTTCGGCGCCAGGATATGCGCGAGCGGCTCGTTCTCGAGACCCGGCACGCCGCGTCCCTTGATCGTCTTGGCGATCAAGGCCTTGGGCTTGCCGTTGTGCGCGGACTTCATCGCCTGCAGGGCCTCCTGCACGGCCTCGACGTCATGGCCGTCCACGATGCGCGCGTCCCATCCGAAACTCTTCAGACGCTCATCAAGCACGCCATGCGAGACGACGTCCTCGGTGTGCGCCAGCATCGAGGTGCGGTTGTCGTCGACGATCAGATTGAGCCGGTCCAGTCCATGGTGGCTGGCGAACATGATGGCTTCCCAGCACGCACCTTCGTGCAGCTCTCCATCACCCGTGATGACAAAAACCTGCTGATCCCCGCCCTTGCGATTCAGGGCCAACGCGCTACCGGCCGCCACGCCGAGCCCGTGTCCGAGCGAGCCATTGACTGTCTCATAGCCGGGGATGATGGGATCGGGAATGCCACCCAGAATGCCGCCGCTTTGGCACACCCGCTGCAGCTCCGCTTCATCGAAGAAGCCCAGATCCGCCAGGATCGGATACATGCAGATCGAGCCGTGCCCCTTGCTGATGATGCAGCGGTCGCGACCTTCCGCCAATGGCTCGGACGGATCGAAATTCAGCACGCCGCCATAGTAGAGCGCGACAAAGATCTCGATGGGCGAGAGCGACGATGCAATCCGGGTTTCCGGCGCGCGGCGATGAATCGCCAACGTTTCCCGCCAGACCCAATGCGCCTTGCTCTGGAGAGAGTTGGCCTTAGCGCTCGTCATGGATTGACCCGTCTTTCTGGCGCGATCCCATGGCCATGCCGCTCACAATCCTTCTGGCTGGTACAGCGCGAGACTGCTTCCCGCGCTCTCGAACCGAAACGGGACATGAACGAGTTGGGACAATTTCTCGCGAACGCGCTGATGATGTTCCGGGGCGCGAATACCAGCAAAAAGCCGCCGCCGCCAGCACCGAGTAGCTTGCCGCCCAGCGCGCCCGCCTCCCGCGCGGCCTCGTAGTAGGCGTCGATTTGCGGCGTCGACACCTTGTCCGACAACCGGCGCTTCAGCGACCAGCCTTCGTGCAGAAGACGTCCGAAAGCGTCCAGGTCGGTGCCGTCGGCGCCGAGAATCGACATGCCCTCGTCGACCATCGCGCGCATTGCGTCGAGTTCCGAACGACGGCTGTCGAGATTCTTGATCTGGTTTTCGGCGATCTCGGAGGCAACCCGCGTCACGCCGGTGAAAAACAACAGCAGGTGATCGTTCAGGGCTGCGCGGCGTTCGTTGGGAAACACCACCGGCGCGACGACGATTTCGCCGCTGCGGTGGAAATCGACCCTGTTGAAACCGCCGTAGGCCGTTGTCACCTGGTCCTGCGACCCGACGTTCTCGCCGATCACCGACTGTTCGACATGAATCGCGTTGCGGGCGAGTTCCTCCTTGGCGACAGAGCGTCCGCGCAGCGCCTTGATCGCGTGGATCAGGCCGACTGTGAAGGATGAGCTCGAACCGAGACCGGAACGCGCCGGCAGATCGCCGTCGTGGTGAACCTCCAGCCCGTCTTCGACATCCAGCCACTCGAACACGCCCCGCACCGCCGGATGAACGATTTCGGCGCAGCTCTTCACGTTCTCGATCTTGGAATAGACGATCCGGTGCTTGTGGTCGAAGAACGGCGGGAGCTTTCGGCACGAAATATAGCAGTATTTGTCGATGCTCGTCGCCAGAACGGCGCCACCATGCTGCTTGTACCAGTCAGGGTAATCCGTTCCGCCACCGAAGAACGAAATGCGGAACGGCGTCTTTGTAATGATCATGGATGCGACTAGTCCCCCAGGAGCCGACGCTTGAGCTTGATCTTGGACATTTCCTCGACGTTGCGTCGCTCCTGCTCCCCGAACCGGCTTTCAACCAGCTTCAGGTATGCCTCATTCGAAAAATAGGTCTGCCAGGCCTCGTCACGGAATTTCAGAACTTCCGCCGAGGTGAGGTACTTGGTGCGCACCGGCTCCGCTTCATAGGACAGGAAAGCAAAGCCTTCAAATGTTTGGGGAAGCTGCCAGCCCTGGTCGAGCGCCTCATGATAAAGCGGGCTGCCCGGAAGCGCCTGGCATGGGTACAGATTGGCCATCTCCGTGTTCAGTTCCAACGCCAGGTCGAGCGTCTCCTGCATGGTGTCAAATGTATCCTCAGGAAAGCCGAAGATGTAGTTCGAGATGATGTTGATGTCGCTCTTGCTGATCGTCTCGCAAATGTTCCGGATGTTGACTTCCTTGAAGCTGCCTTTGGACACCTCCTGCCTCACGGTCTGGTTGCCAGCCTCGACGCCGAGCGCCAGCCAGTTGACGCCGGCGCGCTTGAACGTATCGAGCGCATTGGGGCGAACCGTGTCGATGCGGCTGTAGGTCCACATGTTGAACCCGTAGTCCTCCTTGATACAGTTCTCGAGGATCGGCAGGTAGTATTTGCGGTTGAGAAAGAACATCTCGTCGCTGATCCGCAGCGTCTCAACCCCCATGCCCGCCAGTTTGCGCATTTCGCGGGCAACCCATTCCGGGCTCCAGAACCGCATGCCGCGTGAATGCGAGGCGTTGACATCGTCGCTGTTGTCCACCCGGTTGACGATATTGATCATGCAGAAGTTGCACGCGAACTGACAGCCCAGACTCGTGTAGATCGCCGCGAAGGGCGTGCGCTTGTTGTGATCGAACCCTGCGTGCCAGAAGTGCGCGCGGTAGAGATCAAGCGGCCGGTCCTTGTAGGGCAGCAGATCCCACGCATAGCCCGGAAGATCGATGTCCATCCGATCCTGCGGCACCACCTGTTCGGGCGCGTTGAGGATGTTTTGTACGTGCCCCGCGCCGTCGTTGACCTTGTAGCCGATGCCCTTGATCCTGGGGAAATCGGGCTCCAACCGCGACCGCAGCAGATTGTGGAGCGCATAGACCCCCTCGTTCAGCAGAATGAGATCCACGCAGTTGTAGGCGAGAACCTCTTTCGGCAGAGCGCTCACGTGCGATCCGACCAGACAGATCGGCGTGTTACAGCCCGCCGCCTTGAGCGCGCGGGCCAGCTCGATGGCGCCGATCATGCTGGTGGTGCCGGAATTGGGGTTCTGTCCGTACAGAACCATCACGATCAAACGTGCCTTGGCGTCGATGACCCGTTTGACCGATGCCTCGAGAGACAACCGTTCCGCGTCGCAATCGAGAATACCGACCCCGAACCCCTTCGCCCGGCACGATTCGGCCAGAAGCAGGGACCACGTCGGGGGTTCAATCGCCGAATAGGTCTTGGCCAGATCCTGGTAGGCTTTGGCGGCCGAGTCCGGCGTCACGAAAAGGACGTCCATTCAGAAAGCTCCGTTCCTCGGACCCTCGATTTGTCGCAGGCTCACAAGCCAAGAGCAAGCCGCCCTCGTACGGAGGCATCTCAACGCGCCCTGACTACATAAAGCCCGCCGACAGCCTAGGTTGGCACCATGTACCCGCGACAGGGTCAACTTGCGGACATCTCGAGTTCCGGAACACCAGCGTCCGCCATGAACTCTCCGTTCCGGCAGAACGTCCACCAGAACCCGTCTTCCATATTGACCTGCCCGAATTCCTCCGAGATCGCGAGGAGCACCCCGGGGTGAAATCCCCCACCTTCGTGACCAAGCCAGTCCTTGCCCTTGTTGCGCGACGCCAACGCGACAAGCTCCGGATTGCTGTGCAACTCATAATCGTCGCCGCAGATAATGGAAAATGTCTTGTTCGCCACCCGCTTCGCCTTGACGATGTCGGCCTTGACGCTGTCGTAGTAGTGGGAGCCGTCGACATAGATGAAATCGAAGCCTTCCCCCAGATTGTCCAGGAAATGAGCCGAGCGGGCGCGAACGACGCAGATTTCGAGATCCGGTCGCTGGCGCTCGTAATCCAGCACCCGCAGCGCCGTGTTGTGGAACGCGGCGAATGACAGATCATCCATTGCCTGGTAGCCGAGAACGCCTTCCCGGCTGTCCAGCTCGGTCAGGTAAGGGCGCCATGAATCGACGAGCATCAAACTTGACCCTTCGGGGAGTTGCTCGACCCAAACGGAAGTCGACCCTTCACCGAACCACGTGCCGATTTCGATCATGCTGATGGAGCGATCGAAATATCTTTTGACGATCTCGCGCATGACGCGCCGGCGCTCGACGCTCATCTGATTGCGGGTCACGGCCGAAAATCGGAAGACGAAGCCCGGCGCCGACATTCGCGCCATTTTGTCGATCAGAGTGTTGGCGATACCGGATCTGAATTTGCGGATCGCTCTCTTGAGCCGTCGGCCGATTTTCAGATTAGATTTCATGCTGCGGCTTTCCAAACAAGGATGGCGAACAACTTTAGCGCGCTAAGACTGCGACGTGCCAGCAGCCGCCGCACGTGAAGACTTCATGATCGGAATGACTTCCAAAAGCGATGATACTTGAAAGCCGCACACTCCTGACGGGTCAACGGTAGCGGCGCTCAGAAGAATGGTTGTGCCGACGCCAGCGTTACGACCGGCATCGATGTCGGTCTTGCGATCACCAACGAGGATTGAGGCGCCGAGATCCAGATCAAGATCGCGCTGCGCCCGCAAGATCATTCCGGGATTCGGTTTGCGGTCATACGACGCCCGCTTGTAGGCGCCGATACCGTGCTCGGGATGATTGGGGCAGTGATAGATCGCGTCGATCACGACGCCCTCGCGCAGGAACTCCGTCCGCATCCAGTCGCTGAGAGCAGCGAAATCCGCCTCGGTGTAGTACCCCCGTCCGATCCCCGCCTGATTGGTGACGACGACGATCGCCATGCCAAGGTCGGTTGCCGTCCGGCAGAGGTCAAATATCCCATCGATAAAGACGATATCATCAGGCAAGTGGACGTAGTTGTGATCCTCATTGATCACGCCGTCGCGGTCGAGAAAAAGTGCCGGTCTCACGAACTGGGGACCTCAACGATTCGCGCGCGAAATCACGTCAGGCTGCGCGCGTTTTCGAAACCCATAAAAACGGAACCCGGCAGCAAGGGCAAGTTTCACAATCATCCCCATCAAAGACCGATACGCTTTCGGACTGACCTGAGCAGCCTGGAGTGCAGAATTCGGCCGAAGAAAAAGGCGCGCTTCGCCGCTCCGGCGTCCATACGACCAATCTCTCGACCGTTGCCGTCGCGCCAGACATGGGTCGTCTCGCCGGACAAAAGCCGCGCAACGTGCTTTTTGCGCGCGCGATCGTAGTTGGCAATCCAGCCGGGCGCCGCGTCCGAAAACTGGCCCTGGTTGTCGTGCGTCCGGCCGAAATAGGCCAGCGACGGCATATAGACCGGCAGGTAGCCGTTGCGGTTGAATTCGAAATGGAACCGCAGGATCGGGTCAATATTCTCGAGTTCCGGGCATGCGGGGTCCGGCTCGATCAGCCTTTGGTAGATGTCGGCCCGCACGACGTAACTCAACTCCGGAAAATACGACAGGCGCACCCCGGAATCGACCATCCAGATCGGAAACCAGTCCTTCTTCTGGGCGACTTTTCGATGTGCCGGAAACGCCTTTGGAAAGAACCGCGGGACCAATTGCCCCTTGGTGTCCATCGAGATCGCAGCACCCCACACAAGCGACGCTTCAGGGTCGGATTCCAGGTGATCAACCGCCGTCTGCAGCCAATTGGGTCCCAGGTAGCCGTCGGTCGACGTCATGAAGGCAATGTATTTGCCGCGCGCGGCGCGAACCGCCCTCAGGACGCCGTCCCCGCGGGATGTGTCGACGCCGTCGACAAGCCGGATTTCGGGATATTTTCCGATGATATCGAGAGAACTGTCCGTCGAACCACCATCGGCCATGACGAATTCCATGTTCTCTACCGTTTGAGACAACACCGAGCGGATCGCCTGCTCAATCGTATCCTCGTTGTTCTTGTTGATACACACAACCGACAACATGGGGCGTGCGGCGGCACTGGAATCTTTCGATACGATCGTCATCTGTCTACCTGATTGGAGCGCACGGTGATCCAAAGCCTGCGATTCACCTGCAATCGAGCCGCTTCCCAAAACACCTTGTTGCTGCGGATCCCGTTGGGTTATGCCCACAAGCCTGCCGATAGGCAAGTCGCGACCGAACGCCAGATCCGGGCGCGTCGACAGCCACTCCGCGATGCGAAAGCCATGCAACGCTTTTCCATGCCGAGGCCAATTTCGATTGACGACACCTTCCATCAATCTGATAAACCCCTGTCCTCCCCAGACCAGCGGCCCGCCACCATGACGCAGTATTTTCAGTACGATCAGTTCGAGAGCGCATACGGGCGAAAGATCGCCGGTCTCATCCATGTGGGCGCCAACGAAGGTCAGGAGTTGCAGACGTATCTGGACGCGGGCATCCGGCACATAAAGCTGTTCGAGCCGCTGAAGGATCCCTTTGAGCGGCTTCTCGCCGTGATCGCGAAGATCAACGACAACAGCATGATCGAGGCTTACAACGTCGCCTTGGGCGCCGAGGAAAAGACCTCCCAGATGTTTGTCGCGGACAATGCCGGCGCCTCAAGCTCGCTGCTTGAACCGATGGAAAACCAGCGGGTCTGGAAGAAGATCCATTTTGATGCCACCGAGACCGTGGACATCGCCCCGCTCTCGCACTATCGGAGCGCGGACGATCCGCACAACATGCTGCTGCTCGACGTTCAAGGCTACGAACTGGAGGTTCTGCGCGGCGCGGCCGACATGATCGGCGGCTTCGACTATGTGATTTCGGAGCTCAATCGGGAAAAGAGCTACAAGGGCTCCGCGGGCGTCGCCGACATCGATCAGTTCATGACCGAGCACGGTTTCCGGCGCATGGAGACCTATTGGCTGAGCCGCTACTGGGGCGATGCGCTCTACGTGCGCGCCGATCTGATTCCCGCTTCAAAGCTGCCGATTGAAGTCGACCAGAAGAAGCCACGCGGTCTGCTCAAACGGCTGATCTACAGCATCCTGGGCCGCGTCTAGCCCAGGCCCCGAAGTGCCGGACAGGCCGGCGCTCGAACACTGAACGGTGCAACAGGAGTTTGCGGGTGACACGTCAGATTGTCGGCGAAAAATTCGAATACACGCGCACGCGCTGGATCGAGCAGGCCCTGCAAATCTTACCCGCGGACTCGACATTGCTCGACGTGGGCGCCGGCGAATGCGCCAACCGGCCGTTCTGCGCCCATCTGAAATACACGTCCCAGGATATCGCGGAATACGATGGCTCCGGAGACGGCAAGGGACTGCAGACGGGCGGCTTCGATTTCTCAAAGATCGATATTGTCTGCGATCTCCTCGACATTCCCGAGGACACGAAGTACGACGCCGTGCTGCTGACAGAGGTTCTGGAACACGTGCCCGATCCAGTCGCGTCGCTGATGAAGGTCTGCCGGCTGCTGAAGCCCGGCGGAATGCTGATCCTCACTGCCCCCTTCTGCAGCCTCACGCATTTCGCGCCGCACTTCTATTGCACGGGCTTTTCCAGCTATTTTTACAGCCATCATTTGAAGAACGCCGGTCTCGACATTGTCGAGATGACGCCGCACGGCGGCTACTTCGACTGGATCTCACATGAAGTCGGTCGGGTGCAGCGGGTCTACCGGCAGTACGCGGGCAAACGCCTGGGGTTCTTCGGAAAAGCGCAATTATGGCTGACCCGGGCATTGCTACGGCGGATCGCGAAGCAGGAACAGACGTTCTCAGGAGAGCCCACGTCGGAACTGCTGACCAACGGCTACTTCGTGCGCGCGGTCCTTGCGCCCTAGCAAGGATCCTCGACACAAGCCCGCGTCCCGGACGCCTGCCGCGTCCTCACCGGGGCGAACCGATCATGAGCACGGAAGGATCGCGGCGCCCACCCTTGCCCAAAAGCATGCGGAGAACCGTCGAGACGTACCAGCACTTGAGACAATCGACCACGCCAAAGGTGGCGAGCCGGTATGACAAGCGGGCCGCAGCCCCGCGCATGCGCGCGACTTTGCCCGCCTTGAATCGCTTGCGCGCAGGCGCGGCCCCACGACCGGCAATTGTATCGATCGTTGAATCAAAAATATTGGATTCAATGGGCGCCGGCACGACGCCGTAAGTGGCAAGACCGTGCTCCCATGGACGCCGCAGGTCTTCGTCGACGGGTCGCATTCTTTTGCCCGCCCGTTCGAGGAACTTGCGCGCGCCGCGCTGATTGATCAGATAGGCGCCGGTGTTGTTCGGCACGCGCCAATAGCGCACGGCGGCATAGTCGCCGAAGAGCCGCGCGGCGGACCGGAACGCTTCCTTGGGCGGAT
Source organism: Breoghania sp. L-A4 (assembly GCF_003432385.1). NCBI lineage: Bacteria > Pseudomonadati > Pseudomonadota > Alphaproteobacteria > Hyphomicrobiales > Stappiaceae > Breoghania > Breoghania sp. L-A4. The sequence goes on along the minus strand of NZ_CP031841.1, from coordinate 2,588,423 downwards.
TGGACAGCCGCACGATGTCCCAGTCCGCGGGAAGCGCATCGAGGTTTGTCAGAAAGCTGCCGAAATCCGGGTTGAGCCGCAGGTCGTCCTCGAGAACCAGAACCGGTCCCTGAAGATCGCGTTCGACGATATGCCGGTGAATGGTGAGATGACTGGCATAGCAGCCGACCTCGCCGTTCGTCATAGCGGAACAGCGGCCGTTTTCATCCTCAAACATCGTCCGCAGCCAGTCCGGCAGCGCATCACCGCGCACCGCCGGAAAGCGCTCGAAGTCGAAAGAATGACGGGTCAGCTCCGTCGCCATCCAGGCGAGCCGGTCCACGTCCCTGTCCATGTTGATCACGAATATATGCAAGCGGTTTCGGTCCTGGCGTTCGAGGGCAGCAAGGCTCTCCATGGAGCGCCTTATAACTGAATCCAGTCGGGTGGGAACAGATCACCCGTGTCCGTCGTGCGCTGCTTTTCCTCCGAGAACCATTGCCGTGGCGCAACGGTGATGCCGCCCTCGTGCTTGCCGGCCCATGCCCCCCACCAGCTGAAGGTGCTGTTGGCGATGATGTGGTGCCGGCAGGCAGCCATCAGTCGGAAGTCGCCATCCCGGGACCCACCGTCGATAAATTCGACATCCGTCCAATGCGCCAGCCTCGCGCGCGCGGCGGTCAGATCGTCTGAAAAGACCAGGAAGCGCGTCGCGCCGGCCGTGGCCTTCAGGTGATCTCGCGCGCGGTCGTAATAAGCGATGTCGAGCATTCCATGGACGGCAGCTGTGGCCGGATCGCTTCCGTAATCGCCACAACGCACATGCACTGACACGGCGTCCGGATCAGTCGCGCGCTCCAGATTCTCAGGCGTCACGGGAGCAGATGAGAGCGTCGCGGCGATCTCCGTTCGCAACGCATCGGCAATGGGCGCGAAATACCGTTCCGACTGGAAATACCCGACCAGGAACCAGTCGCCACGCAGCGAGAACAGCGCCTGATCGAAGGCGAAGCCTCGTTCAATGTAGACGCTGCCCCGCCACCCCGTCGGCAGCTTCGGCGCAGGCATCCCGAGAACACGCCGGAGCCCGCGCCGCCCACGCGATATCAACTCGAACAAAGGCGATGCTTTGTGCGGCCACTCCTGGCAATCGATCCCCAAATCAACGAGAGCCGAACCCGCATGCGCGAGACGTCCGGACATCTTGGGCGCGACGAAAAATTCGGCGTCCGCGCTCTCCGCCAGCGCACGGCCGGCGGCGTATTGGAACAGCTGGTTGCCCAGGCCACCATTCAGTTGAACGCAGATCACAGGCCGTCGAGACATGGAGCACTCACATTGGATGCGGGCCCTTGATGTTCAAAGCCCCACGGCACGATAGATTGTTGATCCATAACGTGGATCGGCGAGACACGCTAGGAGGCGCTGTGACGGATCGGGGCGCCGCCAGATGCGCCACGCCAAGTCGCCGCTCGCATTTTGTTTCAGAAAACCTGTAACACGCGGCTCCCGTAACCATCCCTATCTGCTGACATTTTGCCATATTCATGTCTTAGGTGTCGGCGCGCCGAAACGAATAGCCTGTCCGTTCGGATCGAGGCACGGCGGGAACAGCTGAGCAACACAGAGCGATGAGAAAAATCTCGTTTGACGCTGCGTTCTTCGACAGAAGTCAATTGACCCAATGATGGTCATCACCTGAAATTGGATCGAGACATGTTTGGGATAGGCCGGTATTTCAAATCGCACGCCTTCGACCTCGCAAGGCGAAGCGAGAGAAACAAATACGATCTCGGTGGCTACTTTGAGTACGGGATATTCGAGCGGACGCTGTGTTACTCATCCACGCATAATCTGATGTATTTCAAGGTTGGACGCGCCGCGTCAACCTCGATCATTGCGATAATGACACAACTTCAGATCGGAGACACAGCCGGCCGCATCTCGGATGCGGCCAGGTTTGTCGACACGGCCTGGACGTTGTTTCCGAAAAGCAACATCTGTGACGAGGTGAACTTCCGGCTTTTCAATCCGGGTCTTCGACGGTTCACCGTCGTCCGAAATCCCCTGGATCGATTGTGCTCGTTCTACAATCTTCTCAATCACACGGCAGATACCCCAGCGACGTACCCGCGCCTGCGCCGCGCGACGGATCCGATGAGGCACAACAAGCGGATTCATGAAGAGAGTCTGGAAGACTATCTGCAACGGATCATCCAGTTGCCGGATGCTGAGATGGACGAACATATCCGCCCCCAGGCCTCTTTGGTGCGTCTTGACCAGGTGAAATACGATCACATCTGCCGCTTCGAAAACCTGAATTGCGACATGTCGGAAATGTTCACGGCACTCGACTTGCCGAGCTCTTATCTCGAACAGTTTAAGCGGCCGATCAACAGCTCGAACCACGTCAAGTCCGGCGCAATGATCCCGCCCGCTCTCAAACGGAAGGTCGAAGAGCGGTATCACCGTGACTACGAGACATTCGGATACTGACGCTGTGCGGTCCAGCGGCTCCATGTAAAGCAAAGCGGAGATCCCAAGTTCCTGTTTCTGCAGGTTAGCACAAACTCAGTCCCGCACGGCGCGTCCCCGATGATTCCATGCCATATCGTTGCCGGAGGCAGGAATCGGTTGATCCAGATCCCGATCCGGCGTTCATTGCGCCGATTCCGACAACCGGACATGGACAGGATCAGGCTTCCCTCATGCGCACCATTGGCTATGTGACTCCGGACAACAACGAGGCGATGTTCGCCCTCACGCCGGAGGGGGACGGGCGACTGGGTGCGTTGCGTTTTGTCGGAGCCGATCTTCTGCATGAAGCCGACTGGCTGGTCGTCAATGGCGACACGGGCGTGCCGATCCCCACGACCATTCCGCGGTCCCGCAGATTGCTGTTCTTGTCCGAACCGCCGGAAGTCCTGCGCCTGACGCGCGGGTTCGTGGAGCAATTCGGCACAATCGTCGGCGGCGTCGATGTTCCTGGCTATTCCGGGATGCAGTTCCGCTCGCATCCCGCCATTCACTGGTTCTTCAGCGGGTCCATCACTGCCAGGGGATGGCAGCAGACGATGAGCTACGCCGAGCTTCGCGACCTGCCGCCGCCCGGAGACAAGCAGACCGCCATTTCCGTGGTGCTGTCGAAAAAGACCCAGACGCCGCAACACCGGGCGCGGCTCGTGTTCGTCGAGGCGCTGCAAAAGCGCTTTCCGGACAGGGTGAAGGTCTTCGGCTCCGGGTTCGAGCGGATCGACCAGAAGGCCGACGCGATCCTGCCGTACAAGTATCATCTGGCGCTGGAAAACAACGACATTCCACATTTCTGGACGGAGAAGCTGGCCGACGCCCTGCTCGGCTGGTCCCTGCCCGTTCATGCCGGCTGCAAGAACGTGAGCGGCTATTTTCCGCCAAAATCCTTCGTCCCGCTCGATCTTCAAAACCAGAATGAGGCAATGGACACCGTCGCCCGGCTGTTGGACTCCGATCCCTATGACGATCATCTGGATGCCATTGCCACGGCGCGGCGCAGTCTCATCGAGGAGCACACCGTGTTCGCGGTGGCGCGCCGGGTGATCGAGGCGATCGAACCCGGATGCCGCTACGACGCGCCCACCGATGGCGAGATCATCCGCCCCGACCTTGCGTTTCGCTTCTGGAAACGCGTGCGACGCTACTTCCGGCCAAAGAAAAAGGCCGGCTGAACGGACAGCCGGCCTGTGTTTCGTGTTCTGTCGAGCGCGAAACCCCGCTCTACTCCGGCAGGTTGAGCCGGATGTGCAGATCGCGGAGCTGGGCGGGGCTGGCTTCCGCCGGCGAGCCCATCAGGAGATCGGCGGCCTGCTGGTTCATCGGGAACAGCGTCACCTCGCGCAGGTTCTTCGCACCCACCAGCAGCATGACGATGCGGTCGATGCCCGCGGCCATGCCGCCATGCGGCGGCGCGCCGTAATGGAAGGCGCGGTAGAGGCCGCCGAAGCGCTCCTCGACCACCTCGGCATCCAGCCCGACGATACCGAACGCCTTAATCATGACTTCCGGCACATGGTTGCGAATGCCGCCCGAGGCGATCTCGAAGCCGTTGCAGACCAGATCGTACTGCCAGGCTTTAATGTTCAGCGGGTCCTCGTTCTCCAGCGCGCCCAGGCCGCCGCGCGGCATGGTGAAGGGGTTGTGGCCGAAATCGACCTTCTTTTCCTCTTCGTCCCACTCGTAGAACGGGAAGTCGACGATCCATGCGAGCGCGAATCGATCGGTGTCGATGAGGTTGAGGTCCTCGCCGACACGGGTCCGTGCGCTGCCGGCGAAGCCGGAAAACTTCTTCGGATCACCGGCGGCGAAGAAACAGGCATCTCCCGGCTTCAGGCCGAGCTGCAGGCGGATCGCCTCGGTGCGCTCGGGGCCGATATTCTTGGCCACCGGACCCGCGCCCTCGACCTTGCCGTCCTCAAGGCGCCAGAAGATATACCCCAGACCCGGCTGGCCTTCCTTCTGAGCCCAGGAGTTCATGCGGTCGCAAAAGGCGCGGCTGCCGCCCGTCGGCGCCGGAATGGCCCACACCGCGCCGCGCGGATCGTTGGCGAGGATGTTGGCGAAGACCTTGAAGCCAGAGCCGCGGAACTGTTCCGACACGTCCTGCATCTCGATCGGGTTGCGCAGGTCCGGCTTGTCGGAGCCGTATTTCAAAATCGCCTCGTCATACGGAATGCGCGGGAAAACCTGCGTGACGGGCTTGCCGCCGGAGAACTCCTCGAACACACCCTTGAGCACCGGCTCCATGGCCTCGAAGACGTCGTCCTGTTCGACAAAGCTCATTTCCAGGTCGAGCTGGTAGAACTCTCCCGGCAGCCGGTCGGCGCGCGGGTCCTCGTCGCGGAAGCACGGGGCAATCTGGAAGTAGCGATCAAAGCCCGACATCATCAGCAACTGCTTGTACTGCTGCGGCGCCTGCGGCAGTGCGTAGAACTTGCCGGGATGAATCCGCGAGGGCACCAGGAAGTCGCGCGCGCCTTCAGGAGACGATGCGGTGAGGATCGGCGTCTGGTATTCGGTAAAGCCGATCTCGCCCATGCGGTTGCGGATCGAGGAGATGATCTTCGAGCGCGTCTTGATGTTGGCGTGCAGCGTCTCGCGGCGCAGATCGATGAAGCGGTACTTCAGCCGCGTCTCTTCCGGGTATTCCTGCTCGCCGAACACCGGCAGCGGCAGTTCCTTGGCCGCGCCGAGCACTTCCAGTTCGCGGATGAAGACCTCGATGTGGCCCGTCGGCAGATTGGTGTTGATGGTCTCGTCGGTGCGCTTCTTGACCTCGCCGTCGATCCGCACGACCCATTCGGAACGCACCGTTTCGGCCAGCTTGAAAGCACTGGAATCGGGGTCGACCACGCATTGCGTCAGACCGTAATCGTCGCGCAGGTCGATGAACAGCAGGCCGCCGTGATCGCGCACACGGTGCACCCATCCGGAGATGCGGATGCTCTCGCCAACGTGGGTTTCGCGCAGCTCTTCGCAGGTGTGGCTCCGGTAGCGATGCATGGATTCCTCGGGCGATTTTCAAGGGCCGCAGGCCGGAATTCTGGATCAGCCGCGCGCCGGTAAATGACCGCCGCAGAAGACATGCCACGCCGCCAATGTCAAGGGTGCGGGCCCGTCCGGGCTGCGTGTCGGAGGCCTCCCGCATGGCGCGCCGCGTCCGAGATTGACGCCGCCACGAACCCTCGTCGCAGACGCTTTCGAGGACCCTTCCGATCCGGCCATTGGTCACGAATCGTCACACGCCGTCATGGCACATGGCCAACTGCACCTTGACGGAGCCGCTGTTTGGACGCGAGATGGACATCCTTTCCGTGAAAAGCGCCGTCCCGCCCGCGCCGGCCGGCTTAATTTCACTCATTCGGCGGGTCTACCGGGCCGCATACCCCGTTACAGGGCGACACGGTGGAAATCCTGCGCTATAGCTGCGAACCATCATGAAACCAATCACAACCACTGAAGAACTCGCCACCGCCTGCAGCGGATTTGCCCGCCACGAATATGTGACGGTGGACACCGAGTTCATGCGCGAGAGCACCTTCTGGCCGAAACTGTGCCTGATCCAGCTTGCGGGTCCGGATGACGCGGTGACCGTCGATCCGATGGCCGAAGGCATTGATCTTGAGCCGTTCTTCGCCTTGATGCGCGACGAAGGCGTGATCAAGGTGTTCCACGCCGCCCGCCAGGACATCGAGATCGTCTACCATCTGGGCAATTTCGTGCCCCATCCCGTGTTCGACACCCAGGTGGCCGCGATGGTCTGCGGGTTCGGCGATTCGATCTCCTACGACCAGTTGGTCGGCCGGGTCAGCGGCGCGCGGATCGACAAGACCCACCGGTTCACGGATTGGGCGCGCCGGCCGCTGACCGACAAGCAGCTCACCTACGCCCTGGCCGACGTGACGCATCTGCGCGACGTCTACCGGTTCCTGCAGGCCAATCTCGAGGAACAGGACCGCAGCCACTGGGTGCGCGAGGAGATGGAAGTCCTCACCTCGCCGTCGACCTACGAGATGCACCCCGAAAACGCCTGGAAGCGCCTCAAGATGCGCGTGCGCAAGCCGATCGAGCTTGCCGTGATGCGTGATCTCGCCGCCTGGCGCGAGGTCGAGGCCCAGCGCCGCGACGTGCCGCGCGGCAGGGTCCTGAAGGACGATGCCATCTATGAACTCGCCTCGCAGCAGCCCAGGGATGCCGGGGCGCTGGCGGCCTTGCGCACGATCCCGCGCGGCTACGAGCGGTCGAAGTCGGCGGAAGACATTCTCGCCGTGCTGCGCAAGACATTGAAAACGCCCAAGGAAGATCTGCCGGAACTGCCGCGCGGCAAGGCCGCGCCCGACGGATCCGCCGCCGCGGTCGATCTGCTGAAGGTGCTGCTGAAGCTGACGACCGAGGCTGAAGGCGTGGCGGCGAAGATCATCGCGACGGTTGATGATCTGGAAAAGATCGCTGCCGACGACAAGGCCGACGTGCCGGCGCTGTCGGGCTGGCGTTACGAGCTGTTCGGCAAGGACGCATTGAAGCTCAAGCGCGGCGAAATCGCCCTCGCCTTCCAGGGAAAGCGCATCATCTCGGTCGACAGGGTGTTGGGCGACGACGCCGAAACGCAAGCCAAGACGGCGGCCGAATAGCCGCCGCAACGCTTGCTTACGACAGAACCCGGATCGCGGCGTTCAGACCGAACATCTTTGCCAGCCGCGACAACCGCTTGGCCAGCCGCTCGCCATCCAGCGCGCCAAGCTCCGGCGGCAACCGCAATTCCAGCGTCCCGTCAACAACCGCAAGCCCCGTGCGTCCGATGATGCCCGGTGCGGACCCCGTGATCAGATAGGCGACGCGCAGGCTGGCGCCCAGGGTACGCGCACGCTCCTTGAGCCGCAGGGACGCCAGCTCACGGAACCCCGGGCTCAACGCTTCGTCGAAGGGACCCGCATGCCGGTAATAGACCGCCAGCGCGAGATAGGCCCGACCGGGATGGTCGACGCCGGTGAAGGCGGCGTTCGATATGATGCTGAGGCTCTGCTCGCCGCGATATTCGGGATGCGCGCGCCAACCGATGTCGGCCAGCAGGCAGGCGGTGGTGCGCAGCCGCTTCTCCTCGTCGGTTTCCTCGACCTCGAGCACGGAGAAGGCATTCTCCGTCCAGGTCACGAGCTCGCGCGCATGGCGTGGTGAACGGGCGCGCAGCAGCGCGAATTCGTGGCCGGCCGTCAACAGCGGATCGAGGATCTTTTCCTCCTCCGGCAACTGGTCGTAGAGCAGCCCCTCGCGCACGCCCAGCGCGGACATGACGATGCGGCTCGGCCGGACACGGCGGATTACCTGCTCGAGTACGGCCGCGCCATAGGGCAGCAGGGGACGGCGCTGCTTCGAGACCACCTCGATGCAGTCAAGCGCGCCGATGTCCGAATGGGTGATCACCTTGCAGAACTCGAGCGCCTCATCGGCTTCGATCGAGTAATGGTCGATGACATGCAGCGGATATCCGGTCTGCGCCATGTGAAGGCGCGCCAGGGAGCGCCAGGTGCCGCCCACCGCATAGAACGCGCGTCCCGTGCCGATGGACAGCCAGTCGGCGCCTTCCAGCGCTTCGCCGACCAGCGCGACCGCCTTCTTGATCGACCCGCCGGCCGCTTCCTGCAACCGAATGCCGCCCAGCGGATAGGTCAGGCCCTTGCCGATCTCGCGCCCGGTGACGGAGACCAGCTCCAGGCTTCCGCCGCCGAGATCGCCGACGATGCCGTCCGGCTTCCACATGCCGGCGATGACGCCAAGCGCCGACTGATAGGCCTCGTCCTTGCCGGTGAGCATCTTGACGGTCGTGCCGCAGATGTCCTCGACCCGGTTCAGGAACTCCCGTCCGTTCTCGGCATCCCGCACGGCGGCCGTCGCCACGATCAGCAGCTTGACGACGCCGATCTGGTCGCACAACTGGCGGAAGCGCATAAGCGCCCGCAGCGCGACGTCGGCGGCCTCATCGGAAAGACGGTTCGTCGTGCCCACACCGCGGCCCAAGCCGGCGAGCACCTTCTCGTTGAAAAGCACCGTGGGTGCCCGAGACAGGCGTTCATAGACGACAAGCCGGATGGAGTTGGACCCGATATCAATGACGGCGACCGCGCCCTCGCCGGGCAGTCGACCCGGAGCAGCGTCGTCGGAGACCATCATGCTATCAAGTGTGCTTCTTTGTGCGTCCGCCAAAAAGCTTTGGGGAATGATTTCTGAGTGCTTTGCCACGGCCCGACAGTGATGGGTAGGTCATGAAGTATTGGTGTGCGTTGAATGGTTCTTCGCCATTTTGCGGCACTATGCGCTCATGGCCTCCGTCGGGCAAGACGCGCCAGCTGTGCTGGTTGTCTTTCATGTTGGCAACCATGATCTGTTCGAGAATCTGCTCGTGAACCGTGGGATTTTCAATCGGCGTGGCGGCTTCCACCCGCCGGTCCAGGTTGCGCGGCATCATATCGGCCGAGCTGATGTAAATTTTGGCGTCCGCCGACGGCAGCCCCGAGCCATTGCCGAAGCAGAAGATGCGGCTGTGTTCGAGAAAGCGGCCGACGATCGATTTCACCCGGATATTCTCCGACAGACCCGGAATGCCGGGCCGCAGGCAGCAGATGCCGCGTATCACCAGATCGATCTGCACGCCCGCGCAGCTCGCGTCGTAAAGCGCGTCGATGATCGTGCCATCGACGAGCGCGTTCATCTTCATCCAGATCTGGGCCGGACGCCCGGCGCGCGCATGCTCGATTTCGGCCTTTGTCAGATCGAGAACCCTCGCGCGCAGACTGATCGGCGAAATCGCCACCTTCTGCAGCGCCACCGGTTCCGCGTATCCGGTGATGTAGTTGAAGATCTTCGCCACATCCTGGGCAATCACCGGATCGGCGGTGAAGAACGAAAGATCGGTGTAAATCCGCGCGGTGATCGGGTGATAATTGCCGGTGCCGATGTGGCAGTAGCTGGTCAGCTTGCCCTGTTCGCGCTTCACCACCATCGACAGCTTTGCGTGCGTCTTGAACTCGATGAACCCATAGACGACCTGCACGCCGGCGCGCTCCAGATCGCGCGCGAGCCGGATGTTCGCCTCTTCGTCAAAGCGGGCCTTCAACTCAATGAGCGCCGTCACCGACTTGCCCGACTCGGCCGCTTCGGAAAGCGCCTTGACGATGGGCGAGTCGCTCGACGTGCGGTACAGCGTCTGCTTGATCGCGACGACATCGGGATCCTGCGCGGCCTGGCGCAGGAACTGAACCACCACGTCAAAGGATTCGTAAGGATGGTGAACGAGAAAATCCTTCTCGCGGATGGCGGCGAAGCAGTCGCCGCCATGCTCACGCACCCGCTCGGGAAACCGCGCCGTATAGGGCGGGAACTTCAGATCATCCCGCTCGACCTTCACCAGCTCTGACAGATCGTTCAGCGCCAGAAGCCCCTCCGTGAGGAACACGTCGCTTTCCTCGACGCCCAGCGCGCTCGCCACGAAGTCGCGCAGCGGCTCCGGAGTGGCCGCTTCGATTTCAAGCCGGATCGCGGATCCGCGGCGACGCTGCTTGAGCGCGCTTTCGAACAGCCGCACCAGATCCTCCGCCTCTTCCGAGATTTCCAGATCGGAATCGCGGATCACCCGGAAGGCGCCCTGCCCGCGAATCTCGTAGCCGGGAAACAGCCGCGTGATGAACAACCCGAGCGTATTCTCGATGGTGATGAAGCGGTGCGATCGCGTGCGCCGGTTGTCCGCGTTGGGAAGCGCCACGAAACGCTGCAACTGACCGGGAATGCGCAACAGCGCCGTCATGTTGGCGCGGCCCGACTTCTTCTGCAGATCGAGGATCAGCGAGAAGCCGAGATTGGGAATGAACGGGAAAGGATGCGCGGGATCGATCGCAAGCGGCGTCAGCACCGGAAAGATTTGGGCGAGGAAATAGGTCTCGAGCCACGCCTTGTCTTTGGCGGAGAGCCCATCCGCCTCCACCAGCACAATGCCCTCGGACGCCAGATTGCCCTTGAGGGACCGCCAACTGCCCTGCTGCTCGCTTTGCAGCGTCTTCACCGCGGCGCCGATCTTGACAAGTTGCTCGCTCGGAGTGCGGCCGTCGTCGCTGACGGTGCGCACGCCCGCGCGGTCCTGCGCCTTCAGGCCGGCAAAGCGGACCATGAAGAACTCATCGAGATTGTTCGCGGAAATCGACAGGAACCGCAGCCGCTCAAGCAGCGGGTGCTGTTCATTGGACGATTCATCGAGGACGCGATGGTTGAACTGCAGCCACGACACTTCGCGATTGATAAAGCGCTCCGGGCTTTGGCGCAGGTCCACGGGGGCTTCGGGGACCTTTGCGGCAGTCCGTGTCTCTGCGCGTGCCGGAGCACTGGTCTTGTTCGCGGGGGCCGTCGCGTCTTCCATGCATCATCTCCAAAGGTGGAATTGTCATACATAGAACGGAATTATGACATTCTTTTCATCGCCGCGCGGTTATCCCAGCGGATTTCTTGGTTCGCGCACGCTATTCGAGCGCGCTCAAGACCTCTGCCGCGATCTTGCGGTTGATCTTCTTCCGCGCGGCAAGCGCCGCCCGGTCGAGATCGGCGACAATCCTGTTGGCGGCTTCCAGCGAGCGCTCCATGCGCACCACCAGGAAGTCGATCACCGTCGCCTCCACCGGCAACTGACGATCGGCAAACAGCTTGACCAGCACCCGGCGCAACAAGTCGTCATCCGGCTCACGCACCTCCACCGGCGTCGCCAGCCGCAGCCTCGAGGCCAGATCCGGCAGATCGAGATTCCAGGACGCCGGCCAGGTGCGGCTGGTCAGCAGCATCGAATGCCCCGCCTCGCGGGTGGCGTTCATCAGGTGGAACAGGGCCGTCTGGTTCAGACCGTTCTGATGGGCGTCTTCAAGCGCCACGGGGCCGCTGCGTGCGAGCGCGGCGATGTCGATGCGCCCGAGATCGCTGGCGGCGACGACGCTGGCCTGCGAACACTCCCGCCAGATCGAGACCAGGTGGCTTTTCCCCGCGCCCACGGGACCGGCGATCAGCGCATAGGCGGACGGCCAGTTCGGCCAACTGACGACGAGCTCGAACGCCGCGCGGTTGGAATCCCCGACCAGAAAATCATCGCGCCCGAGCGCCGCTTCATGCGGCAGCTCGAAGGGAAGTTGGGCCGGATCACCGTTCGCGCTCATTGCTCGGCGCTCTCTGTTCCGGAACGGGCATGCGCCGTACCGTGATACAGCGCGCTGTTCAGATACCGCTCCAGGGCGTACCGGGCAAGCACCGCGATCGCGGCCGACGCGGGCACGGCGATCAGCATGCCCACGAAGCCGAAAAGGTAGCCGAAGGCGAAAAGCGCGAACATCAACCACACCGGATGCAGTCCGACCCGTGTTCCCACCAGCTTCGGCTGAAGGATGTTACCCTCCAGAAACTGGCCAACCATGAAGATCCCAAGCACGATCGCCACCATGGTCCAATCGGGCCAGAACTGCACGAAGGCGACGACCAGCGACACCACCAGTCCCAGCGTCGCGCCGACGAACGGAATGAAGCTGACGAGCCCCGCCCCGATGCCGATCAGCAGGCCGAAGTTCAACCCGACCAGCACCAGCCCGATTGCATAGAACGCGCCGAGCAGCAGGCAGACGCTGATCTGTCCGCGCACGAACCCCGACACGGCCGCGTTCATCTGCCCTGCCAGCCGCAGGATCTCGTCGCGGTGGTCGCGCGGCAACCAGCCGTCGATCTTGTCCACGATGCCGTTCCAGTCATGGATCAGGTAGAAGGCGACGACCGGGGTCACCACGATCAGCGAGACAAGCGAAATCAGCGCCTGTCCGCCGCTCCACAGCGACTTCAGGATGTCGCCGAGCCAGCCGGCGCCCTGCCCCATCAGATTGCCCAGTGATGACTTCAGATCCTGCGTCGTCATGCCGGTAAGCCGGCCCAGCCTGTCACCCAACTGGTCGAACAGAACTTCCTGTAACCGCTGCACGTAGCCAGGCATGTCGGTAATCAGTCCCGACAACTGATGGCCCAGCACCGGCACCAGCATGACGAGGAAGGTCACGAACAACAGCACGAAGACGAACAGGATGGTCAGCGTGGCCAGCAGCCGGCTGAAGCCATATGCCTCCAGCCTGTCCGCGACCGGATCGAGCAGATAGGCCAGCGCCATACCCGCGACGAACGGCAAAAGGATCGCGCGGAACACCAGGAGAAAGCCGACGAAAGCCGCGAATGCGAGAAGCCAGAAGAAGATGTGCTTTTTGAGACTCATCGGTTCCGGCATCCCTGTTGCCGGCGAAGACGGGCCCTTGCCTGCGCCATCCGCCGGTTTCATTGCACGTCAAGCCGCGGCCCGCGCCCGGTCACCGGTGCGGTTCCGCCGCCATGTGGCGAATCCACTCCATGAGATAGGCCCCGGTGGAGATCACCGTCAACAGCCCGGTCAATCCGACCATCAACACCTTCGTCGCTCCGAGCGGCACCGCGAAGGCATGCGAGCCCAACACCATGCTCGCCAGCACGATCTGCGCGACCGTGTTGGCTTTCGAGACCATAAGCGGCCGGATTGTGACGGGACGGGCCAATGTCCACGACAAAATCACCGCGCCGACGATCAGGATATCGCGGCTGACCACCGCAATCACCAGCCAGGCGGGCAATTCTCCGACAATCGCCAGACAGACATAGATGGTCACCAGCAACGCCTTGTCGGCGAGCGGATCGAGATAGGCGCCGAGTTCCGACGCCCCGCCCAGATGCCGCGCGATCAGCCCGTCGACCGCGTCCGATGCGCCGGCGATCACGAACACCCAGAAGGCCCACAGCAGATTGTGTTCGATGATCAGCCAGACGATCAGCGGCACCAAAAAGAGCCGGAACAGAGAGATCAGATTGGGAACCGTCATTTGCCGTCACCCCGGCGCCAGGACATGCCGCAAAACATGCGCGAGAGCCGCCAGATGCGGCCCGCGCGTGATTCGATCCAGCGTGAGAAGCTAACCATCATTGGGGTGCGGCGCTAATCCCGTTTGACTCTGGAGCGGGCAATCGGTTGGATGCGCCGAATCGTAACCGGGAACTCGCATCCATGAGCGACAAAAGCGCGGGCGCCGACGGCGGCCTGACCTATGCGCAATCAGGCGTCGACATCGACGCCGGCAACGCCCTCGTCAAGAAAATAGCCCCCTTTGTGAAGGCGACGGCGCGGCCGGGTGCGGACAGCGACATCGGTGGCTTCGGCGGATTGTTCGACCTGAAGGCCGCGGGCTTTGTCGATCCGATCCTGGTCGCGGCCAACGATGGCGTCGGCACCAAGCTGAAGATCGCGATCGAGACCGGCATTCACGACACCGTCGGCATCGATCTTGTCGCCATGTGCGTCAACGATCTCATAGTACAGGGTGCCGAGCCGCTGTTTTTCCTGGATTACTTCGCCTGCGGCCGGCTCGACGTCGAGGCGGCGGCGAGCATCGTCCAGGGCATCGCCAAGGGCTGCACGATCTCCGGCTCGGCGCTGATCGGTGGCGAGACGGCGGAGATGCCCGGCATGTATGCCGATGGCGACTATGATCTCGCCGGATTCTCCGTCGGCGCCGTGGAGCGCGGCGCGCTGCTGCCGCGCCCCGATATCGGCCCGGGCGACGTCATTCTGGGTCTGGCCTCCAACGGCGTGCATTCCAACGGCTTCTCGCTGGTGCGCCATATTGTCGAAGCCTCCGGCCTTGGCTGGGACGCACCCGCCCCCTTCGACGAGAGCAAGACGCTGGGCCGCGCGCTGCTGGAGCCCACCCGGATCTACGTCAAGCCGCTGCTGGCCACCCTGAACAAGACCGTTGGCATCAAGGCGCTGGCGCATATCACCGGCGGCGGCCTGCCGGAAAACCTGCCCCGCGTATTGCCGAAAACGGCAACGGCACGCATCGATCTCGGCGCGCTGCCGAAGGTTCCCGTGTTCAACTGGCTGGCGTCGACAGGCAATGTGGCCGAACCTGAAATGCTGCGCACCTTCAACTGCGGCATCGGCATGGTCGTTGTCGTCGCGGCCGACGCGGCCGATGAAGTCACCCGGCTGCTCACGGCTGAAGGCGAGACGGTCGTCCGCCTCGGCGAGATGGTCGAGCGCGCCGATGAGCCCGTGGTCTTCACGGGCACGACGGGTTTCAACGCGTGAGCGCGCGCGGCAAGAAGCGCGTCGCCATTCTGATTTCGGGCCGCGGCTCGAACATGGTGGCGCTGCTGGACGCCGCGCGCGACCCGGCCTTCCCGGCCGACATCGTTCTTGTCGCCTCCAACCGTCCCGATGCGGCGGGACTGGCGCACGCCAAAACGGCCGGCATCCCGACCGTATCCATCGACCACACGGCGTACGGCAGGGACCGCGCCGCCTTTGACGCCGCCATGAACGCGGTGCTCGTCGAGCATGACGTGGAGCTTGTGTGTCTCGCCGGCTTCCTGCGGCTGCTGACGCCGGGCTTCGTCGAGGCGTGGTCAGGGCGCATGATCAACGTCCACCCGGCGCTGCTGCCGTCCTTCAAGGGTCTGGATACCCATGCGCGGGCGCTTGAGGCCGGCGTCAAGATCCACGGCGCCACGGTTCATTTCGTTTCAAGTGAAATGGATGCCGGCGCCATCATCGTGCAGGGCGCGGTGCCGGTTCTCGATGCCGACACCGAAGACGCCCTCGCCGCCCGCGTTCTGGCCGTCGAGCATGCGATCTACCCGATGGCGCTCGGCTGGGTGGCCTCGGGCCGCGCGCGCCTCAATGGCCAGCGCGTGACGCTTGAAGCGCAGGCGGCGGTGACGGCGGGGACGCTCATCTGGCCCGCCGGCTGATCCGCCAAACGCCTGTTACTTGCACATTTGCAATGCCGCGGCGAGTTCGCGGCGCATGCCGCGCGGCAGCGACGAGCCGAAGCTGACGTTTGCGATGTCGCTCGGGCTCAACGCCTCCAGAGCCTTCTTGGACGCGCACTGGCAGCGCTTGACCACGCCATCGGAATTGCGCTGGCGGCGGTATTCGTCGTTCACGCAGCGATCCAGCATCATGACGCGCGCGGTATCGCGGCCCTTGGCAAAGGCCGGCGGCGCGATCTGGAGGCTCAGGGCCAGCGTGGCGATTGCCGGAATGGCCAAAAGACCCGGACGGAGGAATGCGGCTGTTATTCTTGCAGGCATGCGTCTTCCTTGTTGCTTCGCAAGTGGCCGGGGCGGTTCATGGTCTGCGCCACTGCGGCCGGGGGCCTTGTCAATCAAGCCGGATCCACACGTGACTGTCGTGAAACGCGGCGCCGCCATAGGGCGCGGTCGGATCGGCGCCTGTCAGCGTATTGATTCCCCGCCCGTCGACAAAGGCCGAATTCGGCCAGATGCCTTCCGAGACCACCACACCGGGCAGAACACCGTCAAAAATACGGGCATGCAACCGCACCGCGCCGCGTTCGTTGCCCATCCGTATGGCGTCCCCCTCGCCCACGCCGATGCGCGCGGCTTCATCGGGATGCAGCAGCACCTCCGGCCGGCCTTCCTTCTTCCTTGAGCCTTCCGTTTCGTTGAACGTGGAATTGAGGAAGGAGCGCGCGGGCGCGGTCACCAGCCGGAAGGGATGCGTCGCGTCGCTGTCCTCGATCACCGGCCAGAAGTCCGGCAATTCGGGCATATCGCTCCACGGTCCCTTGGCGCCGTCGTTGGGCGCGGGCGTCTTCGTCCAGTCCGGCCGGAAATGGAACTTCTTGTCCGCATGGCCGAAACCGTCGAGATAATGCGCCTGCCGGAATTCCGGCTGCAGATCGAGCCAGCGGTCGCGTTCCAGCGTGTCCCAATCCCCATAGCCCGACGCCTTCAACATCCAGTCGATGTGCTCGCGCGCGCTCAATGCGTTGCCTGGATGCTCGACACCCAACCGCGTCATCAGTTCATTGAGAACGAAAAGGTTTTCCCGCGCCTCGCCGGGGCCGTCGATCAGCTTCGGCCCGAGTTGCAGATACTGGTGGCCGCCGCCCTTGTAGATGTCGTCATGTTCGACAAAGCTCGTCGCCGGCAGCACGACGTCAGCCATGGCGGCGGTCTCGGTCATGAACTGCTCATGCACGCAAACGAACAGATCGTCACGCGCAAAGCCCCGCTTCACCTTTTCCTGCTCGGGCGCCACCGACACCGGATTGGTGTTCTGCACCAGCATGGCGGTCACCGGCGGCCCGCCCTCCAGCGCCTCCGGCTCGCTGCACAGGATCGCGCCGATGCGCGACTGATCGAGCAGGCGCACGGACGGATCGCGCCGCTCGGGCGCCTCGATCATCCGCTTGTCGAGCTTGTAGATTGCGCCGTTGTTGTGGAACGCGCCGCCGCCCTCGTATTGCCAGCAGCCGGTGACGCAGGCGATCGACGCCGCCGCGTGCATCGACACGGTGCCGTTGCGCGAACGCGTGAACCCATAGCCCAGGCGGAAATAGCTGCGTTTGGTATTGCCCACCAGATGCGCGAAGGCCTCGATCTCGGCGACCGAAAGCCCGGTGATCGCGGCCGCCCATTCCGGCGTGCGGCTTTTGACGTGCTCCGCCAGATCATCCGGGCAATCAGTGTAGCGGCGCAAATAGTCCCAGTCGGCCAGCCCATCGCGAAACAGCACATGCATCGCGGCGCAGGCCAGCGCCGCGTCGGTGCCCGGCTTGAGCACCAGCCCCATGTCCGCCTGTTTCATGGTGCCGGTGTTGTAGACGTCGATGACCACGATCTTCGCGCCGCGGGATTTGCGCGCCTTCACCGCGTGGGTCATCACGTTGATCTGGGTGGAGACCGCGTTCGTCCCCCAAATCACCACGCAGTCCGCCAGCGCCATTTCGCGCGGATCCGGGCCCGCGAGCAGGCCCGTGCCGGCGATATAGCCCGTCCAGGCATTGTTGGTGCAGATGGTGTCGAACTGGCCGCTGTAACGCTTGGTATGGCGCAGGCGATGAATGCTGTCGCGCTGCACCAGCCCCATGGTGCCGGCATAGTGATAGGGCCACACCGTCTCCGATCCCAGGGCCTGTTCCGCTTTCAGGAATTTCTCGGCCACCAGGTCCAGCGCATCATCCCAGGACATCGGCTCGAACCGCCCCTCGCCCACGCGGCGCAGCGGCCGCGTCAGCCTGTCAGGGTGATGGGTGCGGTCCGCATAGCGCGCGACCTTGGCGCAGATCACCCCGTCGGTATAGGCGTTGTCGGCGGCGCCCCGGACCCGGCCGATGGTGGACGGCCCCAGCACGTCGACTTCGAGCGCGCAGGTCGACGGACAGTCGTGCGGACAGGCCGACGCGCGGGTGAGCGGATAGACGGGCTTGTTCATGAGGCGGCGATCTCCTTACAGGAGACGGAGAATCCGTGGGCCGGCATCCCGTGTCAAGCGGACACCGGAGATCCGGCGTCCGCGGCGCTCCAAAGCGTCAGGGACGCGGGGGCGGCGGAAAACCGTTGGGAGGAGGCGGAAAGCCGTTCGGCGGGCCGTCGAAGCCGGAGCGCCCGCCCGGGCCGCCTGGCCGGCCATCAGGTCCCCTGCCAGCGAGTCCCCTGCGGCCAGGCCCTTCCGCGCGGCGCTGGAAGGAGGCGTCCGGCGTTCCCTTGAAGCAGCGCGGGACGAACGGAAAGCTGCTGGTGATCACATAGTGATAGGTACCCTGGGGATATTCCGGCGTGACGCCGGTACGGCCGTTGCAGTCATCGAGATCGCCGCTGCCCTTGGCATAGGCAAAATCCTGCGTAAACGAGCCGTCGGGTCGTCCCCCCGGCCCGCCGCGGCGGGTGCCCCCTTCAACCGGTAACTGGAGCGCAGCTTGACCAGCTTGCCGCTGGGCCTGTCCGGATTGGCGTAGCCGTAGGGGCCGTAGATCGGAAATCCGTCCGCCGCATAGCCGACCAGAACGGGCGCGGAGGCGGAGGAATAATGCGCCAGCAGGCCGACCGGGATGCCGTGGTAGTGATAGGCGCCGTTGGGCTGCACATGGGCGTTGTTGCGGTCCAGCCCCAGATTGAGCGGCCCGCCGATCGCCTCGTAATTCCAGCCCGATCTTGGATCGTTGTTCCAGAATTCCGCCGTGCCGGGATCGAACAGCACGCCGTTCAGCGCCACGCCGAAGGGCTGCCGCACGAGCTGCGTCGTGCGCCCGCTCTTGCGCGGCCTGGCCGGCACCGTGAACTGATAGTTCTGCCGCCGGATGCTGTTGGGATTGTTGCGGTTGGGAAAGCGGCCTGTCTTGTGATCGGGCAGCCCATTCGCGGAAATCACCCGCGTGTTGCCGCGCACCGTGATTGTCGCCGCGGCCTCGGCATCGGGGACCAGCGCCTGGCCCAGCAACTCGAGCGCGCTTGGCGGATGAACGGGATGCTCGCCACCGAGTGAGGCGTCGTCGTCATGCGCCCAGGCGCCGCCGCTCAAAAGGACAATCGATGCGGTCGCGCAGATTTTCCGAAACATGGGTCCCTCCAGACGGGCTGTCCGTCATCCCCTGTCTCCTTGGTGCCAGTCCCTTGCTCCGAAATCAAATGACAATGCGTCCATGTTTCCGCGCGCGGCCGGGCACAAAAAAGCCGGCGCGACGGCCGGCTTTCTCACATCCATCGAGAGCGGCTGGGGTCAGCCGACGATCTCGGTCTCGGAGAACCAGTAGCCGATCTCGCGGGCCGCGGTTTCAACGGCGTCGGAGCCGTGCACCGAGTTCTCGCCGGGGAGGCAACGATTCTCGCGCACGTCTTGCGATTCGCGCCGGAATACGGTCGAATGGCGCGCCATCCGCCACGACGCGATCCTCACGCAGCTTATGGATCCTCATGCAGCCACGCATTGCCCTCTACACCTTCGGCCAGTTCCGCCTGCCCGCCGACGATCCGGCAAATGACGGTTTCCACGCGCGCAACGACGCGAACCTGGCCGCCGCTGAGGCCGCGGACGGATTCATGGCGCGGTCCGGCTACGCCGATGAGCCGGGTCCGGACGTCTGGGGCGAGCAGGTCTATCCGCGCTTTCATGTCGAGCGCGGCGACGGCTGGGCGCCGTCCACCCTGTCGCTGTGGCGCGACCTCGCCTCACCGATGGCCTTCGCCTATGCCGGCATTCACGCCGAGGCGATGCGCCATGGCCGCGACTGGTTCGACAAACCGGCCTGGCCGCCGCTGGTGCTGTGGTGGGTGGCGGGCGATCACACGCCGGAGTGGGCCGAAGCGGTCATCCGCCACGAGCACCTGCATGACCACGGGCCGAGCGTCCATGCCTTCACCTTCAAGGCACCTTTCGACGCGAACGGCCATCGTTGCCAGGTCGATCGCGAGGCGGTGAAACGGTTGATGCGCGCGAACGCCGACCGCCATGCCGCCGCGGGTCGAGCTTCGGCCGAAATCAGCGCATGAGAAAGCCGGCGCGACGGCCGGCTTTTTCACATCCATCGAAAGCGGCTGGGGTCAGCCGACGATCTCGGTCTCGGAGAACCAGTAGCCGATCTCGCGGGCCGCGGTTTCAACGGCGTCGGAGCCGTGCACCGAGTTCTCGCCGATCGACAGGGCGAAATCCTTGCGGATGGTGCCCTCATCGGCGTCGGCCGGGTTGGTGGCGCCCATGATCTCGCGGTTCTTGGCAACGGCGTTCTCGCCTTCGAGAACCTGAACGATGGTCGGGCCCGAGGACATGAATTCGGTCAGCTCGCCGAAGAACGGGCGCGCCTTGTGCTCGGCGTAGAAGCCTTCGGCCTCGCGCAGCGACATCCACACGCGCTTCTGCGCGACGACGGAGAGGCCTGCGGATTCCAGACGGTCGATGATCTTGCCGGTGATGTTGCGCTTGGTGGCGTCCGGCTTGATCATCGAGAAGGTGCGTTCGATGGCCATGGTTCTGGTCTTTCGTTCTGCGCAGTGGGCGTTCTGCGAATGGGGCGGTTGTGATGAAAATCGGCGCCCGATATCGAGCGCCGATGAAATTCCGGGCCGGTATACGCGCACGGCCAATTTCTCGCAAGGGGCAGGACGACAATCCCGCGCGCCCGGATCAGGACTTTGGCGAGATCAATCCAAGGCGCGGACAGTCGATGCCGGCGACAACGTGATTGTCGACCGTCTTGACCTGCGGGTTCGGGCCCCAGGGATCGGGGTCCTTTGCGAAAGACACGTAGTAGAGCAATTCGCCGCTCTTATCTCCAGCGATATTGCTCGCCGTGACGTGACCACACGAAATCAGATATCCATTTTTCGGGTGGACGACAGCTCTCGGCACCGCAAATACCGCGCTATCGGGAGCCTTGAGCTTTGTTTTTACCGCCTCTTGATAAACGGACATCTGCGCCTCGTTCAAGGCGACGTAGTCCGAGCTCTTGATGTCGTATGGCTCCGATTTGCAGCCAGCCAGAAGAAACGTCGCCAGAACAACAATCTTCACACTACGAATTTTCGACGCCATTTATTTAACCTTTACTACAATACGAAAATGAAATTCAGATCCAGATACCCATCTCTTGATGGGCACCACTCTGAATTGGATCGAATGCATTGATAAGCGAAATGCTCAGAACAGCCAACCGCAGCCCGGGATCGCCTTGTTCAAGCCGCCGCCGGCGTCTTGTGCCCCAGATGATTGTGCAGCTCAAGGCAACGGCCGAACCATTCCGTCACCGGATCGTCGTCTTCGAGCAACCGGAAGGAACTCACCACGCGCGGCCACTGCAGCGTGCCAAAGAGGATGTAGTCGGCGAACAGCGGCGCGTCGCCACCGAACCACGGCTGGTTCTTCAACATCTGGCGCACCGGCTGCAGCGCCTTGCGGAAGGTGTCCAGCCGCGCCTCGCGGCCCTCGTGCAGGGATTCCAGTGTGGTGCCGAAGCGTTTTTCGCGGCTCTCGCGGAAATACGCCTGGTCGTCCGGCCCCAGAATATCGTGAATGTCCTTCATCACCAGATTGCCGAGCGCGAAGTGCACCGTGGTGTTGACCCAGCTCTCGACGAATTTCGCGGCCGCCCGGCCACCCTCGCCGCCGAACAGCGACGGCCGGTCGGGATAGGTTTCCTCCAGATAGACCGCGATATCCCAGCTGTCGCTGATCGTGCGGTCCTCGTCCGAGATCACCGGCACGGTCGAGGACACGCCGCCGACCATCTCGCGGATCTTCGTGAACGGGGTCGCCCGCTCCTCGACGCCGAGATGCTTGTGCGCCAGGGCCATTTTCACGCGCCAGCAATAAGGGCTGAACCGCCGGGCCTCGTCGGCCCCGCACAAGTCGTAAAGTACAACGGGCATCTGGCGTCCTTTTGTGAATTTCCGCGCGCATGTCAGGCGTGCTGACGTATGATTTTGAGCGACCCTACTTGAGCTTTTCGCGGGAGAAAACATGAAAGCTTTTGTCACGATGATGGCTGGCTACAACGCCTGGGCCAACACCCGGCTTTATGCAGCCGTGGAGACATTGTCCGAAGCACAGTATTTTGAGGATCGCGGCGCCTTCTTCGGCTCGCTGCATGGCACGCTGAACCATATCTTGGTCGGCGACCACATATGGATGCACCGCTTCACCGGAGACGGCCCTCTTCCGGCGCAGCTCGACACCGTCCTGCACGACACATTGACGGCCCTGCGCGCCGCCCGCGAGGCCGAGGACGCGCGGATCATCGCCTACACCAACGGCCTCTCGGAGGCGGATCTGCGCCACACCTTCACCTACACGCCGGTCACCAGCCCCGAGCCCGTGACCCAGCCGCTGGCGCCCGCGCTGGCGCATCTGTTCAACCACCAAACCCATCACCGCGGCCAGGCGCACGGAATGCTCAGCCAACTCAGTGTCGACCCGCCGTCGCTGGACTTGATCCGGTATCAGCGCGAGAGGGGCGTGGGGATGGGGTGAGATCGCGGCACCTCACATCCGATGTCATCCGCCGGCCACAAAAAACCACGTCGTCATCCCGTGCGCGGTGCAGCGCGCGGTGCTGCTCCGCTGACACGGGATCCATACCGTGATGTCTCCATGCGGCGAGGCCAGGGTGATTGCACACGAGGACTGAGCCACGTGTCCGCGCCGACCCTTATCGGCATGGAAGCCGGGTCAAGCCCGGCACGACGGACGCGATTTCCGTGCTGCCCTCAGCCATCCATTCATGTCCAACGCAATACCTAAACCAGCGCGATCAGCCGGCTGGGGCCGCCGCTGGCGCCGGCGATTTTTGGGGCGCCGACCACCAGTGTCGCGCCCGTCGCCGGCACCTGATCAAGGTTGGCGACCGCTTCCATGCCCCAGCGCCCGGACGGCAGCCAGGCGTAGTGGGTGACGAAATCGGTCGACAATCCATAGTCGAGCGACAGCGTGTCCACCGCCATGCCGGTGACGCCGCGTTCCATCAGCAATTCGGTTGCTTCCAGAGCAAAGCCGGGGAAATGCATCTTGCCGTCGGCATCGGCGTTGCGGAACTTTTCGTTTCCAGCGAATTGATCCCAGCCGGAGTTCATCGCCACGCAGCCGCCCTGCGGCAATGGACCGTTGGCTGTCTCCCAGTCCAAAAGATCCTGCGCACTTACCTGATAGTCCGGGTCTGCGGCGGCCTGTGCCTTCACGTCGATAACGGCGAGCGGCAGCACGAGCTGGTCGACCGGCACGTCGGCCGCCGACGCCCCGTCCTTGGAGAAATGCAGCGGCGCGTCCATGTGGGTGCCGGTGTGCTCGACCAGATGCCAGCGGTTGACGTTGAACCCGTCCTCCTCAAAAGAAAACATCTTTTCGAATTCGATCTGGTTGCCGCCGAAATAGGTGGGAAAATTCTCCACCAGCCGGTGCGTCAGGTCGACGGCACGGCTGAAACTGGCGGGGGCCGCGCGCGCCGGCGGCGCAAAGGCCTGGAACGTGGCGGCGGTTGCGGCAGCCGCACCCGCGCCCTTGAAAAATCCGCGGCGCGACAACCGCGCGACAACCGCTTCCTGGCAACCCGGAACACACATGACGACGCTCCAAAGCAAGAGGCCCCCCGGCCCTGTGTAATTATACGAAGCGACATGCCGCAGCGGCAACCTCGGATACGCGCGAATACGGCCAAAACGGGTCGCAAAGTCACGTTCTTCGCACTGCACGCGTGATTGCTCTTGCAACGGGACACGGTCCGCGCCAAAAGGCGCCATGCTGCATGTCAACGAACTCACATACCGGATTGC
The DNA here is from genome assembly GCF_003432385.1 of Breoghania sp. L-A4. NCBI lineage: Bacteria > Pseudomonadati > Pseudomonadota > Alphaproteobacteria > Hyphomicrobiales > Stappiaceae > Breoghania > Breoghania sp. L-A4. Next base: position 2,564,762 of record NZ_CP031841.1, on the reverse strand, counting down.
CGGCCGTACCCTGCTTGACCAGGCCTCCGTCGTCGTGCCCGAGGGCGCGAAGGTCGGCTTGGTCGGTCGCAATGGCACGGGCAAATCAACGCTTTTCGGCCTGATCACCGGCGATCTGTCGCCGGAATCCGGCTCGCTCACGGTGCGCCGCAACGCGCGCGTCGGCCAGGTGGCCCAGGAAGCGCCCGGATCGGACATCTCCCTGATCGACGTGGTGCTGGCCGCCGACACCGAGCGCTCGGCGCTGCTGGCGGAAGCGGAGACCGCGACCGACCCGCACCGCATCGGCGAGATCCACATGCGGCTGGCCGACATCGACTCGCACACGGCGGAAGCGCGCGCCGGCTCGATCCTTCACGGGCTCGGCTTTTCGGCCGCCGCCCAGCAGCAACCCTGCTCTGCGTTTTCCGGCGGCTGGCGGATGCGCGTGGCGCTCGCCGCCGTGCTGTTCTCCGAGCCCGACCTGCTGCTGCTGGATGAGCCGACCAACTATCTCGATCTGGAAGGCACGCTGTGGCTGGAAACCTACATCGCGCGCTATCCCTACACCGTGCTGCTGATCTCGCATGACCGCGACCTGCTCAACAAGGCGGTGGACACCATCGTGCATCTGGACCAGCTCAAGCTGACGTCCTATCGCGGCGGCTACGACAATTTCGAGCGCCAGCGTCGCGAGAACATGGCGGTGCAGGAAAAGCATCGCGAGAAGCAGGAAACCCAGCGCAAGCATATGGAAGCGTTCGTCAATCGCTTCCGCGCCAAGGCGTCCAAGGCGCGCCAGGCGCAGTCGCGGCTGAAGATGCTCGAGCGCATGGAGCCGATCCAGGCGGCGGCCAACGACATGCGCCAGCCGATCTCCTTCCCGGAGCCCAAGGTGGTCCCCGCCCCGCCGCTGATCGCGCTCGAGGGCGCAAGCGTCGGCTATGATGGCAAGCCGGTGCTCAAGAACCTGAACCTGCGGCTGGACCCGGACGACCGGATCGCGCTGCTCGGCGCCAACGGCAACGGCAAGTCCACCTTCGCAAAGCTTCTGGCCGGGCGGCTGGAGCTGATTTCCGGCCATATGGCGCGGGCCAACAAGATGAAGATCGCCTATTTCGCCCAGCACCAGCTGGACGAACTGGTGCCCGAACACTCGCCGGTGCAGCACGTGCGCGCCCGCATGCCGGGCGAGCCGGAAGGCAAGGTGCGCGGCCGCGTCGCCCGCTTCGGTCTGCCGACCGACCGCATGGAAACCGCCGCCAAGGATCTCTCCGGCGGCGAAAAGGCGAGACTTTTGCTGGGCTTGGCCACGTTCGACGGACCCAACCTGCTGATCCTCGACGAGCCGACCAACCATCTGGACATCGACAGCCGCGAAGCGCTGGTCTTCGCGCTCAACGATTATCAGGGCGCGGTGATCCTGATCTCGCATGACCGGCATCTGGTGGAGGCGTCGGCCGACCGGCTGTGGCTGGTGGCCGACGGCACCGTAACCAATTACGACGGCGATATGGAAGAGTATCGCAAGATGATCCTGCAAGGCGGCAAGGGCGCCGACCGGGCCGGCGAAATGGACAAGCAGCAGCGCGGTTCGGCCCAGGACCGGCGCCGGGGGGCGGCGGAAAAGCGCGCCCAGCTGGCGCCATTGCGCAAGCAGATCCAGGCGGCGGAACGCAAGGTGGAGAAGCTGCAGGGCGACATCAAGCGCTTTGACAGGCTGCTCGCGGACCCGGAACTTTATGCCCGCGATCCGCTGAAGGCGACGCAACTCGCCAAGCGCAAGGCCGACACCGAGAAGGCCCTGGCCAGGGCCGAGGAAGACTGGCTCGGCATGACGTCTCAATACGAAGAGGCCACGGCGGCCGAATAGCCGCGCTGAAGCCGTACTGCCCGGGCATGCAAGGCGTTGGTGCGGGATGGCGCGCAAGCGGCCCATCCTTCGAGACGGGCCATCGGCCCTCCTCAGGATGAGGTCGATTGTTGTGGCCCGGCGGCATGCAATCTCTTGATTCACAACAAGAAAGCCTCATCCTGAGGAAGCCGCGCAGCGGCTGTCTCGAAGGATGCGCGGCGTGCTCCATCACCGATGCACGCTCCACCGGACAATCTCGCGTCGACAGAGCCCCCTATCCCCCGCACTCGAATTTCCGCTATCGTTTGAAAAAACGATCACCGGGGGAACAAGCCTATGAGCATTGCAGTCGAGCGCGACGGGGCCGTCACGATCATCACCATCGACCGTCCGGAGGCGCGCAACGCCGTGGACCCGGACACAGCCGAAGCGCTGAGCGAAGCGTTTCTGCGGTTCAACGCGGATGATGACGCCCGCGTGGCGGTTCTCACGGGCGCCGGCGGCGCGTTCTGCGCCGGATTCGATCTCAAGTACGCGGGTTCCCTGGAACAGGAACGCCGCCCGCTGGGCGATCTGGATATCCCCGCCGGCTGGCATGGTGGCAACGGCTCCGACATCCCGCGCGGACCGATGGGGCCGACCCGGCTGACCCTCGACAAACCGCTGCTTGCCGCCATTTCCGGACCCGCTGTGGCCGGAGGCATGGAGCTGGCGCTGCTCGCCGACATGCGGGTGATGGAGGAAACGGCCTATATGGGCGTCTTCTGCCGCCGCTGGGGCGTTCCGTTGATCGACGGCGGCACCGTGCGGCTGCCGCGCCTGGTCGGCATGGGGCGCGCCATGGACCTGATCCTGACCGGCCGCAAGATCATGGCAGACGAGTGCCAACGTATTGGACTGGCTGAGAGAATCGTGCCCCACGGCGATGCCTTGAGCGCCGCAAGGGCGCTGGCCGCGGAGATCGCCCGCTTCCCGCCCGAATGCGTGCGCGCCGACCGCAAGGCGGCCTACGCCGCCTGGGGCAAGCCGATCAACGAGGCGCTGAGCATTGAATGGGCCAGTCGCTCGATCCTGCAAAAGGAAGGCATTTCAGGCGCCCAGAGATTTGCCCGCGGCGCCGGCCGCAGCGGCGATTTCGAGCGCATTTGACGCGTCAAAAGCGTCAAAACGGTCGAATTGCGTCGAGATCGCGCCGCGCCGTGAAAATCCCGTCCGCGTCATGGCCGGGCTTGTCCCGACCACCCGCAACTCATTGAAAACATGGATCCTCGGCACAAGGCCGAGGATGACGACCGCGGGGCATGAGCCTTGCCCCCCGGTTCAAACAGGGCTTTCTATTTTCCCTCGAATTCGCGCGAATTCGAGGGATTTTTGACGGTTTTTTGATTCAAATTCGAGACCGTTTCGTTTGAAGGGACGCGATCGCGGCTATCGTTTGCGATCGCATACTATTTCTTGCGGAACTCCGCCATCACATGCTCGATCACCCGGCCGTCGGGCCGGTGGACGTCGTAGGCGCGATGCGAGCGCAGGGCGAAGCCGAGATCCCGAAACCGGTCGAGCTCCGACGGCGTCAGCGGCCAGGGCGGACCGTCATAACCGACGCCGTCCTCGCCCGAGCGGGTGATCACCAGCAGCGTGCCGCCGGGGGCAACCAGATTGGCGATGGCGGCAAATCCCCGCTCGCGCAGATCGCCGTGCAGGGCCTGCAGCGTGTAGCACTCGTGCACCAGATCAAACGCGCCGATCCACTCCTGAGGCGGGTTGAACAGATCGGCGACCTGATAATCGACCTTGGTGTCGGGAAACCGCCTCCGGGCCCATTGAATGGCGCCGTCGGCGAGATCGAAAGCGGTGGTCGCCCAGCCGGCGGCCGACAGCGCCTCGGCGTTGTCGCCGAGCCCGCAGGCCACATCGAGCGCCCGGCGGCCCGCGCCGGGGTTCCTGGCGAGCCAGGCCACCAGAACGTCCTTGGGCTTGAGATCCGCCCAGGGCACCGCGGCGGGATCGTCGTCCGCCAGCTCGTAGACCTGCTCGAACCATGACCGGCGATCCTCGGGATCGCCGCCCTTTGCGCCCGTCAGCTCGTCAAGACGCCGCAGCGCCTCCGTGCGCCGGTCCGAAAATCCTGGTTCATCGCGAATGTCGCTCACGATCACCTCCTGTAAAAACATCGTCCGTCGGGAGAAACCGTCACGCCTTCTTGACCCAGCCGCCGCTGTCGCCCTGCTGCCAATAGGTGAGCGCGTGACCGGCGGCCTTCTGCAGCTTCCAGTGGCCGCGCGCCTGAGCCAGCGCGTCCGGATCATTTCCATCGAAAAGAAACACCGCGCGGGTGTATTCGGCCAGATCCGGCGGCTCGGCGCGGTGCACCAGAAAGCGCACGGCGGCCGCGTTGGGATTGTCCGGCGCCTCGCTCAACAGGATCGGCTGGCGCGCATCGTCCTCCCCGCCGGCAAGCGCGTGCGGCAGGAAGGCGTCGGCGCGATAGGACCACAGCAGGGTATCGAGGGCCTTCAGGGCATCGGCGTCGCCCGCCTGCACGACGACTCGCCATTCGCGCTCAAGGCACTTTTCGAGCAAGCCCGGCAGGACCTTTTCCAGCGGCTGATGCTGCAGATGATAAAACAGTACGTCGCTCACCAAGTGGTCCTTGTCCCGCGCATGATCTCTGGGCCGCCGTTCGCACCCAATCGCACTGTAACAGCCCGACAAGGCGCACGGAACACCCGGCGGCGCATCGCGCCTCCCCGGCCCGCCGCGCGGACCGGCTCCAGCCGCTTGATTCGCCTGCACCTTCGCATACGGACCCGCCCGATTCCACGCCATCCGCAGTGCAATGAGCATCGGGCGCGTCAGCGGCATTTTCGCATAAATGACGTCACGGTTTCTCCCAATGACAGTCCAGACAGCGCTTTGTGCGGCATTCGCGCAACAGGCGCCAGGGAATGCATATGATCCACACCTGCCTGCGCTTTTATCGGTTGTGGTGAACGCGCGTTAACCGCATAGACACCGCCCAGCAGCCAGCATGCCGCCAGAAATCGTCGCACGGGTGACAGGAGTCACAGCACGCCCTGCCCGAACGGCTTATCCGTGGTTTCACGCAGGCTCATCGGAGCATCATCGTCCGCCGGACGCGATGCCCGAACATCAAGGATCGAGCGCCAGCCCTTCCGTCCGAAGGCCGGTGTCTCCAGGAGTGCTCAATGATCGCGCGTTGTGTTCTTTTCGTGTTTCTTGTCGCCGGCATCGCCGGCGCCATGGCCAGCCTCGGCGTCGTCGTCACCGATGAAGCCAGCGCATGCCAGCAGGCCTACAAGACCTGCTAACGCCTGAGCGCCGGCCCATCCGACCTGCAGCGCTTTCCCGGTTGATGGCTCTTCGCATTTGCTGAAGAGGCCATCTAGCCGGTTCGTCCTGGAATTCAAACCGCCCGGCACGCATTGCGCGCCGGGCGGTTTTGCGTCAGCCTTCGTAGTGGTCGCGCACCAGACGGTCGAGCAGGCGCACGCCGTAGCCCGAGGCCCAGGACTTGTTGATGTCGTTCTCCGGCGAGGACATGGCTGTGCCGGCGATGTCCAGATGCGCCCACGGCACGTCATTAACGAAATGCTGCAGGAACTGGGCGGCGGTGATCGAACCGGCGTTGCGCCCGCCGGTGTTCTTGATGTCGGCGTTCTTGGCCTCGATCAGCTTGTCGTATTCCTTCGACAGCGGCATGCGCCACAGCGGCTCGCCGGTGGCCAAGCCAGCGGCAATCAGACGCTCGGACAGCTCGTCGTTGTTGGAGAACAGCCCCGCGTTCTGGCTGCCCAGCGCCACGATGATCGCGCCGGTGAGCGTCGCCAGATTGATCATGAAGGCCGGCTTGAAGGTTTCCTGGGTGTACCAAAGGGCGTCGGCCAGCACCATGCGGCCTTCCGCGTCGGTGTTGAGCACCTCGATGGTCTTGCCCGACATGGCGGTGACGATGTCGCCCGGGCGCTGGGCGTTGGCGTCGGGCATGTTTTCCACAAGCCCGATGACGCCGACCACGTTCGCTTTCGCCTTGCGCGCGGCCAGCGCGTGCATCAGGCCGGTGACGGCGCCCGCGCCGCCCATGTCGCCCTTCATGTCTTCCATGCTTGCCGCCGGCTTGATGGAGATGCCGCCGGTGTCGAACACCACGCCCTTGCCGACAAACGCGATGGGCTGCTGCTTCGCCTTGCCGCCGTTCCAGCGCATGATCGCCATCTTGGACGGACGCACCGAGCCCTGACCGACGGCCAGAAGCGAGCGCATGCCCAGTTTGGCCATGTCCTTTTCATCGAGAATCTCGACCTTCACGCCGACCTTCTCGAGATCCTTCGCGGCCTGGGCGAATTCCTCGGTGCCAAGCACGTTGGCCGGCTCGTTGACCAGATCGCGGGCCAGAATCGCGCCGTCGGCAACGCCCTCGCGCTCGCCCCATGCCTTCTTGGCGTCGCCCGCGCACTCCACGTGAATCGTGATCCTGGCGGCCTTGGGCTTGTCATCCTTGTCCTTGGCGGTCTTGTACTTGTCGAATTTGTAGGCGCGCAGCTTCATGCCCATGCCGACGTCAGCCGCCTGGTCCGCATCGACGGCCTCGCCATCGGCGCGCTCAAGATGAACCGAAGCCGCGGTTGCCTTGGCGCCGACAAGCTGGCCCATGCTGACACCGCCCAGGCGAACCCAGTCGTATTCCTTCATCTCCGCCATCTTGCCCATGCCGACGAGGACGATGCGGTCCAGCTCGACGCCACCCGGCGCCACAATATCGAGCGTGCCCATGGCCGCGCCCTTAAACGACGCCGCCTTGATGGCGCGGGTGATCGCGCCGCCCGCGGCCTTGTCAATCGCGGCGGCGGCGGGACCAAGGCCCAGACTTTCATCGGTATAGACAACGGCGACGCCCTTTTTGGGGTCGGCCGGCTTGGAAATGCTGATGCTGGGGAGAGGTGCCATGGTTTGGATCCGGTTCCTTCAATTGGTGAGCGGCCCAGACGGCGGGCCAATCGGGGTCGCGCGAAATACGCGGCGACGGTGGGCAGACAATGCAGCGGCTCGCGCCATACGGCAAGCGCCGCCGTGACGATCCATGGGCGGATCGCGAAAAAGCATTCGGAACGCCGATAGTGCGGCGCGACAACCCGCACTTAAAGATCCCGTGTGGCGGATTTTAGGGCCGCCGGCATCAACGGCCCCCGCGCCCGCACCGGACGACCGGCGCAACCGCGCGCCCTTAACCAGCTATGCGGCGGGCGGGACGCCTTTTTATTGGCGCGCAAACTGCGGGAAACCGCGCACTGAAAAGAATTGTTAACCTCGTTTATTGAGCCGGCGTTCACCAAAGTCCATGCTAATGGGCGAAGGAACCGTGTGTCCGGGGCGCCACCGTCGCGCGGCAAACCGCCTCACGGTTCGAGAAGCGTTTCGCACTGCCGCATCAAAGCCCTATTGCATAGCCACAGAGCGCCGCGCACCACAGACGTCCTGGAACCTGCCGACCCCGTATGAAGACGATCGAACTCTACATCTTCAAGCGCATCGCCAGCGCCTTCGTGTTCGCCTTCGGCGCGCTCATCGGCGTGGTGTGGACGACGCAGGCCTTGCGCCAACTCGATCTGGTGACCGCCAAGGGCAGACGATCGTGCAGTTTCTCGGCATCACCATGCTGGCCCTGCCTTTCCTGAGCCTGATCATCGCGCCCTTCGCCTTCATCATCGCGCTGGTGATCGTCTTCAACGCGCTCAACTCCGACAATGAACTCATCGTCATCGGCGCGACCGGCGCCCCGCGCACCAAGGTGCTCAAGCCGGTGCTGGCCGCGGCGGGAATGCTGAGCATCCTGATGCTGGTGTGCTCGCTTTACGTGTCGCCCAAGGGGCTCGCCGTGCTGCGCGAGGAGCTGACCAAGGTCAGGGTCGACCTGCTTGCCAACATCATCCGCCCGGGCCGCTTCATCGAGATCGACGAGGGTCTGACCTTCCACATCCGCAACCGCGATGGCGACGGCACGCTGGAAAGCCTGATGCTGGACGACGTCCGCGACCCGGAAACCAGCTTCACCTATCTGGCGGAAAGCGGCCAGGTGGCGGAGCTCGCCGACCGGATGCTGCTGGTGATGAGCAACGGCACGATCCAGCGGCGGACCGGGGCCTCCGGCTCGATTTCCATCGTCCGCTTCCAGAGCTATGCCTTCGATCTGACCAGCCTGATGCCCCAGACCTCCGCGCCGGTGTTCAAGCCGAGCGAGCGCACCATCGCCCAACTGCTTTGGCCCGACGCGGGCGACGACTATTACGCCGCCAATACCGAGCGGTTCGCCATCGAGCTGCACGACCGGATCGCCCAGCCGCTCTACCCCATCGCCTTCGGCCTGATCGTGTTCGCCTTCATCGGCGGCGCGCGCTCCACGCGGCAGGGCCGCAGCGCCGGCGTGCTGGCGGCACTCCTCGCCTGCGTCGGCATGCGCGTAGCCGGGTTCGGCTCGACGACGCTGGCCGTCGGCAACCCCTCCTATATGGCCGGCATCTACCTGGTGCCGGTCCTGACGATCGCGCTCGCCGGCTGGCTCAGCGTCTCCAACACCCGGCCGCGCTGGCTGGAGGCGCTGGGCGAGCGCATGGAGCGGGCGGTCGAAGCCGCACAGGCCCTCCTCACGCGCCTGGGGCGCCGCACGCCGGCAGGTCTGGCATGATCGGCATGACCCTCACCCGCTATGTGTCGGGACGCTTCCTGACCGCCATCCTCGGGCTGATCGTCATGGCGGCCACGCTGCTGTTCCTGTTCGATTTCCTGGAACTGGTCCGGCGCGGCGGCGACCGCGAGGGCTTCACCGTCGCGCGGGTGGCGCTGATCTCGCTGCTGCGGGTGCCGATGCTGCTGGAACAGGTCCTGCCGTTCGCCGCGCTGTTCGGCTCGATCGCCGCCTTCGTGGCGCTCAGCCGGCGGCTGGAGCTGGTGATCGCCCGCGCCGCCGGCGCCTCGGTGTGGCAGTTCAGTGCGCCGGCGCTGCTGGTCGCCATCGTTTTGGGGATCGCCAGCATCACGCTGTTCAATCCCGCCGCCGTGTACCTGAAGGACAAGTCAGACGCACTCGGCGTCAGCCTGTTCGGCAACGAGCAGAAGCTGCTACTGCAGACCACCAGCGAGGCGTGGCTGCGTCAGGACGGGCTGGACGGGGAAACCATATTGCGCGCCAAGCAGTCGCTGGACCAGGGTCTGCGGCTGTTCGGCGTCACGGTCTTCACCTTCAACAAGGACGGCAGCTTCCGCGAACGCATCGAGGCGGACAGCGCGCGGCTTGACGATGGCGCCTGGAATTTGGAAGGCGTCACCGTCTACACGGCGGAAGACGAGCCACGGACCTACGCGTCCTACATCGTCAGCACATATCTCGGGCCGCTGGAGGTGCGCGAGAGCATCGCGGCGCCCGATTCGATCTCGTTTTGGGAGCTGCCGCGCTTCATCGAACTGGCCCAGCGCGCCAGCCTGCCCGCGCATCGGTATTCTCTCCAATACCAGATGCTTCTGGCGCGGCCGCTGCTGCTGACGGCGATGGTTTTGATTGCCGCCGCCGTTTCCCTCAGAATTTCTCGCCTCGGAGGCCTGGGAAAACTGATTCTGGGTGGAATATCAGCGGGGTTCGTGCTTTATGTTCTCACCGAACTTGCAAAGGACCTCGGGGGGGCTGGCATCGTGTCGCCCGTCATCGCCGCATGGTCACCGGGAATTGTAGCGACGCTTATGGGTTTCACGATCCTATTGCACCAGGAGGATGGTTGATGTCGGCCGTCTTCGTCCTCCGGCCCAAGAGGCTCGACAGCCCGCGGAAGCGCACAGCTTTCGCGCGTGCGCTGCGTGGTTCCATCTCCTTTTTGGCGCTGTTCGCGGCCGCCGGCGCCTGCGGCATCGCGGCGCTGAACGGCTTGAGCGCGGACGCGCGCGCGCAGGACTCCATCGAGAGCGCCCTGACCCGCGGCGCCCACCCGGACGAGCAGATGCTGCTCGAAGCGGCGGAGCTGCAGTACGACTACGACAACGACATTGTCTCGGCCGTCGGCAACGTGCAGATCTATTATTCCGACTACACGCTGGAAGCCGAGCGGGTGACGCTCGATCGCGCACGCTCGCGGCTGTTCGCCGAGGGCAACGTGCGCCTGACGGAACCGGACGGCAACGTGATCAGGACCGACTCCATGGAGCTGTCCGACGACTTCCGCAGCGGCTTCGCCCGCTCGCTGCGGGTCGACACCGTCCAGCGCACCCGTTTCACCGCCGCCAGCGCCACGCGCGAGGAAGGCGAGACGACGGTGTTCGAGGACGGCACCTACACGGTCTACACCAGGCCGAGAACACCGCCGGACAAGCCGCCGCTGTGGCGCATCAAGGCGGCGAAGATCATCCACAAGCAGAGCGAGAAGACGGTCTACTACGAGGACGCCCGGCTCGAATTCTGGGGCGTTCCGGTGGCCTATCTGCCGTTCATGTCGCACCCCGATCCGACCGTGAAGCAGAAGTCCGGCTTCCTGTCGCCAACCACCGTCTATGACAACCGGCTGGGCGTCGGCATCTCGGTTCCCTATCACTGGGTGCTGGCGCCGAACTACGACGTGACCTTCACGCCGACCCCGCTGTCGCGCCAGGGCGCGCTGCTGCAGGCCAACTTCCGCCACCGGCTGGAATCTGGCTCCTACTCGCTGTATGGCGCGGGCATCCGGCAGGAAAGCCCCGAGGAATTCGCCGGCACCAGCGGCGACCGGGATCTGCGCGGCTTCATCAACACCAAGGGCCAGTTCGCGATCAACGACCGCTGGGACTGGGGCTGGGACCTGTCGCATTTCACGGACCGGGCCTTCGTCAAGGACTATGACATCCAGGGCGCGGATGGCGACGAGGTCATCTCGAAGATCTATCTGACCGGTATGGGCGATCGAAACCACTTCGACGCCAAGGCCTATTCCTTCCGGGTGCTGCAGGACGACGACCCGACAAACATCACCAATGCGCCGGTGGGACCATTTTCGCGGGTCGACCAGGATCTTCAGGCCAAGCAGCCCGTCGTGCATCCGGTCATCGACTATTCCTATGTCTTCGACAATCCGGTCATCGGCGGCGAGCTGTCGCTGGACACCAATTTCACCTCGCTGACGCGTGAGCGCACGGATGCCTTCAGTCCAGATGGCGTCGTCGATCACTTCCGCGGCGTCGAGGGCACGTTCACCCGCGCCAGCCTGCAGGCGGAATGGCGGCGGACGATCATCGATCCGATCGGCCAGGTGTTCACGCCGTTCGCCTACGCGAAGACGGACCTCTATTTCCTCGCCTCCGCCGACCCCAACGTAACGACGCTGACCGACGACGCGGTCGTGGTGCGCGGGATGCCCGCCATCGGGCTGGAGTACCGCTACCCGATCCTGGCGGCGTTCGAGGGCGGCAGCCAGGTGTTCGAGCCGATCGCCCAGGTGATCGTGCGGCCGAACGAGCAGCGCATCGGCGAGTTGCCCAACGACGACGCCCAAAGCCTGGTGTTCGACGACACGACGCTGTTCGAATACGACAAGTTTTCCGGCTACGACCGCAACGAAGGCGGCACGCGGGCCAATATCGGCCTGCAGTACAAGCTGCAGATGTACACCGGCGGCTTCGTCAGCGCCCTGGTCGGCCGCTCGTTCCATCTGGCGGGCGAGAACTCCTACAAGACGACGGACCTGCTTTCCACGTCGTCGAGCTCGGGCCTGCAGACCGACATGTCCGACTATGTGTCGCGGGTGTATTTCGACACCAACACCGGCTTCCGCCTGGGCGCCCGCGCCCGTTTCGACAAGGACGACTTCACCGTCCAGCGCGCGGAAATCCAGGCCTCGGGCATCACCGGGCCGATGACCACCTCGTTCACCTACGGCTTCCTGGGTGCGCAGCCGGACCTCGGCATATCCGACAACCGCGAGGAACTGCAGGCGGCGAGCTCGGTGCGGCTTCTGACCAATTGGCGGGTCTTCGGCTCGCTGCGCTATGACCTGCAGAACAGCAATCTGGTGCGCGATGCCTTCGGCGTCGGCTATGACGACGAGGGCTTCTCCATGTCGCTGGCGTTTGCCGAGGACCGCAGCCGCAACAACGGCAACACAACCGACCAGACCGTGTTCCTGCGCGTTGGCCTGCGCACCCTGGGCGATACGCAAGTGACGACGGACGTCAAGAACTGAATTTTCGCAAACCGCGCGTGGTTCCGGCCGTTGCCATCGTTTCGCCAAACCGGCGGGGCAACGCACTGTGAGGGACGCTGCGGGCGGTTTCAGAACCGCCGAAGCACACCAATCGCCGAATGACGCGCGCACGCGCGACCCGATAGACGGATCCTGCCAGAACAAGGATCCGATGAATGCAGACTTGGGAGAGCCGACAATGACATCTCCGCGTTGGGACCATATTCGCGGCCTTGTGCTGGCCGCGGCCTGCGCGCTGGCACCGCTTGCGGCGCAGCCGGCGCATGCACAGACATCCATCGAGGTGGTGGTCAACGACGAGGCGATCACCAGCTACGACATCGCGCAGCGAGCCCGGCTCCTGCAGCTGACGACGCGCCGCTCGGCCGGAGCGGCGAAGAAGGCGGCGCTCGAGGAACTCATCGACGAGCACATCAAGACGCAGGAGGCCAAGCGCACCGGAACCAGCGTCAGCGATGCTCAGGTCGACGAAGCCTTCGCGCAGATCGCGTCGCGCACCAAGATGTCGCCGTCGCAACTCGGCAAGGCGCTGTCGCGCGCCGGCGTTCAGCCCAGCACGCTCAAGGCCCGCATCGGCGCCGAAATGGCCTGGGCCGAAGTCGTACGCGGGCGCTTCCGCCGCACGATCAACATCAGCGAGCAGGAAATCATCGCCGCGCTGCAGAAGCAGGACGGTGACAGCGAGGAGACCACGACGGAAGTCACGATCACCCAGCTCATTTTCGTGGTGCCGCGCAAATCGTCGAAGTCCCTGACAACGAAGCGCCGCGGCGAGGCCAATGACCTGCGCAAGCGCTTCTCGTCATGCGAGGAAGGCTTGAAGCTGACCAGCGAATACAATGAGGTCGTGGTCAAGCCGCTCGGCATCCGGCTGTTGCCCGAATTGCCGGCCAACATCCGTGACTCGCTCGAAGGCGTCGAGACGGGCCGGCTCGGAAAGCCGGTTGAGACCGGAAACGGCATCGAGATCTTCGCCGTCTGCAACAAACGCGAGATCCAGAGCGACGCGGCGGCGCGCAACAAGGTGGAAAGCGACCTGCGCAACAAGGAAGGCGAGATGATGTCCCGCCGCTACCTGCGCGAACTGCGCCGCAACGCGGTTATCGATTATCGCTAGTATGATCGTGTTTGGACAGGACCAGGCTCGCTTCATGAAACGTTTCGCCGCATGACAGCGCCGCACGCGCCTCTTGCCCTGACCATGGGCGAGCCCGCCGGAATCGGCCCCGACCTCACACTCATCGCCTGGCAACGGCGCGACGCGGCATCGTTGCAGCCATTCTATGTGCTCGGCGATCCCGAGATGCTGGCAAGCCGGGCCCGGCGGATGGCGCTGGACGTTCCGATCGTCGTTTGCACGCCCGAAGAGGCCATGGGGCATTTCGCGAGCGCGCTTCCTGTGGTGGCTCTCGACAATCGCGCGCCCGACACGCCCGGCGAGCCGTCGCGCGAGGCGGCTGCCGCCGTCATCGAGGCGATCGAGACTGCCGTCGCGCATGTGGCGGAAGGCCGGGCCGGCGGCATCGTCACCAATCCGATCAACAAGAAATCCCTCTACGACGCGGGCTTCAGGCATCCCGGCCACACGGAGTTTCTCGGCATGCTCGCCGAACGGTTCTGGCCGGAAACCGCGCATGAACCCGTGATGCTTCTGGCGGGCCCCGACCTGATGGCCATCCCGATCACCGTGCACATCCCGCTGGCCGATGTTCCCGGCGCCCTGACCAGCAAGCGGATTCGGCTCGTGGCGCGCATCGCCGACCACGAGCTGCACACGCGCTTCGGAATTGACCGGCCGCGGCTGGCGCTGGCGGGGCTCAACCCCCATGCGGGCGAAAACGGCAGCATGGGCCGCGAGGAGCGGACCATTCTGGAACCGGCGATTGCCGAACTCCGCGAAGAGGGCATCGACATCGTCGGCCCCCTGCCCGCTGACACCATGTTCCACCCGCGCGCGCGCGCCCAATACGATTGCGCGCTCGCCTGCTACCATGACCAGGCGCTGATCCCAGTGAAGACCCTCGCGTTCGACGAAAGCGTCAACGTGACCCTGGGGCTGCCCTTCGTGCGCACCTCTCCCGATCACGGCACGGCCTTCGACATCGCCGCGAGCGGCAAGGCGCGGCCCGACAGCCTGATCGCCGCCTTGCGGCTGGCCGCAAGGCTCAGCGCGCGAGGCGCGGGCTGATGCCGCAGATCGACGATCTGCCGCCGCTGCGCGACGTCATCGCCACGCATGGGCTGGATGCGCGCAAGTCGCTGGGCCAGAATTTCCTGCTCGATCTGAATCTCACCGCGCGCATCGCCCGCTCCTCCGGTGCGCTTGAGGGCGTCACGGTGGTCGAGGTCGGCCCCGGTCCGGGCGGGCTGACGCGCGGGCTTCTCGCGGAAGGCGCCAAGGCCGTGATCGCCATCGAGAAGGACAGGCGCTGCCTGGCAGCACTTCGCGAGATTGCCGATCACTATCCCGGCCGCCTCACGATCATCGAAGGCGATGCCCTGGAAATCGACATGGCGGCGCTGGCCGCCGGCGTCGACGGTCCGGTCAAGGTGGTCGCGAACCTGCCCTACAACGTCGGCACGCAACTGCTCACCGGCTGGCTCGAATGCGATCCGTGGCCGCCCTGGTGGCAGTCCCTGACGCTGATGTTCCAGAAAGAAGTCGCCGAGCGCATCGTGGCGAGCGAGGTGGACAAGGCCTATGGCCGACTCGGCGTGCTGGCCGGGTGGCGCACCCGCGCGCGGATGCTGTTCGACATTGCGCCGCAAGCGTTCACACCGCCCCCGAAAGTGACCTCCGCCGTGGTGCATCTGGAGCCGATCCTCGAGCCCATGGACTGCGATATCCGGTATCTGCGCCGGGTGACGGCCGCCGCCTTCGGTCAGCGGCGCAAGATGCTGCGCTCAAGTCTCAAGGCGCTGAACGTCGCGCCGGCCGCTCTGCTGGACGATGCCGGGCTGAACGAGACGGCGCGCGCGGAAGAAATTCCGGTGTCGGGCTTCGTGGCGCTTGCAAATTCGCTGCGTGAGCGCTCCAATAAGGCTCAGTAAACACAGGATATTTCACGAGGGAGCGTTCCGCAGTGCAGAACCAGAGCATCATCGAATACGGAGCGCCCCTGGCGGAAACCTCGGCCGAGACCCCCGCGCCCACCGGCACGGAAGTCCTCATTCAGATCAACCATTGCGGCGTCTGCCACTCCGACGTGCATATCCACGACGGGCACTTCGATCTTGGCGGCGGCAAGCAACTGGATGTGCGCGCCGGCCGCGAATTGCCCTTCACACTGGGTCACGAGATCGAAGGCAGCGTGTGCGCCATGGGTCCGGATGCGACGGGCGTCACAATCGGCAAGCGCGCCGTGGTCTATCCGTGGATCGGATGCGGCGACTGCCCCACCTGCGCGGAGGGCGACGAGCACCTGTGCGCCAAGCCGCGCCAGCTCGGCATCAACGTGAACGGCGGCTATTCGACCCACGTGATGGTGCCGCATCCGCGCTATCTGCTGAACTATGACGGCATCGACCCGCGCATCGCCGGCAGCTTCATGTGTTCGGGCCTCACAGCCTATTCCGCGCTCAAGCGGCTGGAAGCGCAGGCGAAACGCGGCCCGCTGCTGCTGGTGGGGCTTGGCGGCGTCGGCATGATGGGGCTGGCCTTCGCCAGGGCGCTGTTCGAGCACGCGCCCTATGTGGCGGACATCGATCCGGCGAAGCGGCGCGCGGCAATGGGCGCGGGCGCGGCCGCCGCGTTCGATCCGTCGGACCGTGAGGCGCGCAAGGCGTTCCTTGCCCAGACCGGCGGCGTGTTCGGCGCGGTGGATTTCGCGGGCGCGGAAAGCTCGCTGAATTTCGCCCAGAGCGTGCTGCGGAAATCCGGCAAGGTTGTCGTCGCCGGGCTGATCGGCGGGTCGTTCACCATTCCCATCCCGATGTTCGCCATGCGCGTGATCGGCATCGAGGGCAGCTTCGTCGGCTCGCTTCCCGAAGCGCGCGAGATGCTCGAGATCGTCCGCGCCGGAAAAGTCTCCTCAATCCCCGTCGAGACCCGGCCGCTGTCGGCCGCCAACCAGGCGCTGGACGACCTGCGCGCCGGCACCATCATGGGTCGCGTGGTGCTGGAGATTTAGGGGCTCTTCAGTCTCCGATTCATCGCTCAAAGAGCCGGTCGCATCGTTGCTTTCGCTGCTCTCAGAGCGTGTCACAGGCGGCGCAGATGGATCCTCGGCACGAGGCCGAGGATGACGAAAGCGGGGTTCAGAGATCTGAAAAGACAGACGTTTTCGTCATGCTCGGGCATGTCCCGGGCATCCACGCGGCACGTGCGATACAGGCCGGCTGACGCGCAATCCGAACGTTACGACGGACGTTCGGCAGCGCAGACGCCAGGGGTCCGCAGCCGCGTAAACCGCCCATCCTTCGAGACGGGCCTTCGGCCCTCCTCAGGATGAGGTCCCCGTGTTGTGATTATCTCGACCTATCAACACGATAGCCCTCATCCTGAGGAGGCCGCATGGCGGCCGTCTCGAAGGATGGCGGCTTGCATGGAGTTCCCTATGCGCTCAGCAGGTCCTTGAGCGCCAGGGCGACGACTTCGGTGGCGGCACGCAGATCGGTGAGTTGCAGGTGCTCATCGGCGCCGTGGGCGTTGGCATCGAGGATCGAGCGCGGGCCCGCGCCATAGAGGATCGTCGGGATGCCCGCTTCCGAGTAATGCCGCGCGTCGGTGTAGAGCGGCACGCCGGTGGCGTTGATCTCGGTGCCGAGGACGGCCTCCGCGTGGCGCTTGACCGCGGCCACAAGAACATCGGTGCCCGGAAGGGTGCGAAGCGGCTCGGCCAGCATGATGCGGCGGCATTCCACCTCGATGCCCGGCGTCGCCGGGCAGGCGTTGGTGATCAACTCGCGCAGCGCCTGTTCCACCGCGAGACCGTTTTCCTCCGGGATCAGGCGGCGGTCCAGCCGCAGGGTGACGCGGTCGGGCACCACGTTGGTGTTGATGCCGCCGGAAATCAGGCCGACCGTGATCTTCGGACTCTCGATGCCCTTGGTCTGGCTGTGAATCGCGTTCAGCCGGGCCCGCTCCTCATAGATCGCCTGGAGGATCGGCGTCATCGCCTCCAGCGCGTCCGCGCCGGTCTCCGGCATGGCGGCATGCGCCTGTCGGCCGCGCACCAGAACCTC
This sequence comes from Breoghania sp. L-A4, assembly GCF_003432385.1. NCBI lineage: Bacteria > Pseudomonadati > Pseudomonadota > Alphaproteobacteria > Hyphomicrobiales > Stappiaceae > Breoghania > Breoghania sp. L-A4. Next base: position 2,547,509 of record NZ_CP031841.1, on the reverse strand, counting down.
CAGATGCAGGCAGCCGTTGTGCGCCGTGGTGATGGCATAGGAAAAGCCGGCGGAGAACGCATAATCGGGCTTGGTCAGTTCCTGCTCGATCAGCCACTTGGGGCCGACGAAGCCGCCGGCTTCCTCGTCATAGGTCAGATGCAGTTCGATCGTGCCGTTGAGCCCCTCGGGCTCGGCCATCAGCGCCTTCAGCGCGAACGTGTAGGTGGCGAAGTCCGATTTTGAGACGGCGACGCCGCGGCCGTAGATGGCGCCGCCGCGCTCCTCCGCGCCGTAAGGATCGGTGGTCCAGCCGTCGCCCGGCGGCACGACATCGCCATGGGAGTTGAGGGCGATGGTGGGTCCGGAGCCGTCGCCGAAGGTCTGGCGGACGATCAGATTGGTGACCGACTTCATGCCGTTCTGGCGCACGAATGGCTCGGGAACCGGATGGCGCTCGACGCTGAAGCCCATGGCCTCCAGCAAGTCGGCGACGGCGCTCGCGTGCGGTTCGCAGTCGCCCGGCGGATTGTCGCTGGGAATGCGCACGAGGCGCTTGAGGAACTCCACTTCCTCCGCCCAATTGGCGTCGATCGCGGCTTTCATCATCAGGTCCTTTCCTGCTGCGCAAGGGTCTCGATGACCCGCACCAGCGCTTCAACGGCGACACCCATGTCCTGCGGCGTCGCGTATTCCAGAGGACTGTGGCTGATTCCCGCCCGGCATCGGACGAAGATCATGCCGACGTCCGTGAGCCTGGCCATCGCCTGCCCATCGTGACCGGCGCCCGACATCAGCTTGCGCGGCTGCAGGCCCATGCCGGAGAACGCCGTCTCCATCGCGGCCTGCAGGCGCGGCGCGCACGGCACGGTTGGCGCATCGTGGAAGCGCTCGAAGCCGAAGATGCAGCCGCGCCGCGCGCCGATACGCCGTCCGGCATACTGGATCGCCTCGCAGGCTTCAAGCCGCGCGGCGTCGCTGGCGGCACGCACGTCGAGCGAGAACTTCACGTCGCGCGGAATCACATTGACCGCGCCGGGCAGCGCGGTGATCTCGCCGACGGTCGCCACCAGCGAGTCCTTCACGCCGGCGCTCGCGATCTTCTCGATCTCCAGCATCAGTTCGGACGCCGCCGCCAGCGCGTCGTGGCGCAGCGCCATGGGCACGGTGCCGGCATGGCCCGCCTCGCCGCGCACGCTGACGCGGAAGCGGCTGGCGCCGGCGATCGCCGTGACGATGCCGAGCGGCCGGTTCTCGGCCTCCAGAACGGGGCCCTGCTCGATATGCACCTCGAGATAGCCGATGACGTCGCGCGGATCATAGGCGGCGGCGCCGGCCTTGTCGGGATCGCAGCCGAAGGCGGTGAGCGCCTCGCGCACGGAGACGCCGTCGGCGTCCATGCCCTGCAGCGCCTGCCAGTCGAGCGCGCCGGCGACAGCCGAGGACGACAGCAACGTGGTGGGAAAGCGCACGCCCTCCTCGTCGCCGAAGGCCAGGATATCGAGACCGAAGGGCAGCTCCGTGCCGCTGTCGCGCAGGCTGCGCGCCGCGAGGATGCCTGCGACGACGCCGAAGTTGCCGTCGTATTTGCCCGCGTCGCGCACCGTGTCGATGTGCGAGCCGATCAGCAGCCGCCGGTTGGAGCCATCCGAACGGGTGGGCGCGAGATGGCCGCGCACGGTGCCGAGGTTGTCCTCGGAGACCTCAAGACCCGCGTCGCGCATCCAATTCGCCACCTCATCGGCCGCCGCGCGGTGCTCCCGGCTCAGATAGAGCCGCGTCAGCGCGCCTTCGTCGCTGGTGTGGCGGGCGAGCGCCTCGATGTAGTTGGAAGCCGCCTGGGCAAGATTGGATTCAACTGGAGTCTGGGTCATTTATCGACAGGATTTCCACAAGCTTTCAACAGGGTATCAACAGGCATTCAACACGATCCGCACAGGCGGCATGCCCCGCCAGGAGCCGAAAACGCGCCGTTTCAGGTGCGCATTGCACAGCCTCCGGCTCCGGGCTCAGATGTCGCGCACCCGGTCGCGCAGGCGGAAGCGGAAGATGCGGGCGATCTGGCTCAGGGCCATGTCGAATTCCGTCTGCCTGTCGTTGCCGATCCGGGCCTCGAAACTCTCCAGGATCTGATGACGGGTGGCGCCCTTCACCGCGAGGATGAAGGGAAATCCGAAGCGCTCCTTATAAGCGGCATTGAGCGTGTTGAAACGGGAAAACTCCTGTTCCGTCATCTGATCAAGCCCGGCGCCCGCCTGCTCGCGGCGCGAATCCTCCGCCAGTTGTCCAGCCAGCGCGGCGCGGCCGGCGAGATCGGGATGCGCCCGGATCAGCGCCAGCTGCCGCTCGCGGGGCGCGGCGCGCATCACCGCGTCGAACGCGCCGGCCAGCGCCTCAACATCGGCGAAGGGGCGACGGTCCGCGGCGGCCTCCGCCACCCAGGGCGAGTGCTCGGCGATATCGGCGAAACGGGCCGCAAAGACATCGCGCGGCCAGGCGTTGATTTCGGCGAGGCTCCAGGGTCCCTCGCCCGCGTCTTCATCGGTTTGAGGCATTCATCGTCCTATTGGCTGGCGAGCCACGCGCCGAGCTTCTCCCGCTCCTCATCCGTCATGCCGGTCTCGTTGCCGAGCGGCATGGCCTGGGAGTGCACGGCCTGGGCCGTGATCTGGACGCGGAAGCGGCGCAGGTCGTCGAGCGTCTCAAGATGCACGCCGTTGGGGCTTCCTCGAAGCCCTCGTGACGCGGCACCTTGGCGTGGCACATGGCGCAATGGGTGCCGGTGATGGTGAGCACTTCCGCGTCCGAGATCACGTCGGCGTCCGCATCAATCCCCTTGGGCGCCGTCATCACCATGGCGGCAGCGAGGCCGATGGCGGCGACCGGCAGCGTCCAGGCGATCTTGGCCAGCGGATCGCCCGCCTCGTGCCGGTTGAAGAAATGCCGCACCATGGCGCCGATGACGATGATCAGCGCCACCAGGATCCACGAATGCGGGTGGCCGGAGAGCATGGGATAGTGGCCCGAGACCATCATCACCAGCACCGGCAGGGTGAGATAATTGTTGTGCACCGAGCGCTGCTTGCCCATGGCGCCGAGCGCCGGATCGGGCGGCTCGCCCTTGAGCAGCGAGGCGGTGATCTTCTTCTGGTTGGGCACGATCACGCCGAAGACGTTGACCGCCATGATGGTGCCGATGAAGGCGCCGACATGGATGAAGGCCCCGCGGCCGGAGAAGATGTGCGTGTAGCCATAGGCGGCGAGCAGGATCAGCGCGAAGACCAGCCCGGCCAGCAGCGGCGTGTTCCTGCCGATCGCGGACTTGCACAGCTGGTCATAGACGATCCAGCCGGCGCCCAGCGTGATGATCGACATCAGCGCCGCCTCGCCCGGGGTCATGGCAAGCTTCTGCGGGTCGATCAGATAGACGTTGGCGTTGAGATAGTACTGAACCACCAGCAGGCAAAAGCCCGTCACCCAGGTGAGATAGGCCTCCCACTTGTACCAAAGCAGATCCTCGGGCAGCTCGCTGGGCGCCACGGTGTATTTCTGCACGTGGTAGAAGCCGCCGCCGTGCACCTCCCAGGCGGTGCCCAGCACCCCTTCTGGTTGGCCCGGGCGCTTGCGCAGCGCCAGATCGAGCGCGATGAAATAAAACGACGTGCCGATCCAGCCGATGCCGACGATCAGATGCGCCCAGCGCAGCAGAAGATTGAGCCAATCGGCCAGAAACGGTGTCATGGGAGGTCCGCCAAGGTCTTCGAATATCGGGTGGGAAAGCGGCGGCGGACCGAAGCCCGCCGCCCGTATCGTGCAGGCCTATGCCTCCTCTTCCGCCGCTTCGTGCGGCAGCGCGAGGTTGAGGAGCACGGCCAGAATGGCCGAGGGCAGCAGACCGGAGGTCAGCAGGATCTGCGCCGTCTTGGGCAGGTGCTGAAGCGCGCCCGGCTCCAGCTGCAGGCCGAGGCCGACGGACAGCGACACGGCGAAGATCACCATGTTGCGGCGGTTCCAGACCACGTCCGAGAGCATGTTGATGCCCGCGGCCGCGACCATGCCGAACATCACCACCACGCCGCCGCCGAGCACGTTGATCGGCACGGTGGAGACGGCTGCGCCGATCTTCGGCAGGAAGCCGCAGATGATCAGGAAGATCGCCCCGTAGGTGACGACATGGCGGCTCATGACGCCCGTCATCGAGATGAGACCGACGTTCTGGCTGAACGAGGTGTTCGGCAGGCCGCCGAAGACACCGGCGACCGCCGTGCCGAGACCATCGGCGAAGGTCGCGCCGGAGATCTCCTTGTCGGTCGCCTCGCGGCCCGCGCCGCCCTTGGTAATGCCCGACGTATCGCCCACGGTCTCGATCGCGGAAATCACCGCCATCAGGCACATGCCGATGATGATCGAGGCGTTGAACTCGACGCCCCACTTGAACGGCATCGGGATCGAAAACGCAGCCGCATTGCCGATGTTGCCGAAGTTCACCTGTCCCATGAACAGCGACACGATGTAGCCGGCGATCAGGCCGACAAGAACGGCGGCCACCGACAAGATGCCGCGGGCGAAGAACTTCAGGCCCAGCGTGACCGCGATCACCACCAGAGCCGGAAACCACATGGCGAAGGTGCCGTAACCCGGCTTGCCCATCAACGGAACGCCGCCGGCGGTGTACTGGATGCCGACGCGGATCAGCGACAGACCGATCATCAGAACGATCAGGCCGGTGACGAGCGGCGGCAACGCGAAGCGGATGCGGCCGATCACCGTTCCCAGGAAGAAATGGAAGATGCCGCCGATGACGACACCCGTCATCAACCCGGCGAGACCGGCGACGCCCTGCCCCGCGACGGCCGGGATCATGACCGGCAGGAAGGCGAAGCTGGTGCCCTGGACGATCGGCAGGCGCGCGCCGACAGGCCCAAAGCCGATCGTTTGAAACAGCGTTGCGATACCGGCGAACAGCATCGAAATCTGGATCATGTAGATCATGTTCGGAAAGTCGGGCGAGTTCGATCCAAAGCCGAAGCCCGCGGCTCCCGCAACGATGATCGCGGGCGTGACGTTGGAGACGAACATCGCCAGGACATGCTGAATGCCCAGCGGCACCGCCTTGCCGATGGACGGTGTCCAGTTCGGATCCTTGAGTTGCGCCGCCGTTGCGCCGAGATGGTTGTTAGACATGCTGTTCCCCGTTGTTGACGCATTGGGACTGCGCCCCCGCAGCCGTGTCCAATGCCGGTATTGACTATCGTTCCGTTGTTCTCCCGGTGTTTCGCTCCCGAAGGCGCCGGGCAGGCTGGAATCCCGCCCGGCGCCTCATTTTTGCTCCTGCGTCGCGATGCGCCTTATTGCGGCAGCTTGTCGTCGACGCCCTTGACGTAGAAATTCATGCCCAGCAGCGTGCCGTCGTCGGCCACTTCGCCGTCCTTCAGCCACTCCGTGCCGTCCTGCTTGGTGATCGGGCCGGTGAAGGGATGGAAGGCGCCGGACTTGATCTTGCCCATGGTCTCTTCCGCCATCGCCTTCACGTCATCCGGCATGTTGGTGAACTCGGCCATGTGGACCATTTCCATGTCGAATCCGCCCCAGGTGTCGGTCGACGTCCAGGTGCCGTCCATGACGGCGGCAACCCGCGCGTTGTAGTAGTCCGCCCAGTTGTCGATGATCGCCGTGAGCTGAGCCTTGGGGCCGAACTTGATCATGTTGGAGGCCTGACCGAAGGCATGGATGCCGCGCTCCTCGGCGACCTGCATGGCGGCCGGGCTATCGGTGTGCTGGGTCAGGACGTCGACGCCCTGATCGATCAGCGCCTTGGCGGCGTCGGCTTCCTTGCCCGGGTCGAACCAGGAGCTCACCCAGACGACCTTGAGCTTGAAGTCCGGGTTGACGGACTGCGCGCCGAGCAGGAAGGAATTGATGCCGCGCACCACTTCCGGGATCGGGAAGGAGGCGATGTAGCCGGCGGTGCCGGTCTTGGACATCCTCGCCGCGATCTGGCCGATCACATAGCGGCCTTCATAGAAGCGCGAGGAATAGGTGGAGACATTGTCGGCGCGCTTGTAGCCCGTGGCGTGCTCGAATTTCACGCTGGGGAACTTCTTCGCCACCTTCAGCGTCGGGTCCATGTAGCCGAACGAGGTGGTGAAGATCAGCGTGTTTCCGGCGCGCGCCAGGCGCTCGATGGCGCGCTCGGCGTCCGGGCCTTCCGGCACGCTTTCGAGATAGGTCGTCTCGACCTTGTCGCCGTATTTTTCCTCGATGGCCTTGCGGCCCTGGTCGTGCTGGTAGCTCCAGCCGAAATCGCCGGTCGGGCCGACGTAGATGAAGCCGATCTTCAGCGGATCGGCGGCATGGGCCGCGCCCGTGACAAGGCCCAGGGCCAGGGCGGCTGCGGTGAGAAGTCTGGTTTTCATGACGGCTCCCTTCTTGGATGCTGTGTGCATTTGGGGTTTCTTTCAGAGTTCCGGCCGGAAGGCTGGGATCAGCGCTCCGGCACGAAGGTGCGTCCCAGCGCCGCCGGCGTGTTGATCAGCGTCAGCCGGCGGTTGCGGGAAATCAGGACGAGAACGAGGATCGTCGCCAGATAGGGCAGCGACGCCAGAAATTGCGACGGAATGCCGATGCCCAGCGCCTGGGCATGGAACTGCGCGATGGTCACCGCGCCGAACAGATAGGCGCCGGCGACGACGCGCCAGGGCCGCCAGGAGGCGAAGACCACCAGCGCCAGCGCGATCCAGCCGCGCCCCGCCGTCATGTTCTCCACCCATTGCGGCGTGTAGACGAGGCTCAGATGCGCACCGGCGAGCCCGGCGCAGGCGCCGCCGAACATCACCGCCAGATAGCGCACCTTGATGACCGAGACGCCCAAGGCATGCGCCGAGGTGTGGTTGTCGCCGATGGCGCGCAGCACGAGCCCCGCGCGGGTGGCGAAGAGGAACCACATGACGCCGATGACCAGCGCGAAGGAGGCGTAGACGATGACGTCCTGCCCAAACAGCACGGTACCCAGGAACGGGATGTCCGACAGCAGCGGAATCTCCACCGGCGGAAGCCGGACGCCCGGCTGGCCGACGAAGCCTTCGCCGATCATGCCCGACAGCCCCAGCCCCAACAGCGTCAGCGCCAGGCCTGTCGCCACCTGATTGGCCACCAGCGTCTGGGTCATGAAGGCGAAGAGCACGGACATGAGCACGCCCGCCCCCACACCGAACAAAATGCCGGCATAGGCGGAGCCGGTCCATTGGGCGCCGGCGAACCCCATCACCGCGCCCATGATCATCATGCCCTCGACGCCGAGGTTGAGCACGCCGGAGCGTTCGGTGATCAGCTCGCCGATGGCGGCGATGAGAAGCGGGGTTGCGGCAGTGATGACCGTCAGCAGGATGGGCTCGATGATGCTCATAGCGCTTCCTCCGCCGGCGTGAGATCGGGCAGCGGCTCGGCGGTCTGCTTTGTCGAGACAAACCGCAGCTTGTAGAGGATCAGCGTGTCGCAGCCCAAGACGAAGAACAAAAGCATCCCCTGGAACACCCGGGCGACCTTGTCCGAGATGCCCATGGTCACCTGCGCCGCCTCGCCGCCGAGATAGGTCAGCGCCAGCACGAGCCCGGCGATGAGAATGCCCAGCGGATTGAGCCGGCCGAGGAAGGCGACGATGATGGCGGTGAAGCCGTAGCCCGGCGAGATCACCGGCTGAAGCTGCTGCACCGAGCCCGACACCGTGGCGATGCCGGCGAGTCCCGCAAGCGCGCCGGAGACGAGGAAGCCGAAATAGACCATCCGGGTGCGCGAGAAGCCGGCGAAGGCGCCGGCGCGGGCCGACTGGCCGAGCACCTTGACCTCGAACCCCTTGAGCGTCTTGCCGAGCATGACGGCGATCGCGGCGACCGCGACCAACGCGAAGACGACGCCCCAGTGCATCGCGCCGTAGCCGATCAGCGAGGGCAGGATCGAGGCTTCGGTGAAGTCGCGGCTTTCGGGGAAATTGTAGCCGCCGGGGTCACGCCAGGGGCCGCGCACCAGCCAGTCCAGCAGCTTGTCCGCCACATAGACCAGCATCAGCGAGGTGAGGATCTCGTTGGTGCCGAAGCGCGTCTTGAAGAAGGCTGGGATGGCGCCGTAGAGCGCGCCGCCCAGCATGCCCAGCGCCATCATCAGCGGAAGCACCAGAAAGCTGTCCCATTCCCAGAAATACACCGGGATGATGGCGCCGAAGATAGCGCCGAAAGTGTATTGGCCTTCCGCGCCGATGTTCCAGATGTTGGACAGGAAACATACCGACAGTCCGACGGCGATGAGCACCAGGGGTGCTGCCTTGGCGGCGAGTTCCTCCAGCGACCAGCTCTCCGTGAGCGGTTCGATGAAATAGAAATACAACGCGCGCAGGGGATCGTAGCCGAGCGCCCCGAAGAGAATGGCGCCGGTGATGACCGTCAGCCCCAGCGCGATCAGCGGCGAGGCCAGAGCCATCGCCTTCGACCGTTCCGGCCGTCTTATGAGTTCAAGCCGCATCCGTCGTCGCCCCCGCTTGCGCCAGATCCGTGTGATCGCGTTCCCCCGCGCCGCCCATCAGCAGGCCGATGCGTTCGCGCGTCATGGCGGACGCCGACTCGGCCTCCGACAGATGCCCGCGCGAGATCACCGCGATCCTGTCGGCGAGTTCGAAAATCTCGTCGAGATCCTGGGAAATCACCAGCACGGCCGCGCCCGAGCGCGCCAGATCCACCAGCGCCTGGCGGATCAGCGCCGCCGCGCCCGCATCCACCCCCAGGTGGGCTGGTTGACGATCATCACGCCGGGATTGCGGTCGAGTTCGCGGCCGACGACGAATTTCTGCAGGTTGCCGCCCGACAGCGCATGCGCTTCCGGGTCATCGTGGCTCATGCGCACGTCGAACGCCCCGGTGATCTTCTTTTCCAGCCGGCTGGCGGTCTTGCGGTCGACGAACAGCGAGCGCACCAGCCGGTCGAAGGTGGAATGGCGCGTCAGCACGATGTTCTCGCTGAGGCTGAGGCCGGGCACAGCGCCGTGGCCCAGCCGCTCCTCGGGCACGAAGGCGGCGCCCGCCCTGCGGCGCGCGGTCACATCCATGTTGCCCACGGGCTTGTCGTCGATGCGGATGGATTGAGGATCGATCACCAGCCGCTCGCCGGAGATGGCGTCAAACAGCTCGCTCTGGCCGTTGCCGGCGACACCCGCGATGGCGACGACCTCGCCGGCGCGCACCTCGAGGTCCACGTGATGCAGCGCCACCGCGAAGGGGCCTGCGGCGGCGAGCGAGACATCGTTGAGCGCCAGCCGCACGGCGCCGGTCTCCCCGCCGCGAACCGCCTTGACGATGCCGATGTCGGCGCCGACCATCAGGCTCGCCAGCGTTCCGGCGGTCTCCTTCGTGGGATCGCAATGGGCGACCACCTTGCCGTGGCGCAGGATGGTGGCGTCGTGGCACAGCCGCTTCACCTCCTCCAGCCGGTGGCTGATATAGAGGATCGCGCAGCCTTCAGAGGCCAGCCGGTCGAGCGTCGTGAACAGCTTTTCCGCCTCCTGCGGGGTGAGCACCGAGGTCGGCTCGTCCATGATGATCAGGCGCGGGTGCTGCAGCAGGCAGCGCACGATCTCGATGCGCTGGCGCTCACCCACCGACAGATCGGCGACGCGCCCGTGCGGGTCGAGCGGCAGGCCGTAATCGACCGAGACTTTCGTGATGGTGGCGGCGAGATCCCGCATCGGCGGCGGATCGGCCATGGCGAGCGCCACGTTCTCGGCCACCGTCAGCGCCTCGAACAGCGAGAAGTGCTGGAACACCATGCCGATGCCGAGCGCGCGGGCGGCGGCGGGCGTCGGTATGGTCACCGGCTTGCCGCGCCACAGGATCTGGCCCTCGTCGGGATCGAGCGCGCCGTAGAGGATTTTCACAAGCGTCGACTTGCCCGCGCCGTTCTCCCCCAGCAGCGCATGGATCTCGCCCTCGCGGATGGTGAAATCGACCTGGTCATTGGCCTTGATGTCGCCGAACCGCTTGACGATGCCGCGGGCCTCCAGAAGCACCGGAGACCGGGTGGCCGCATCGTCGATCGCTGGACTGCCGGACATGGTTCTCCCCCTAGTTCGCATCCGCGAGGCGCACGAGCGGCGCTTCGACGTCACCCGGTGCCTCAACGCCTGCCATGGCCGCCGCGGCCTCCCGCCGCACCAGCAACTCCGCCACGGTGGCCGCCGCCAGCACCGCGGGCTCCTTGCCGGCGATGCCCTTAACGCCGATCGGGCAGACGAGCGCGCCGAGCGCCTCCTCGCACAATCCCGCCTGGCGCATACGCGAGAGGAAGCGCGCGCGTTTGGTCGCGCTGCCGATCAGCCCGACGTAGTCGAAGCGCCCCGCGTCCAGCGCCGCATGCACGATCTCCTGATCCAGCGTGTGGCTGTGCGTCATCACCAGCACGAAGGCGCCGTCTTGCGCCTCAGCCAGAACGCTTGCCGGGTCCGCCTCATGCCGGCACACCACGTTGCCCGGAACATGGTAGGGGAAGGCCTCGGCGCGCGGATCGACCCAGGTGACGGAAAAGGGCAGCGGCGCGAGCGCCAGCACCAGCGCGCGCGCCACATGTCCCGCGCCGAAGAGATAGAGCGGCGTGCGCGCCGCACCAAACCGCTCCAGCAGCACGCCGTTTTCAAACCGCGCGGCCGCGCCGTGCAACTCCGCGTCATCGATGACGGAGCGTTCCAGGGGCGCGGCGCCGGAAACACGGGCACGGGTGACGAAATCGCCCTCCGCCTCGAGCGCCGCCAGCGCCCGGACCGCATGAAGCCGGTCGGCTGAGAACATCTCGAAGGCCAGCGTCACGCGGCCGCCGCAGCACTGGCCGAGATCGGGCCCAACACATGCTCGCGGGTGACGAACCCTTGCGGCGCGGCGAACAGCTTCTGCGCCTGCGCCAGCGCCTGCCATTCCAACCGGCCGCCGCCGATGGTGCCGTGAAATCCGCCGTCGGGCCGCACGACCATGCGCGCCCCGGCCTCGCGCGGCGCGGAGCCGCGGGTTTCGATGATGGAGACCAGCACGCAGGCGCCCTGAGCCTCGATATTGTCCGCGACCTGTGCCCATCCCGCCATCACGCCGGCTCCGCGGTCTTTGTGGCGCGGATGGCCGCAAGAATGGCTTCCGGGGTGGCCGGGGCGTCGAGCGGCGGCACGACGCCGGGCTTGATACTGGCGATGGCGTCGGTGATCGCGCCGAAGACGGAATTGGCAAGCATCAGCGGCGGCTCGCCGACCGCCTTGGAGCGGTAGATCGTCGGCTCGGGATTGCCCAGCGAGCGCCACAGATCGACGCGGAAATCCTCCGGCACGTCGGATGCGGTGGGGATCTTGTAGGTCGACGGCGCGTGGGTTCTGAGCTTGCCCTTGTCGTCCCACACCAGCTCCTCGGTGGTCAGCCAGCCCATGCCCTGGACGAAGCCGCCCTCGATCTGGCCGATGTCGATGGCCGGATTGATGGACTTGCCCACGTCATGGAGGATGTCGACCCGGTCCACCCGCATCTCGCCGGTCATCGTGTCCAGCGTCACTTCCGAGCACGCCGCGCCATAGGCGAAATAGAGGAACGGGCGGCCCTGCGCCTTCTCCCGGTCCCAGGTGATTTTCGGCGTCGCATAGAAACCGGTTGAGGAAAGCTGGATGCGCGCCACGTGCGCCTGATGGGCGAGGGTCGCCAGCGGAATCACCTTGCCGCCGCAGATCACGGTGTTGTCGGCGAATTCGACCGCATCGATGGGGACGCCGTGCTTGTCGGAGGCGAAGCTGGCCAGCCGGTGGCGGATGACTTCCGCCGCCCGGCGCGCCGCCATGGCGTTGAGATCGGATCCCGACGAGGCCGCCGTCGGCCCCGTGTTGGGCACCTTGCCGGTATGGGTGGCGGTGATCGAGACGCGGTCCAGCGTCACGCCGAGTTCGTCGGCCACCACCTGGGCGACCTTGGTGAACAGCCCCTGCCCCATCTCTGTGCCGCCGTGGTTCAGGTGCACCGAGCCGTCCTGGTACAGATGCACCAGCGCGCCGGCCTGGTTGAGATGGATGAGCGTGAAGGCGATGCCGAATTTCACCGGCGTCAGCGACAGGCCCTTCTTGAGGATGTGGTTCTCGGAATTGAATCGCCGGATCGTCTCGCGCCGGGCGCGGTAGTCGCTGGTGCGCTCCAGCTCCGAGACGATGCCGCTCAGGGTGCCGGTTTCCTCCACCGGCATGCCGTAGTGGGTGACGTCGCGGCCGTCCGCATAGAAATTGGCCTTGCGGATATCGAGCGGATCGGCGCCCAGAGAAATCGCGATGGAATCGATCATCCGCTCGGCGGCGATCATGCCCTGCGGGCCGCCGAAACCACGAAACGCCGTGTTGGAGCAGGTGTCGGTGCGCATGCGCCGCGAGGTGATCAGCGCGTCGGGATAGAAATAGGCGCTGTCGGCGTGGAACATCGTGCGGTCGTTGATGCCCAGCGACAGATCGGCGGAATAGCCGCAGCGCGACGCGAAGGCCATGTCGACCGCCTGGATGGTGCCGTCGGGTTCAAACCCAACCGTGTAGTCGACCCGGAAATCATGCCGCTTGCCGGTCATGATCATGTCGTCATCGCGATCGAGCCGGATCTTGCACGGACGCCCGGTGACCTGGGTGCCAAGCGCTGCGAGCGCCGCCCACTGGTTGGCCTGACTTTCCTTGCCGCCAAACGCCCCGCCCATGCGGCGGACCTCGATGGTTACCTTGGCCTCGCTGAGCCCGAGAACCTTGGCGACCGTGTGCTGAACCTCGCTGGGATGCTGTGTGGAGCTGTGCACGGTGATGTCGCCGGCGTCGCCCGGCACGGCCAGCGCGATCTGGCCCTCGAGATAGAAATGCTCCTGGCCGCCGATGTGCATGTTGCCCGAGACGGTGCGTTGCGAGGTCTCCAGCGAGGCTTCCGGCTGGCCGCGGCGGAATTCATAGTCCGGCAGCACCGTGTCGCCGCCGCGCGCGAGCGCATCATCGACGCTGATGATTGGATCGCGCGCCTCGACCTCGATCTTCGCTAGAATACTGGCGCGCCGGGCCTCGTCACGCGTTCGGGCGAGCACGGCGAAGACCACCTGGCCGTGAAACAGGATCTCGTCGATGGCGAGCACCGGATCGTCGCCGATCGACGGCGAGCAATCGTTGGTGCCGCGAATGTCCTCGCCCGTCAGCACCCGGACCACGCCCGGAGCGGCACGCACGGCGGACAGATCGACGCTGAGAATGCGCCCGCGCACGGCATCGCGCGCGTAGCCCGGCGCAATGTGCAGCGTGCCCGCTGGCTCGCGCATGTCGTCGACGTAGATGGCCTGTCCGCTGACGTGGCCGGCGGCGCTGTCGTGCGGCACGGGCTGGCGGACGGACGGGCCGGACCGGCTCACCGGGTCCGGCATGTCATGCGCCTCCGGCGCGGGGCTTCGCGCGCCGGAGGGTCTTTCACCTCAAGGGCATCGGGGGCGTCAGGCAACCGGGTCAAGCGCCGCCTCCCTGATTCCGGTGATCCGCGTGCGCGCGGTGTTCATGCCGGCGATCTCCACCAGCGCCTTGGCCAGCAGCGCGCGCGCCGTCTCGCTGCGATAGCTGCTGCTGGCGCGCATGTCGGTGAGCGGCGTGAATTCCTCGCCGATGCAGCGCAGGGCGCGCGACCAGGTGCCCGGTTCGGACAATCGCGCACCGATCAGCGCGCTTTCGGCTCCCTTCGCGCGCTTGGGCGTCGCCGCCATGCCCCCGTAAGCGATGCGCGCCTTGCCGATCGTCAGACCATCATCTTCCAGCGTGATCCGGAACGCGCCCATGACGGCGGAAATGTCCTGGTCGAAGCGCTTGGAGAGCTTGTAGGCGCGGAAGCGGTGATTGGGCTTCATCTTGGGCACGAACACGCCGGTGACGAGCTCGCCCGGGCGCAGATCCTGCTTGCCGTAATCGATGAAGAAATCCTCCAGAGGCACCGTGCGGGCTTCCGATCCGCAGCGCAGCTCCAGCGTCGCGCCGAGCGCGATCAGCGCGGGCGGCGTGTCGCCGATGGGCGAGCCGTTGGCGATGTTGCCGCCAACCGTGCCACGGGCGCGCACCTGCATGGAGCCAATACGCCGCCACAGCTCCCCCAGATCGGGATCAATCGCGGCGATGGCGGAATGGCTGCGCGCGTAGGTGGCGGTGGCGCCGATGATCAATCCGCCTTCGACCGTTTCCACCCGATCCAGCCCGGCGACCCGGCCAAGCCAGATCACCTTGGGCAGATCGCGCAGCTGCTTGGTGATCCACAGGCCCACATCCGTGGCGCCGGCGACCAGCGTCGCGTCCGGATGCGCCATGAACAGATCGGTCAAGGCGTCGACGTCGGCGGGGCTTGCGAAAAAGCGATCCTCGTCGCCGATAAACAGGTTCGCGCCGTCGTCGAGCGCGCCGAGGGCGGAGAGCGTCTCCGCAGCGTTCTCGCTCCAGGCGTCGTCGGCGGGTTCGAAACACACCTCCATCGCCGCATCGATGATCGGCCGGTAGCCGGTGCAGCGGCAGAGATTGCCCGCCAGCCGGTCGTTGACGGCCTTGCGGTCGGGCGCGCCGTGGTCGTCGTGATAGAGCGTGAACAGGCTCATGACGATACCCGGCGTGCAGAAGCCGCATTGGGAACCGTGGTGGCGCAGCATGGCGTCCTGCACCGGATGCAGCATGCCCTCGCCGGCGCCTCGCGCGAGATCATCGACGGTGACCACCTCGCAGCCGTCGATCATGCCGAGAAGCTGGATGCAGGCGTTGACCGGCTCGTAGCGCACGACCCCGTCCTGAACCCGGCCGATGGCCACGGTGCAGGCGCCGCAATCGCCCTCGCCGCAGCCTTCCTTGGTGCCGCAGCTTCCCTCGCGCAAACGCAGGTAATCGAGCAGCGTTTCCGCCGGTCCGACGTTGGTCAGGCTGACGGTCTCGCCGCGTCTGAAGAACCGGAGCGATGCGCGCATGAGTCAGCTCCCCTTGTAGGTCGAATAGCCGTAGGGCGAGATCAGCAGCGGCACGTGATAATGCTCCTCGCCCGCGGCGATGCCGAAGCGGATCGGAACCACATCGAGAAAGGCCGGCGCGGGCAGATCGTGCCCCTGGCCGCGCAGATAGTCGCCGGCAAAGAACGTCAACTCGTAGACGCCGGGCGCATAGGCGTCGCCTTCGAGCAACGGCGCGTCGACCCGGCCGTCATTGTTGGTCGCGACGGTCTTGAGCAGTCCCGCGTCATCGCCCAGACGCCTGAGCTCGATCGTCAGGCCGGCGGCGGGACGTCCCGACGCGGTATCCAGAACATGGGTGGTCAACCGTCCCATGGAACTCCCGATCAAAAAGCCCGTTCAGGCACAATGCTGTCATCGGGCCAAAACAAAAATACACCAAGATTGTGATTCTGAACCGCCCGGCCTTCGTCGAACACCCGTTCGCGCGCCCAAACCGCCCTTGATCCCCGGTTCGCCGGTGTTGCGGCGATCATTCGCCGCGCTCTCCGCCAGCAAACACACGATCACAATTTGAGCATGGTGATTCAGTGTGCACCAGTCTTAACGTGCGCAAAAGAACAGAAAACAGTGCCCAACGATGCCGAAAAGGCATCAATCGACAATCAATGTCTGCCGCAACACGCTGACGGCGTGATCGAAGAACATCGCCGGGGCCAGAGCAAGACCCCGGTGCGCCGACGTGATGATGGCGAAGCGGTCGCGCTGCAGCGGCACGTCGGAGAGTTTCCGGAACACCAGCCGGCCCGCCGCGAGGTCGTCTTCCAGCCCCACCCGGGTCTGAAAGGCGACGCAGGAGCCCTTTCGGGCCAGCGCCTTCATGAAGCGCAGGGAGTTGGATTCCACAAAGGTGCGCTTGGACTGGCTCTTGGCGCCAAACGTGGCGTCGATGCGCGCGCGCAGCGACAGGCCCGGGCCGGCATCGCCACCGGATAGGCGAAACACTCCGCGAGACTGAGATCGTCGCGCGCCGCCAGCGGATGGTCCGGCGCCATGATGCAGCCGATGGGCAGATCGCGTTGGAAATTCACCGACAGGCGCGGGGTCTCAGGCGGCTCGTAGGTGAAGCCGACATCGGCCTCCGCCGCCTCGACCCTGGCGGCGACGGTTTCCGAATCGTCGACCGACACCTCAACGTGGATGCCGGAGAACTTCGTGCGAAACGCGGAGACGATATCGGGCAGGATCACCTCGATGACGCTTTCCACCGCCGCCACCCGCACGATGCCGCGGCGCAGGCCCTTGAGCGCGTCGAGTTCGGAGAACGTCGCCTCGTAGTCGCCGAGCGTGCGGCGCACGTGGGCGAGCAGGATCTCGCCCGCGTGCGACAGCCGCAAGCCGCGGCCCACCCGGTCGAAGAGCTGCACGCCGAGCTGGTCCTCCAGCGACAGCACCTGCCGGTTGACCGCCGAGGAGGCGACGTTCAGCTCGCGGGCGGCGCCGCGCATGGAGCCTGCGCGCGCCACCGCCTCGAAGTAGCGCACCGCCGGGCCATAGAGATATCGAACGCGGTCCAGAACGTTTCCCCCTGTTCGCGGTGTGGACCGCCTCCGCCGCCCTACGGAATCAGCACCGTGGTGCCGGTGGTCCTGCGGCCTTCGAGATCCTGATGCGCCTTCACGCCGTCCGCCAGGGCGTATTCCTGGTTGACCGGGATTTTCACCGCGCCCGAGGCAACCACGTCGAAGAGATCCCCCGCCGTCTCCAACAGATCGGCGCGCGCCGCGATATAGCTGAACACCGTCGGCCGGGTGACGAAGAGCGACCCCTTTTTGCCCAGCAGGCCGAGGTTGAAGTCCGGGACCGGCCCGGACGACTGGCCGAAGGTGACCCACAGGCCGAGCGGCTTGAGGCAGTCGAGCGACCCGGCCCAGGTGTCCTTGCCCACGGAATCATAGACCACGTCGCAGCCCGCGCCGCCGGTGATCTCCTTGACGCGCTCGACGAAATTCTCGGTGCGGTAGTTGATCACGTGGGTGTAGCCGGCCGCCCGCGCGATCTCCGCCTTGGCGTCCGAACCCACAGTACCGATGGCGGTGGCTCCGATGTGGCGCGCCCACTGGCCCGCGATCTGGCCGACGCCGCCGGCCGCGGCGTGAAACAGCAGCACCGTGTCCGGAGTCACCTTGAAGGTCCTGCGCAGCAGATAGCGCGCGGTCATGCCCTTGAGCATCATGCCGGCGGCGGTCTTGTCGTCGATGCCCGCGGGCGTCTTCACCAGCCGGTCGGCGGGAACCAGACGCTCCTGCGCGTAGGAACCCAGCGGACCGACGTAGGCGACGCGGTCGCCCACCGCGAGATCGGTGA
Source organism: Breoghania sp. L-A4 (assembly GCF_003432385.1). Lineage (NCBI taxonomy): Bacteria > Pseudomonadati > Pseudomonadota > Alphaproteobacteria > Hyphomicrobiales > Stappiaceae > Breoghania > Breoghania sp. L-A4. The sequence continues at coordinate 2,530,185 of NZ_CP031841.1, read as the reverse complement.
CGCCCTCGCCGAGCGCCACGACCGTGCCCGCGCCCTCGTTTCCGGGAATGAACGGCAGCCCGGCCGGAGCGGGATAGAGCCCTGAGCGGAAATAGGTGTCGAGAAAGTTCAGACCGATCGCGCCGTGGCGCACCCGCGCCTCGCCCGGACCCGGGTCGCCGACCTCGACGTCCTCGAACCGCATGACCTCCGGTCCGCCCGTCTCGTGAACCCGCAGTGCCTTGACCATTGTGCTTCCCCGTGCGTGATCGCTTGTGATCTTATACGTTGTGTTTACAGCGCGAAGGCCGCCGGGCACAGGGGCGTCAGGACTTTTCCCGCGCCCTCGCCCGGCGCGCCGCGGCGATGATATTGACCATCTCGACGCCGCCGGCGAACGCCATGGCGAAGTAGATGTAGCCGCGCGGAATGTGGAAGCCGACGCCGTCGGCGACCAGCGCCACGCCGATCAGCAGCAGGAACGCCAGCGCCAGCATCTTGGTGGTCGGATGGTTCTTGATGAAGGCGGCGATGGCGCCCGAGGCCACATACATGATGATCATGGCGATCACCACGGCGGCGACCATGACCCCCAGATGCTCGGCCATGCCGATGGCGGTGAGGATCGAATCCACCGAGAACACCATGTCGATGACGATGATCTGGGCGATCACGGCGGCGAATGTGGCGGTGCCCGATGCGGACGCGCCGCCCTCCTCGCCGCCCTCGATCCCCTGATGGATCTCGTGGGTCGCCTTGAACAGCAGAAACAGCCCGCCGGCCAGCAGGATCAGATCGCGCCAGGAGAACGCCTCCCCGGCAAAGGAAAACAGCGTGTCCTGCAGGCCGATGAGCCAGGCCAGCGCGGCAAGCAGGGCGATGCGGAACCCAAGCGCCAGAGCAAGCCCGATCTTGCGGGCGCGGTCGGCCAGGGCGTCGGGCAGCCGTCCGACGATCACCGAGATGAACACGATGTTGTCGATGCCCAGCACGATCTCCATCACCGTCAGGGTGATCAGGCTGGCCCAGATGGCCGGATCGAATACCCACGCGATCATGGCATCATCCCGCCGTCTTCGCGGCGCTGCGCTTGGCGAGCTGCAGCAAGGCGCCGACGCCCAGCAGATAGAGGCTGGAGGCGGCCAGGCCGATTCCCACCGCGCCTTCCGCGACCATGCCGTTGCGCGCCGCGGCGAAGGCACTGCCCAGCCACAGCGCCGTTATCGCCAGATTGAGCGGCCGCCAGCGCTTGACGCGCACCGGGTGGACGAAGTTCACCGGCGCGAAGGTCAGCACGGCGAACACCAGCACGATGACGAAGGTCCAGGCGTGCAGCGCCTGAAAGACCATCAGGTCGAACACCAGCATGTTCCAGGTGACGGGGAAGCCGCGGAAGGAATTGTCCGGCGTCTTCATGCCCTCATAGGCGAAGTACAGCGCGCCGGTGATCACCACGAGTCCGGCGGCGATCAGGTTGTAGGGACTGTCCAGCAGCCCGCAGTTGGCGAGCGCGAAGGCCGGTACCAGCACGTAGGTGGCGTAATCAATGACGAAATCGAGCGAGGATCCGGACCAGTTGGGCAACCGCTCGGTGATCTTCACGGCGCGCGCCAGCGGACCGTCGACCCCGTCGACGAGCAGCGCCACACCCAGCCAGGCAAACGTCATCGGCCAGTTGCCCTCGGCCGCGGCGAGCAGCGCCAGCAATGCCCAAAGCGCGCCCGAGGCGGTGAGCAGATGCACGGAAAACGCCCGCACGACGGCGGTGGCATCGGACGTCTTCATGAGGCGTCTCGTCCGGGCTGCCGGGCAGCCTGCGAGTGCCATGCTTGCGAAAGATGAGTGATCACGACGCGCGTCGTCCCCCGAAAATGGCCCCGAATGCGGCGATACGCCGAATGCGGAACCCATCATGTCCTTGCGCCGCCGCCGGGATCGCCGCGACGGCGGTGGGCGCAAATCCTGCCGCAATCGGACGCCCCCGGCGAGCGATTCATGCGCCAAACATAACGGAATTGCGACGCAATCCTCAGAAAAACGCCGAAACAACTCCGGTGGAGACCAAAAGCGCAAGTCCCCAGGCGAGAAACAGCACGCCGATCAGCGGAGAAATCCAGCGCTGCGGCTGAGTCTTCTCGATCACCATCACGATTCCGAGCACGGCGATCCACAGGATGTTCATCACGCCGACGGCGAACATCACCGCCATCAGCGCCCAGCAGCAGCCCATGCAGTCGAGCCCCTGGCGCAGACCCGCGCGGTATGAGCCGCGCTGCGCAGGCTCGCCCAGGGTGTCGAACAGACCGGGATAAGGCGGATGGCACCGCAGGACACAGGCGCGCTTGAGCGGCGTGAACTGATAAAGCCCCGCGGCAATCAGCGTGGTGGCGGAAAGCGTGGTGGTGGCCGGGGCCATCATGGCGGTGGCGAGCTGCGCCTCGTGCAGGCCCCACTGCAGGGCGGTCGCGCCGAGCGAATAGGCGCACCAGACGCTCAGATAGCCCGCCGCGAGCGACACAACGGCGGAGGCCGCCCGCTGCGAGCCGCCGACGTGCCCGGCGTAGCGCGCCAGCATGGGGCGGCGCTGGGCAGCATCATCGCCAGCACCATCATCACCCACATGACGTAGACGAGCGCCAGATCGGTCAGCCCCCACGAGCCCGCGCCCGCCATTCCGAAGCTGCTGGCGTACCCAGGCAGGCACAGGGCCGCGAGACCCGCGCGCACCTCCGCCGGCAGATCCGCAAAGGCGCCGAGTTGGTTGAAAAGCCGCATGCCGGGCCGAGTTCGGCCATGTCCATCGACGACGGCATGGCGGCGAGCATGGCCGCGAGATACAGCCAGCCGGCCAGCGCGGCCACGGCGACGGCGCCGTAGACCAGCGTGCCGGGCCGGCGCGTCAGCAGGGCCGCAACCCGGCTCGTCACCGGGCTTGCGGGGCGCGGCTGGTTCGCAATGTCACTCATGTCGCCTTGTCGATACTCCACGCCCTGCCGCGCCTTTGCCGGATCACAATCGGATGCCGTTTCGCGCCGCGGCGGTCCCGCCCATAAAACCGGCTCGCCGTCCGGCACACAAGCGCCAATCCGCGCAGCGACAATTGGCAGCGGCGGTGCCTCCCTGGTTGCGAGGCGTTTGCCATGAGCCTAGATCTTACGAAGCCGGATTGTCCGGGCGCTCCTCCGGGCCGCCTGGAAACCCCACACCACGACGGGTGCACGCGATGAGCCAGAGCGACCGAAATGCCGAAAACGAAAAGGCTTCCCGCGCGGACGTGGCCGACGTGATCATCGCGGGCACCGGACCTTCGGGCCTGATCGCCGCGATTCTCCTGGCGCGCTCGGGCCTGGATACCGTGCTGGTGGGTCCCGCCGCCCCGCGCGACGACCGGCGCACCACCGCGCTGCTGGAATCCTCGGTGCGCATTCTCGACCGCATCGGCCTGTGGCCGGCGATCGCCAGACACGCCGCGCCCTTGAAGCGGATGCGCATCGTCGACGACACAAAGCGACTTTTCCGCGCGCCGGAGACCGTGTTCGACAGCGCCGAAATCGGTCTTGATGCCTTCGGGTACAATATTTTGAACGAAGATCTTAATGTGATCCTTCACGATGCGGCGGCCACGACGCCCAGCTTGCGCCGCGTGGAGGGATTCGTCACCGGCATCGTGCACCATGCACATGACTGCGAGGTGATGGTGGCCGGCGCCGGTTCGCTGCGCGCACGGCTGCTGGTGGGCGCGGATGGCCGCAATTCGCGGGTGCGCGAGGCCGCCGGCATTGGAGTGAAGCGCTGGAACTACGACCAGGCGGCGCTGGTGCTGAACCTGCGGCACGACCGGCCGCACCACGATACATCAACGGAATTCCACACCCCCAGCGGCCCCTTCACCCTTGTGCCGCTGGGCGATGGCCGCTCGAGCCTGGTGTGCGTGGAACGCCCCGCCGAGGCCGAGAGACTCACAACGCTTTCGCCCGAGGCGCTGTCGCTGGAGCTGGAGAGGCGCGCGAAATCCTTCCTCGGCAAGATGCGGGTCGACGGCCCGGTGCAGATCTATCCGCTGTCGGGCATGACGGCGGAAAAGGTCGCGGCGAAGCGCTCGGCGCTGATCGGCGAGACCGCGCATGTGTTCCCGCCCATCGGCGCGCAGGGTCTCAACCTGAGCCTGCGCGACATCGAGGCGCTGGGCCATGTGCTGGAGCGCGCGCGCGCCGAGCATCTGGACATCGGCGGCGAGGAGGTGATGGCCCGCTATGAGCGCGCGCGGCGCACCGACATCGCCACCCGCACCACGGCGGTGGACCTGCTCAACCGCACGCTGCTGGCCGATTTCCTGCCCATCCAGATGATGCGCAGCGTCGGACTGTATCTCGCCGGCCGCATCCCGCCGCTGCGCAAGCTGATGATGCGCGAGGGCGTCGCGCCCGGCTTCATCAGCGCCCGCGGCGACGACAGTCTTCTGGGACGGCTGAGCCGGTAGGGTTCGGGGCGGGCACCTGGCTCGATCAAATTTTTCCGGATCGAACAAGCCTCGCTCTCAGGCTTCAACTCAACCAAGTCATTCCGGACCGTGTGCGGCAACGCCGCATCACGCGATCCGGAATCCAGGAGAAGAGCGCCCGCAGGGCGCATGATCCTTCATGCCGCGGTGACGAGTGAACAAAGCGCCTTCGGCGAGTTCCTCCTGGGTTCCGGCTCTCTCGACACGCTCTGCGAGCGTGCTCGGGCCGGAATGACGTCGAGGGTTGAAGCGTCACAGAGACATTCATGGGCGCGGCGGCTGTCGTTCGCGAGGACTTGAGCAGCCGCCGTTCACCGCAGCCAGTGTTGTGCTTCAATCCTCCCAAGTCATTCCGGACCGTGTGCGGCAACGCCGCATCACGCGATCCGGAATCCCGGAGAAGAGCGCCCGCAGGGCGCATGATCCTTCATGCCGCGGTGAAGAGTGAACAAAGCGCCTTCGGCGAGTTCCTCCTGGGTTCCGGCTCTCGCGATGCACCTGCGGTGCACGCGGTCCGGAATGACGTTGGGAGTTGAAGCATCACAGAGACATTCATAGGCGCGGCGCACTGCGATACTCCGGCTCCCCACGCCCGCTCCAACCTGAGTGTCACCCCGGCCTCCGAGCCGGGGCCCACTCTGCTCTCCGCTTGTGGAAACAATCACGGTCTGGCTAAGACACTGGCGCGCAAAGACGCGTCTCGGCGCTCGCGGGACGGCATGTTGGGTCCCGGCTCGGGGGCCGGGATGACATCCCCGGTGAGGCAGCAGACGTCGGAAACAATCAACGCCCGGTGAGGCACAGGCGCGCCCAAAGCGCGCACCGCCCCTTCAGCGTCACGCAGTGGTTTTCCGGAACCCCGGCGCGATGGGGACGGCGGCGGCGGGCAGTCCGCCCGGTTCGATGATGTGGTCGAACAGCCCGCGCGCACGGAAATGCGGGTCCTGCATGGCCTCCTCCAGCCCGAGCACCACGGTGGCGCAGCAATCCGCCTTGGCGAGCAGCGGCCGCCATTCCTCTGAGGTCTTTTCGCGGATGGCTCCGGCGATTGCGCGGGCGGTGGCCTGCGGGTCGATCCGGTCGTCGCGCAGCTCTTGTGGAATATCCAGCACATCGCACAGGGTGATCCAGAATTTCTGCTCGAGACTGGCCACCGCGATCAGCCGGCCGTCGGCCGCCGGATACAGCCGGTAGCGCGGCGAGCCGCCGGTCAGCAGCCCCTGCCCGCTGACAGGCACTTTTCCAGTCGCCGCAAGCTCGGCCTGCGCGAAGACGGCGAAAGTGAAGGCGGCATCGGCCATGGCGATGTCGAGGCAGCAGCCCTCGCCCGTGCGCTGGCGGGCGATCAGCGCCAGCAGGATGTTGGCGAGCGCGGGAAACGAGCCGCCGCCGATATCCGCCACCAGCGCCGGCGGGACTGTGGGCGCATCGGTATCCCCATGCGACAGCGCCAAAAGGCCGGTGTTGCCGACATAGTTGAGATCGTGGCCGGCCTCGCCGGCGCGCGGACCCGTCTGCCCGTAGCCGGAGATCGAGCAGTAGATCAGCCTCGGGTTGATCGCCTTGAGCGCCTCATAGCCCAGACCCAGCCGCGCCATGACGCCGGGGCGGAACTGTTCGACCAGGATATCCGCCTGCTCGATCATCGGCCGCAGGGTTTCGATCGCATCCGCAGCCTTCAGGTCGATCTCGACGCTGGTCTTGCCGCGGTTGAGCAGGGCGAAAGGTGCAGAAACGCCGCCGACGAAGGGCGGATAGTGGCGCATGTCCTCGCCGCCAGGCTTCTCGATCTTGGTGACATGGGCGCCGGCCTCCGCCAGCATCAGGGTCGCCAACGGCCCCGGCAGCAGCGTGGTGAAGTCGAGAACCCGGATCCCGTCCAGTGGCTGCATGGTAATACCCGTCCCGCTTTGGCGTCGCCGTAGCGCCACGCTACAAGCCCGCTCAGAGGCCGGGCAACATGTTGTTGGTGATCAGATAGAGAAACGCCGTGACGGTGACCACCGAAACCAGGGTGCCGAGCATCACCACCGCCGAGGCCCGTTCCACATAGGTGTGGTAGGACTGCGCCATGACGAAGACGTTGGCGGCGGGCGGCAGGCAGGCCATCAGCACGGCGGTGGCGACCCACAGCGGCTCGAAGCCGCCGATCCAGTTGAGCAACGCCAGGATCAGCAGCGGATGCAGGATCAGCTTGATCAGCAGCAGCACCGGCAGCTCGCCGGGCACGCGCACCAGCGGCCTGAGCGCCACCGAGACGCCGAGCGCAAAAAGGGCGCAGGGTGCTGCGGCGTTGCGCAGGAAGGTCAGCAGCGTGTCCAGCGCCCTGGGCGGCTGGAAGCCGATGGCCGCGGCACCGACGCCGAGAATGGTGGCGATAATGAACGGATGGGTGAAAATCTGCTTGAGCACCCGCAGCGCCATCGTCTTCGCGTCGGCGTCCTGGGTGCCGCCGAGGGCCATCATCAGCGGCAGCAGCGTGAACAGCAGGATGTTGTCGAAGCAGAAGATCAGCGCCGTGGGGACGGCGGCAGCCGAGCCAAGGGCCGCGAGCGTCAGCCCCGGCCCCATGTAGCCGATGTTGGAATAGGCGCCCGCCATGCCCTGGATCGTGGCGACCGCGATGTTGCCGCGGGTGATCACCACGCCGATGCAGAAGGCCAGCGCGAAGGCGCAATAGGTCGCGAAGGTCGTGGCCGCCACATAGGCGAGATTGGTCAGTTCCTCGACCGGGGTCTGGGCCAGAAGCTGGAAGAACAGCGCCGGGAGCGCCAGATAGAGGATGAAGAAGTTCATCCAGTCGAGCCCGGCCGCGGGAAGGGAACGGATCTTGCCCGAGGCGAAGCCGACGAGGATCAAGCCGAAGAAGGGCAAGGCCAGAGTGAGAACGTCCTGCATTCGTGCGTCTGCCGGTGCCCTGGAGGATCGGTGGGAAGGGCCGCCGGACGCCGGCAACCGAATGTGCCGGTTGCGCGCCGCTTCGACCTTGAGTACTCCATCGAGGCCTAGCCGGTTCGCGAATGCCGGTCAATTGGCGCCGACGCCCGAAGCATCGACGGGAGCCCGAGTGAGCAGTTCCAAAGCCCCCCTGCCCCAGCGGCTGCGATACGCGGCCGAATATGCCGCGCTGCGCCTGCTCGGCGCCGCGATCCGCGCGATGCCGCTGGATATGGCCTCGAGCGTCATCGGCTGGTCCTGGCGCACACTCGCACCGCTGACCGGGCGTCATGCGCGCGCGCTTGAACACATCGGCGCGGCGTATCCCTCGATGCCGCAGGCCGAGCGCGAGACGCTTTCGCGCGACATGTGGGAGAATCTGGGGCGAATCATGGCCGAGACGTTCCAGCTCGACCGGATGATCGACTCACCCGGGCGCTATACCTACGATCTCGACGGCGTCGCCGACGTGCTCCGCGACCGGACCCGCGGCTGCGTCATCGTCTCGCTGCACACCGGAAACTGGGAAATCGTCGCCCAGCCGGCGGAGACATTCGGACTGCGGACGGCCGGCGTCTATCAGGCGTTGAGCAATCCGCTGTCGGACGCGTGGCTGACGAAGCTGCGCGCAGGACTGTTTCCCGGAGGGCTTTACGCGAAGGGACACGACACGGCGCGCAGGATGCTCTCGCATGTGCGAAGCGGCGGCGCGATCGCCTTTCTCGCCGACCACCGCGACGTGCGCGGCATCCAGGTGCCGTTCTTCGGCCGCCCCGCCTACGCCAACCCGTTTCCAGTGATGCTGGCGCGCTCCTGCGGCGTGCCCGTGGTGGCGGTTCGGGTGATCCGCGAAGGCGGCGTCCATTTCCGCTTCGCGGGCGAAATCGTGGAGATTCCGCGCGACGGCGACCGGCGCGAGGACATAGCAGCGGGCACCGCGATGGTGCATGGCGTGTTCGAGCGCTGGATCCGCGAGTACCCCGCGCAGTGGATGTGGATCCACCGCAAGTGGGCCAACGGCGCGGCGTGACGGTCCGTCCGCGCGCACGCGTCGGCCGCCGCTTCGCCTTCCGGCTGATTGTGCAGAGCAAAAAAACCGCTATTCTTGTGCCCAGACGCCACGCCCGCCATCGCCCTGAAACGTGAAACGGATCCAGCATGACCAAGAGCCCGCGCAGCTTCTATCAGCCCCTGGCCATCGGCGCGCCCGCGCCGCTGCGCGAGTTGCCGGTGCAACTGGAACGGATGATCCACTTCGTGCCGCCGCAGATCGAGAAGATGCGCGGCAAGGTGGCCGGACTGATCGGCAAGGTCGACGTGGTGCTGGGCAATCTCGAGGACGCCATTCCCGCCGACGAGAAGGACGCCGCGCGGCAGGGTTTCATCCAGATGGCGCGCGACAATGATTTCGGCGACACCGGGCTGTGGGCCCGCGTCAACTGCCTCAACTCGCCATGGCTGCTCGACGACATCCTGGAGATCGTGCCGGCGGTGGGACACAAGCTCGACGTGATCATGCTGCCGAAGGTGGAAGGCGCCTGGGACATCCACTATCTCGACCAGTTGCTCGCGCAACTGGAAGCGCGGCACGGAATCGAAAAACCGATCCTCATCCACGCGATCCTGGAGACCGCGGAAGGCGTGAAGAACGTCGCCGACATCGCGCTCGCCTCGCCGCGCATGCACGGCATGAGCCTTGGCCCCGCGGATCTGGCGGCCTCGCGCGGCATGAAGACGACGCGGGTCGGCGGCGGCCACCCGGACTACGGCGTGCTGGCGGACCCCGGCGCGGATGCACATGCGGCACGCGCCTTCTATCAGCAGGACCTGTGGCACTACACGGTGGCCAAGATGGTCGACGCCTGCATGAGCGCCGGAATCAAGCCGTTTTACGGCCCGTTCGGGGACTTTTCGGACCTCGCGGCCTGCGAATCCCAGTTTCGTAACGCTTTCCTCATGGGATGTGTGGGAGCATGGTCGCTGCATCCGACCCAGATCGACATCGCCAAGCGCGTGTTCAGCCCGGATCCGGATGAAGTGGCGTTTGCCGCGAAAATCATCAAGGCGATGCCCGACGGAACGGGGGCCGTGATGATCGACGGCAAGATGCAGGACGACGCCACCTGGAAGCAGGCCAAGGTGATCGTCGACCTGGCGAAGATCGTTGCCGCCAAGGACAGCGATTTCGCCGAGCGCTACGCGCTCTAGGGCGCGTCAGCGGCCACGGCGCGCGCGTCCGAGGTCGCAATGCCTGGCTTGACAGTGTAGAATGCCCATGCTTGTAGGGCCGCCTGCGCGGTCGCGCGCCGGACGCTCCGGCGCAGCACCGAAGACCACGCCCCGGTGACGCCGTGACCTTCGACGGCGTCATAAGCCATCGCGGCGCACGGCCCGCGTCGGCCCCGAGACAGGCAGCACCGCACCCGACAATCCTGCGGCCGCAGGATGGGCACAAGAACAGGACGCCGGACAAGGCGGCCGCCGAACCGTTTGGAGCACCGAGAACACAATGCAAAAGATCCGGGCCGCCAAATACAGGATCGGACAAGTCGTCCGCCACCGGGTCTATCCGTTCCGTGGCGTGGTTTTCGACGTGGATCCGGCCTACGACAACACCGACGAGTGGTACCAGTCGATCCCCGAGGATATCCGTCCGCGCAAGGATCAGCCGTTCTACCATTTGCTCGCCGAAAACGACGAGAGCGAATACATCGCCTACGTGTCGGAGCAGAATCTGGTCGAGGACGAGACCGGCGAGCCGGTGCGCCATCCTCAGATCGAGGAGTTGTTCGACACCTCCGAGGACGGCAACTACCACGCCCGCAACGTCGAACTGCACTGATCCCGAAAATGGGCGCGCCGCGCGCCTGAGCGCGCGACGCCTGTTGCCGCGCTCTACTGCTGCGCGTCGGCCGGAGTTTCCGGTGCCCCGTCGATGACGCCCGCGAATCCGGCGAGCGGAAACGTCAGCGTGGCCGGCTTGGACGCGGCGTCCATCAGACCCACGCGCATCGTCTCGCCGCGCCGCATGCGTCCGAGCGCCGGAGCATCCAGCAACTCATCGGCGAAGCACCGGTCCGCCAGGCAGATCCGGTAGGCGAGCTTCTGCGGGACCGCATCGTCAATCTGCACGACGAGACCCGGTTGCAGCAGCATCCGGTTGGGCACCGCCACCAGAAGCCGGGGCTCCGGCCGTCCGGTCACCGTTTCCACAGCCACCGAGGCCGACAGCCGGCCCTGATCGTCATAGAGCACCTGCGACGTCATGCAGGTCTGCTTGCCGGTGGCGTCCGGCGGGCTGCACTGTTTCGTCCAGGGTGACTTTTCCGGCTCCACCGGCGCTTCGCTGCCCGCGGCCAGCGCCGCGCCGGACGCGACAGCGCCAAGCACACCACCGGCCAGCATCATGCCCAGCATCCGGGCGGCCTTGCCGCCCGCACGCACCGGTATGGCGGTCGAAAGGGTCATCTTCTGCATCTGTCTCTCCTGGGACACGGCGAAACGCGAACGCGCGCTCCGCGGTTCAGAATTCCGCGCCGGAAACGAAAACGCCGCAGGGTCCGGGACCCCGCGGCGCCTTCGGATCGCGATTGCCGGCGCTTAATTAGTTCGCGGGCTCGGACTGCTTCTTCTGCTGTTCGATCAGCTTCTGACGGGCTTCCTCGGCGCGCTTCTGCAGCTCCGCCTGCAAGGCTTCCTGCTTCTGAGCCATCGCCTTGGGATCGACCGCCTCGCCGTCATAGATCTTGGTGAAGCCGATCAGCGTCAGATCGAAAGCGACGGCCTTGGCCTGCTGGTTCAGCGTGGTCAGCACCAGCTTGCCGCCGGCCTTCATGCCATCGATGAATTCCTTGGTGATCACCAGTTCGGCGTAGCAGGCGTTGGGGAAGCAGATGCCGTATTTGGCCTGCTCCTGCTTGCCGGCGTCGACCTGCACGCGCAAGCCCGGCTGGATCAGCATGCCCGGCGGCACCGCGACCAGCAGCGTCTTGCGGTCCTCGCCTTCGATCTCGCGAATCGCCACGGAGGCGAGAAACTGGCCCGTGTCCGTACGCAGTTCCTGGGTTACGAGGCACATGACCTTCTTGGTCTGCGGGACTTCGTTGCAGACCTTCACCCAAGCGGATTCCTCGGAGCCGGCGGCGGGGGTCTCCGGCGTCTGCGCAGCCGCCATACCCATGGTCGCGGCGGTAGCCATCGCCACAAGCGCGCTGCGCGCCATCGCTCCAACCCGGTTAATACTCTTGGCCATACATCAACGTCCTTGCTCAAATCCCCACCGGCGCTCAGCGGGGTCCACTATCCCTGCATCCCGCCACACGCATCCTCAATGCACTGCATCGGGGGAAATTGCGGCGAGACGGTGACACGACTCCCGCGCATGAATAGCCCGGCATCACATATATTTCCAGCGGTTCTGAAAAAGTACGCACGCCAAAGGAGGCGCCGATTGTGCTAGTGTCGGGATTGGAATCATTCGTTTCTTAACCAATCCGACTGCCCCATGGACCGCTGGCGCGCCCGCATGACCGTCACCCCGACCCCCGATCGTCCCCTGTCCGCCGGCTCGTCCCGGCGCGCCGCAAGCCTGACGGGTCTGCGCGCCCTGGCTGTCGTGTGCGCGCTGGCGCTCGGGGCCCAGGTGGCCGCGGCCGCGCCGCAGCACGGCATCGCCATGCATGGCAAGCCGGCGCTGGAGGCCGGGTTCACCCACCTGCCTTACGCGAATCCCGAGGCGCCGAAAGGCGGCCGGATCACCTACGGCGTCCAGGGCAGTTTCGACAGCACCAACCCCTTTATCGTCAAGGGCGTCGCCGCGCGCGGGCTGTGGGACTTCGAATATGGCAACAACGTCTACGAGAGCCTGCTGACGCGCAATCGCGACGAGGCCTTCTCGCTCTACGGCCTGATCGCGGAAAGCGTCGAGGTGCCGGACGACCGTTCGTGGGTCGAGTTCCGCCTGCGGCCCGAAGCGCGGTTTTCCGACGGCACGCCGATCACCGCCGACGACGTGATCTTTTCGGTGGAGCTGCTGCGCGAGCACGGGCGGCCGCACTACCGCTCCTGGTACAAGAAGGTCGAGCGGCTCGAGAGCCCTGATGCGCATACGGTGCGTTTCGTGTTCAAGGACGGGACCGACCGCGAGCTTCCGCTGCTGATCGGCCTGGCGCCGATCCTGCCGAAACACGCGACCGATCCGGAAACCTTCGAGCGCTCGAACCTGGACACGCCGCTGGGATCGGGTCCCTACACGGTCGCGGCGCTGGACCCGGGCGGCCACATCGTGCTCACGCGCGACGAGAACTATTGGGGCAAGGATCTGGCCGTGAAGGCCGGGCACGACAATTTCGATGAGATCCGCATCGACTATTACCGCGACCACAACTCGCTGTTCGAGGCCTTCAAGAAGGGCCTTGTGCATCTGATGGTGGAAAAGGATCCCGCGCGCTGGGCGCAAGCGTATGATTTCCCCGCGGTCACGGACGGCCGCGTGGTGCGCGACACGCTGGAGAACGCCATGCCGCAGGGCATGCTGGGCATGGTGTACAACACCCGCCGGCCGGTGTTCTCCGATCCGCTGGTGCGTCAGGCGCTGCAGCATCTGCTGGATTTCGAGTGGCTGAACCAGAATCTGTATTTCGGCCTCTACGAGCGCACCCACGGCTATTTCGACGGCTCGTTCCTCTCCTCCATCGGCCGGCCGGCGAGCGCCGAGGAACAGGCGCTGCTGGCGCCCTTCCCCGGCGCCGTGCGGCCCGACGTCATGCAGGGCGCCTGGCGGGCGCCCACGTCGGATGGCAGCGGCAGCGACCGCGGCGCGCTGCGCGCCGCGGTGACGCTGCTCAAGCAGGCCGGATACGCCATCGACGGCGGCGTGATGACCCAGACATCGAGCACAGCGCCGCTGACCTTCGAGATCCTGACGAAGAACAAGGACGAGGAGCGGCTGGCGCTGGCGTTTGAGCGGACGCTGGCGCGCATCGGCATCGCGGTGACCATCCGTACGGTCGATTCCGCGCAGTACGAGCGCCGCCGCATCGCCTACGACTACGACATGACCTTCAACTACTGGCCGGTATCGCTGTCACCTGGCAACGAACAGTCTTTCCGCTGGAGCTCGGCCAGCGCGGAGCAGGACGGAACATTCAATTTCGCCGGCGCCCACGAGCCGGCGATCGACGCGATGATCGACGCCATGCTGGCCGCGCGCACCGAGGAACAGTTCACCGCCGCGGTGCGCGCCTTCGACCGGGTGCTGATTTCCGGCTTCTACGTGGTGCCCTTGTTCCATCTGCCGGCCGAATGGGTCGCGCGCTGGGCGAACATCGTTCACCCCGACGCCGCGCCGCTGACCGGCTACCGTCTCGACACGTGGTGGTCCGCCGCCTCGGAAGCGACACCGACGCAATGACAGATGACGGATCGCCCCCCATGTCCGCGCAAAAAACATCCGGCTACAACAAGCCCCCGCTCAAGGATGACGACCGCATGATCCTTTCGCCCGCCGAGACCATCAAGCGGAATCAGGCCTCCGGCGTGTGGGGCCGGGTGACGCTGGACGCATTGTTCAGAAAGACGGCGCAGAACCATCCCGACCGCATCGCGCTTGCCGATGCGCCCAATCGCGAACGCTGGACCTCAGGGGCGCCGCGCACGCTGAGCTATGCGGAAGCCGACGTCGAGGTGTCGCGGCTGGCGGGACTGTTCAAGGCGCTGGGACTGACGCCGGACACTGTCATCGGCGTGCAGTTGCCCAACACCACGGACGCGGTGCTGATCATGCTGGCGGCGTTGCGCGCCGGCCTCATCGCAACCCCGGTGCCGCTGGTGTGGCGCGGGCGTGAAATCGCCGAGGCCCTGAGCACCAGCGGCGCCAAGGCCGTCATCACCATCGACCGGCTGGAATCGGGCACTTACGCGGCGTGGATGCGCGAGGCGGCGGTGGACGTCTTCGGGTTGCGCTATGTCTTCGGCATCGGCAACGATCTGCCAGATGGACTGCTGGACCTCAACGCCGTGATGAAAGAAGTCGGCAACGAGGTGCCGCCGGCGGAGGTGACGCGCTCGGTGAACGCCGCCGACCATCTGGCGACGCTGACCTGGACGATGGGGCCCAGCGGCGCGCTGATGCCCGTGCCGCGCTCGCACAATCACTGGATTTCCGCCGGCCTGATGCCGATGCTGGAGGGGCGTATCGCCGACGGCGCGTCGATCCTGCTGCCCTATGCGCTGAGCGGACTGGCCGGCATCGGCTGCGGCATCGCGCCGTGGCTGCTGTGCGGCGGCACGCTGCACCTGCACCATCCCGAGGACGTGCAGCAGATCGCCCGCCACGCGCGCTCCTGCGAAGCCGATGTTATTGTGGTGCCGGGACAATTGGCGCCACTGGTCGACACGCTGCTCAAGAAGCAGGATCCGCCGCGGACCATCGTCGCCGTGTGGCACGCGGGCGCGGACAACAGCGTCCAGCCGCCCCATGTCAACGCCATCGTCGACGTGACGCTGATCGACGAGATGGCGCAGGTGGCCCGGCTGCGCGGCGAAACCGGCCCCTCCCGCGCCCTGCCCTCCGGCCCGGTGGGCGCCCCCTCCGGCGTCGCCGATGTGCCGGTTCTGCTGGAAATTCATGTCGAATCGGAAGGCACCTCCGCCGCGCCGCTGCATGTGCGCGGGCCCATGGTGCCCGAGCGCGCCTGGCCCGGCTCGGCGACGGCCGACTGGCCCGACGCCGCAAACGGCTATCTGCGGACCCGGCTGGTGGGCGTCCGCGACAAGGGCGTGATCAAGAATGTCGACGCCAATCCGTTCCTCGACAATGCGGCGCTGATCGGCGGCATCGGAGTGGAGCTGAATGCGCTTGACCAGCTTTATGCGAAATTCGAAGGCGCCAGCGATGCGGCCGCCTTCCTGGTGAGCGAACCGACGCTGGGCACCCGGCTCTGCGCCGCCATCGTCGCCAAGCCCGGCGCCTCCGTCGACGAAGCCGCGTTCATGGCGTATCTCGACGCGATGAAGATCGGCATGCAATCGCGGCCGCACGGACTGTTCCCCGCGTCCTCGATCCCCCGCAATGACGCGGGCATCGTCAATCGCAAGGCGCTGGAAACGCTGGCGTCGGAATACAAGGCGACCGGCTAGAGCGTTTCCTTGTTAAATGGAATCAATTCTGTTGGTCCAAACCGGTTCGATCCGCGAGGAAACGGGCGAACGGCGTAGCCGATGCTACGGCGGAGGCCGTTGACGCGGCGGACGGCCGGTTTCGACCAACCCTTTGGGCGGGATGAATTTTCCCGATTATCGGCGAGGCCCGTCTCGGCCATATCCGCGATATGCCCTTCGCCAATCCTCGTGATCCTCGACAAAATTCATCTCCGCAGAATGGTTCCATTTAGCAAGGAAACGCTCTAGGCGCACACCCCTCGACTTTGATCGCATCGCTTTTCGCAATGTGTGCCGCAGGGTCATCGTGCGACCTGCTGCGCCGGAGGAAGCGGACGTTTTCGAACGTCTCCTGTTTGACATCGGCGTCCCGTATTCACGGCCACCGAAACCGCCGTTCCACCGGCCGACCACTACAGTTTTATCGTTTTTGTTAGCACCGCCTTAATGCCATTGTGTCAAAACCATCGGCAACATTACGTACAGGCCTATTTTCGATGTCGCTTGATGGTCCCGTCATAGCCATTCGAATGCCCGGTGGATGCGATTCCGAATTCTGGGAACAGATGGAAGCGCTCCACACGAACCTGCTCGCGCTGGACTCGCCGGGAAAGCTGCCTTCGATCCTCAAAAGCGTCGCGACGCCCACCGCCGTCATCGTCGACGGCAAGGGCGCCGACCTCGACCTGTTCGTGAAGTGGATCCAGGCGGTCGAGCAATGCCTTGCCGGCCGCCATGTTCCCCTGATCTGCCTGGCCAGCACGGCGTTCAAGAAGCCCGTCGCCATCCGGCCCGACGCCATCCTGACCCATCCGGTGCCCGCACAGACCGTCGTCGCGCACACGCGCGCGATGAACCGGCTGATCACCAAACGGATGGAAGCCGACGTGCGCACCGCGACGCTGCAGTCGCTCGAGATCGCGCTTCCCAAACCTAACATGCCCGTGTCGGGCGGCTCGCCGTCAAACGGTCCGGCGCTGCTGGTGGTGGGCACGCGGGGGCACTTTTCCCAGATCGAATCCGTGCTTGGCGCGAAGATCAGCTTCGTCGGCGCGATGACCGCCGACATGGCCAACCTGTATCTCACCTGGCGCAATTTCGACGCCGTGATCCTGGACCAGGAAAACGCCGAGGCGATCGACACGCTTCTGCTGCTGCGCGCCAACCCGATCTATCACGACCTGCCGATCATCCTGCTGACCGAGGGGCTGGACGCCGACACCACGCGCATGGCGTACAAGGCGCGCGCCAACGACGTGATGACGCTGCGCTCCACGCGCGCCGACCTGTTCCTCAGGCTGACGATCGGCATCCGGACGCGGCGGCTCGACCGCTCCATCCAGGAGACGCTGCTGGCCTGCCAGGACGCGATCGACGACCCCTCGGGCGACGGCGTCATTTCGTCGGACCACTTCAAGTGCTACCTGAGCCACGCCAAGAAGACGGCGCATCTGAACTGCAAGCCGCTGACGGTGACGCGGCTGCTGATCCAGACCCACGACGGGGAGAACGACGGCGTGCCGGCCAAGGCGCTGGAGCGTCCCGCCCTGCGGCTGCTGCGGCGGCTGTGCCGGGTGGAGGATCTCGTCGGTCTCGTCGGCGACGCCGGCGTCATTGCCGTGTTCCCGACCACGGATGAGGCCGGCGCGCACCTGGCGATCCGCCGCATCCGTTCGGTGATGCGCAACACGCCGGTGACGCTCGATCTCGGCAAGAAGCCGATCAAGCTGGACGCGATCGCCAAGATCGCCAGCGTCAATTCCGCCGCCTGACGGCGGCCCGCGACTCCCGTCCCCATCCGCCGCCGCATCCGCGTCAACACGGCTTCGTGTCCGCGGCGGATTTTGTCCCAACCCGCTTTTGCCCTACATGTGTGCCATGGCGGCCAGGGGCCGGATCGCGCGCCGCCTCTCGTCCACGCAACGGAGACATCGCAATGACCAGGCAGACAATCACCGTGGATGTTGTGTCCGATGTCATGTGTCCGTGGTGCTATATCGGCAAACGGCGGCTTGAGAAGGCCATCGGCCTGATCAACGATCTCGACGTCACCGTGCACTGGCGGCCATTCCAGCTCGACCCGACCCTGCCGCGCGAGGGCAAGGACCGGGAGACCTATCTGAACGAGAAATTCGGCGGGCCGGAGCGCGCGGCGGGCATCTATTCCAACATCCGCCAGGCGGGAGAGACGGAAGACCTCGATTTTCAATTCGACAAGATCGAGGTCTCGCCCAACACGCTGGACTGCCACCGGCTGATCCGCTGGGCCAAGACGCCCGAGACGCAGGAGGCCGTGGTCGAGCGGCTGTTCAAGGCCTATTTCATCGACGGAGAGAACCTGTCGGACGACGAGGTCCTGGTCAGGATCGCGCAGGAAGCCGGCATGGACGGAGAGCGGGTGCGCGAGTCGCTGCGCCAGGAGGCCGACATGGTGGCGACCCGGTCGGAGATCCAGCAGGCGCAGCAGATCGGCGTCACGGGCGTGCCCTGCTTCATCATCGACAACAAATACGCGGTGATGGGCGCGGAGGCCGCCAGCACGCTGGCCGACGCCATCCGCCAGGCCGCGAACGAGCGCGCCGGCTCCTGAGCGCGACCGCGGCCGCCCAATCGGGTCACGCCGCCGCGCTGTCCCACCTATTTCGCGCCGGCGGGCGGATCGGGGCACGATTCGCTCAGGCCGCGCGCCTGTGCGCCGGGATGCATCGGCGGCGCGGGCAAACGCGGCGCGGGTCACTGATCCGACAGCGTTTTTCGCCGCGCCGCATGCGCGATAGGCAAAATTCACAATCAAATTCAGTGAATTGTGCGCGGTATTCCGCCCTCGTCAACGTTCAGCTCCCTTGCCATAGGTTAATTTTTTGTTAATCTCATTCCCGAGATACAGTCCATGCTTTCCGTGGCGGGAGAGCGAGTGTGCGTATCGTTACCGACATGAAAACCATACCGGCAGTTTGCCGCCGGATCGCGCGCCGCGCTCCGATACACTCCCAGGCGCGCGACACGGTTGGCGGTGAGATGCGCCTGAGAAGTGTTTCCGGAACCCGGAACGGAAACACGGTTCGAATTTTCCGCGACAACGCGGAAGCCGCAACGGGATCAGGTAACGAAGTGAGGCCATTGTGATGCGTCTATTCTCCAAATCCGCTTCTTCGAGCGATGCCGACTCGGAAAAGGCAGCGGCCGAATACGCCTTGTCGAACGGCGAGTACGCCGACGACGCGCACGACGACGGCGCCGTGCATCACGAAGAGCCGATCGAGCAGCTGACCCCCTACATGCGCCGTTCCAAGGAGCGCCAGCGCAAGCTGGACACGCTGATGGCGCGTGTCAGCGAGCTGGGCAACACCTTCGAGCAGCTCAGCGCGCTCTCGGCCCAGTCGGAAAACAACGTCAACTCGCTGTCGGAATTCATTTCGATGTCGAAGGTCGACGTCGAGACCCAGATCAATCTGGAGAGCGAAAACGCCAACCTCTCGAGCCAGCTGTTCAGTCTCAAGCACGAGAACGAAAAGCTGGCGAGCAAGGCGAGCGACGCCGAAGCCACAGCCCACGCCCTGCGTCACCGCATCGGCGAGACGCGCACGGCGCTGGAGACGGCGCGCAGCGAGATCATCAGCCTGCGCGACACCAACCGCAAGGTGACCGAGCAGTACAACCACGAGTGCGAGACCCTCAACCACGAGCGCACGAAATACGCCGCCATCTACGAAGAGCACGAGGCCCTGAAGTCCAAGGCGCGCATTCTGGAAGGCCGTGTGGAAAGCCTCAACGGCGACTTCGAGGCGTTTGCCAAGCGCGAATTCGAGCTCGAGCGCAAGCTCAGCGAGACCAGCGGCTTGCTTGACAAGGAAGTCAAGAAAAACAAGCACATGGCCAACGAACTTGAGGCCGTGAAACGCGATCTGACCGAGGTGCGCAACGAAAACATCGACTACCGCTCGCAGCTGGATATCGCCACCGAGGAGCTGGAGTTCCAGAAGAACCAGGGCGAGGACGAGCAGCGCAAGCACGACGACCAGATCTACTCGCTGAACTCGGAAATCGAGAACCTGAGTTCGCAGAAGCGGGTCAGCGACCAGACGCTGCAGGAGGTGCTTCGCGAGGACAAGAAGCTGCGCGAGCGCAACCGCGATCTCGATGCGCGGCTGCATGAGATCCAGCATCTGCTGGACGCGCTGCAGAAGAGCCACGAGAGCGACCGGCTGGAGCTTCAGGCCTCCAATTCCAAGCTGCGCGATCTCAACATGCGCTACAACTCCACATTGTCGGAGCTGAAGCACGAGACGCTGCAGAACAAGCGCTATATGGAGACCAACGAAGAGACGATCGCGGAAAACAAGAAGCTGCGCAAATACAAGATCATGCACGAGGCGTCCCAGGCCCAGGTCGAGGAACTCAAGGCCCAGTTGCGCAGCTACCAGACGATCATCGAGGAAAACAGCCAGTCGATCACCCGCGCGCCGCGCGCCGCCGCTCCCGAGCCCGCCGCGGAACCGGCGGCCAGCCCGGTGTCGGAGACGTCCGAGGACAAGCCGGACGCGTCCAAGCTGCACTGATCGCGCAACACCCGGGATCTCCGGTTTGGAGAGATATCAGGCCGCCGTTCCATCGGGACGGCGGCTTTTTTGCGTGTCGGGGGCCTCTGCCGCCCGCGTCACGCATGCAGCGCCACGCGATTGGCGGTGGAGACGCGGCGCCAGTCGGATACGTGCCGGGACGAAGAGCGCGAACCCGGTCCCTGCTCAACGCGTGACGGATCCGCGCTACCGCGTCGCCGCCATGACGACGCTGCCGCCGAGCATGCAGGCGCCGCCGGTGTATCCGATCCGCTTGTGCGCCGCCGGGCTATGAAACATCCGCCGGGCGCGCGTGGCGATCAGCGCGTAAAATCCGAGAAAGACAACCACCACGGCGGAGGATGTGGCGGTCATGATTGCGACCTGGAGGGCGATGCTGCGTTCGAGATCGACGAACTGCGCCAGAAAGGCCAGATAGAACATGATCGCCTTGGGATTGAGAACCGCGGTGACCGCCCCCGCCCAGAAGCTCATCCAGGAAGACGGCGTGAACGGCTCCGGCGCGCTTCCAGTCACGACGGCACCGGCGCCGTTCCTTGCATCGAGAATCTGGCGGCAGCCCAGATAAGCGAGGTAGAGAACGCCGGCCCATTTCACCACCTGGAACAGCAACGCCGACGCGGCGAGCACGGCGCCCACCCCGAGAAACGACAGCGCCATCAGGACAACACCGCCGAGCACATCCCCCAGAATGCACATCAAGGCGGCCGCCTTTCCCCGGACCACGGCCTGACTGACGACGAGCAACACGCTCGGACCGGGGATCAGGGTGAGGACGACGCAGGCGGCGGTGAATGCGAGCCAGGATTCAAGCGACATGACACCTCTTTCGGGAACGCCGCACGAGAGTGTGCCCCGATACGATAGGACCGCCGTCGGGGTACGGCGGCGGCCTGTTTCGGCTGGCGGATGACCGCGAATGGCCGCCTCCCGCGCTGAGATCAAATCCGGGAAAGGTGATTACCGGATATCGGCGGGGACTTGCGCCCGCACAGGCAGACGGATGGGCCTCAGCCGCGCAGGATCGAGGCGCCGGCGTAGCGCGCCTGAGGGCCGAGGTCCTGCTCGATGCGGATGAGCTGGTTGTATTTCGCCAGCCGGTCGGAGCGCGCGAGCGACCCGGTCTTGATCTGCCCGCAGTTGGTGGCGACCGCCAGATCGGCGATGGTGGCGTCCTCGGTCTCGCCCGAACGATGCGACATCACGGCGGTGTAGCCGGCCTTGTGCGCCGTCTCGACCGCGTCCAGGGTTTCCGTCAGCGTGCCGATCTGGTTGACCTTCACCAGGATCGAGTTGGCGACGCCCATGCCGATACCGCGGCGCAGGCGCGCGGTGTTGGTGACGAAAAGATCGTCTCCCACGAGCTGGCACCTGTCGCCGGCGATTTCCGTGAGCGCCTTCCAGCCGTCCCAGTCGTCCTCGGCCATGCCGTCCTCAACCGAGATGATCGGATAGCGCGCCACGAGATCGCCGAGATAGGCGGCCATTTCCTGGGGCGCGAGCACCTTGCCCTCACCGTCGAGATGATACTTGCCGTCCTTGAAGAATTCGGTGGAGGCCGCGTCGAGCGCCAGGAACATGTCCTCGCCCGGCTTGTAGCCCGCCGTCTCGATCGCCTTCATCACGAAGCCGATGGCGTCGTCGGTGGAAGCCAGGCCCGGCGCGAAACCGCCTTCGTCGCCCACATTGGTGTTGTGGCCGGCATCCGACAGCGCCTTTTTCAGCGTGTGGAAGACCTCCGCGCCCATGCGCACGGCGTCGGCGAGATTGGCCGCGCCCACCGGCATGATCATGAATTCCTGGAAATCGATCGGATTATCGGCATGCGCGCCGCCGTTGATGATGTTCATCATCGGCACGGGCAGCAGGCGAGCGCCGGGGCCGCCGACATAGCGGTAGAGCGGCAAGCCGCAGGCATCGGCCGCGGCCTTGGCGACCGCCATGGACACACCGAGGATCGCGTTGGCGCCGAGACGCGCCTTGTTCTCCGTGCCGTCGAGCTCGATCATCGTCTCGTCGATGAGGATCTGCTCTTCGGCATCCATGCCGCCGATGGCCTCGAAGATCTCGCCGTTGACCGCGTCAACCGCGTTCTGGACGCCCTTGCCGAGATAGCGCGGGCCACCGTCGCGCAGTTCCACAGCCTCGTGCGCGCCGGTGGAGGCGCCCGAGGGCACCGCAGCACGGCCCTTGGAGCCATCCTCCAGAAGCACATCGACCTCAACGGTCGGGTTGCCACGGCTGTCGAGAATTTCACGGCCAACGATATCGATGATGGCGGTCATGGGCTCTCCTTGCGTCGGCGGACGTCTGTGAGTTGGATACTGGGTGCCTTCTAGAGCGTTTTCCCGCGCGATGAAATCATCGGGTGCAAAGAATTCACATCCAGGGACGGCAAATCGCGTCAGATGCCCTGCGGCGGCTTTCCGACGCTGACATAGGACAGACCGGCGCCCGTCACATCGGCGGGTTCATAGATGTTACGCAGGTCCACCAGGACCGTGCCGCGCATGGCGCCGGCCAGCCGCTTGATATCCAGCCCGCGATAGACATTCCATTCGGTCAGCACCACGACCGCGTCCGCGCCATCGGCCACATCGTAAGGATGGTCGCGCCACGCCGCCCGGGCAGCAGGGGCTCGGCCTGTTCGCGCGCTTCCGGGTCGTGCAGCACCACATTGACACCCGCCGCGATCAGCAGCGGCACTATCACCAGGCTTGGCGCATCGCGCACGTCGTCGGTGTTGGGCTTGAACGCGATACCGAGAACGCCGACCGTCTTGCCCTTCGGATCGGGGCCGAGAGCTGTGAGAATCCGGTCCGCCATGGCGTGCTTGCGCGCGTCGTTGACCGCGATCGTCGCCTCAATAAGCCGTTGCGGCGCGCCGAACTTGCGGCCCGTCGCGGCGAACGCATTGGTATCCTTCGGAAAACACGAACCACCGTAGCCCGGCCCGGCATGCAGAAACTTCGAGCCGATACGATTATCCAGCCCGATGCCGGAGGCGATCTGCTGCACGTCGCCGCCGACCTGCTCGCACAGATCCGCGATCTCGTTGATGAAGGTGATCTTCATCGCCAGGAAGGCGTTGGCGGCATATTTGGTGATCTCGGCGTTCTCCAGCGATGTGAAGACAATCGGCGTCTCGCGCAGGAAAAGCGGCCGGTACAGCGTGCGCAGAGCCTTCTCGGCGCGCGCGTCCTCAACGCCGACGACAACGCGGTCAGGCCGCATGAAGTCGTCGATCGCCGAACCTTCGCGCAGGAACTCCGGGTTGGACGCGATGGAGAACGGAACGCCGGGACGTTCGGCGGCGATGATGTCGCGCACCTTGCGGCAGGTGCCCACCACCACCGTGGATTTGATGATCACCACCGTCTCGGGCTTCATGGCGCGCGCGACCTGGCGCGCGGCCTCGAAGACGTAGCTCAGGTCCGCCTCGCCGTCGCCGCGGCGCGAGGGGGTGCCGACGGCGATGAACACCACGTCGGCGGACTGCACGGCCGCGTCGAAGCCCGTGGTGAATTTCAGGCGGCCCGCCTCGTGGTTGCGGCGGATCAAATCGTCGAGGCCCGGCTCGTAGATCGGCACCTCGTGGCGGTTGAGCCGGTCGATCTTCGACTGGTCGAGATCGACGCATGTGACGTCGAAGCCGAATTCGGTGAAGCAGACCCCGGACACCAGCCCGACATATCCGGTGCCAATCATCGTAACCAGCATGAGAACTCCAAGTGCCTTGATCGGTTGTGGCGCGACGCGCCGTCGCGGGATGTGCGTTAGCCGCCTAGCTTACCGCTTTTATGACGGTGTCCAGGCTCTGCAGCGTCCTGAGCAGATCCGCGAGCTGGTCGACCGGCACCATGTTGGGGCCGTCCGACGGCGCGCTGTCGGGATCCTGATGGGTCTCGATGAACACCCCCGCCACGCCGACGGCCACGGCCGCGCGGGCCAGGACAGGCACGAATTCGCGCTGGCCGCCCGATGTCGTCCCCTGCCCGCCGGGCTGCTGCACCGAATGGGTGGCGTCAAAAATCACCGGCGCGCCCGTCTGCGCCATGATCGGCAGCGCACGCATGTCGGAAACCAGCGTGTTGTATCCGAAGCTGGCGCCGCGCTCGGTGAGAAGCACATTGGGGTTTCCCGAGCCGGTGAGCTTGGCGACCACGTTGGTCATGTCCCACGGCGCCAGAAACTGGCCCTTCTTGACGTTGACGATGCGTCCGGTCTGCGCGGCGGCCACCAGAAGATCTGTCTGGCGGCACAGGAACGCCGGGATCTGCAGAATATCAACGATCTCGCCGACCGGCGCGCAGTGGGTCGCGTCATGCACATCGGTGAGAACCGGCACGCCGAAGCGGCTCTTGATGTCGGCGAAGACCTCGAGCGCGCGTTCCATGCCGATGCCGCGCTTGCTCGTGAGGCTGGTGCGGTTGGCCTTGTCGTAGGAGGTCTTGTAGACAAAGCCGATGCCGAGGCTGTCGGCGATCTCCTTGATGGCGTGCGCCATCTCGAACGCATGGTCACGGCTTTCCATCTGACACGGACCGGCGATCAGGGAAAACGGCAACGCATTGCCAAACCGGACGGATCCGGCTGTCACGATTGTATTGCACGATGTCACGGGAACGCCTCTAAGCTGTGGTACTCGGCCCGGTGTCGTTGGCCACCTGTTGCCTGCACAGATACTCCGGCCGCCTGGAAACCGCAACGCCCAAGGGGTATCCGCACCGTGGGACGCGGGCGGCAATTTGTCCCGCGAAATGAATGGCGGCGGCGGCAAATCGGGGTAGTCTGCACGCACACAGCCCGACGAGATTTCAAACGCCCAGCGCGCGGAGCAAGACGGCCTTGATACACAGTGCGCCTAAACCGACGGGAGACGCGTGTCATGAATGATCTGGGCTCGCCGCTTCAGATCTTTGCGCGCAACACGCTGTCGCTGGTTCTGCGCGAGATGCGATCGCGTTATTCGGAGCAGAAACTCAGCTATGCCTGGGCGCTGCTCGAGCCGCTCGGCTGGATCACCATGCTGTCGCTGATGTTCATGTCGCTGGGCACCCACAACCCGCCCGTCGGAGACAGTTTTGTGGTGTTCTTTTGCACCGGCGTGGTTCCCTTCAATATCTACAGCCAGACGTCGGGCGCCGTGATGAACGCCATTCAGATGAACAAGTCGC
Source organism: Breoghania sp. L-A4 (assembly GCF_003432385.1). NCBI lineage: Bacteria > Pseudomonadati > Pseudomonadota > Alphaproteobacteria > Hyphomicrobiales > Stappiaceae > Breoghania > Breoghania sp. L-A4. The sequence goes on along the minus strand of NZ_CP031841.1, from coordinate 2,504,851 downwards.
TTCTGTATTTCCCGATCATCAAGTCGATCGATACCTTCGTCTCACGCGCCATCCTCGAAATCGTCACCCACATCACGGTCCTGGTGGTGATCATCGGCTGCTACAATTTCATGTTCGGTGGCGAACTGCCGGAAGACTGGCTCAACGTCATCGCCCCGATTGCCTTGCTGGCGGTGATCGGCTTCAACACCGGCGTCATCAACTGTGTGATCGTCGCGCATTTCAAGGAATGGCGGAACATCTGGGGCGTCATCAGCCGGCCCCTGTTCTTCCTGTCGGGAATTTTCTACGTCGTCGAGAGCTTTCCCCCGCCATCCAGAATATCTTTTACTGGAACCCCATCCTGCATTGCGTGGAGTGGGTGCGAAGCGGCTACTTCAGGGGCTTCGACAGCGATTTCGTCGATCCGATCTTTGTGATTTTCGTGACGATGGTTGGATTTTTCGTCGCGCTCAGCCTGGAGCGCATCTATCGCAAGAAGATCCTCGAGTGACCTGCTACCCTGCGCGAGCCCTTCCCTCGCCTCCCGATTCTGCACAAGGCCCGCCTGAATGACATCCGTCCTGGTTACCGGTTCCGCCGGTTTTATCGGCCATCACGTTTGCCGCGCGCTTCTGGACACGGGCGCCAACGTCGTCGGTCTTGACAACGTCAACAGCTACTACGATCCGACGCTGAAGGAGGCGCGTCTCGACCGGCTGCGCCCGAGCAACCGGTTCACCGAGGCGCGAATCGCGCTGGAGGACCGCGACGCGGTGATGGCGCTGTTTGCCGAGCACAGTCCGAGCCGGGTGATCCATCTCGCGGCGCAAGCCGGCGTGCGCCACTCGCTCGACGCGCCGCAGGACTATGTGGACGCCAATGTGACCGGGTTCCTCAACATGCTGGAGGCGGCGCGCGCGCATCCGGTCGAGCACATGGTGTTTGCCTCCACCTCCTCCGTTTTCGGCCTGGATGCCGCCATGCCGCTGTCGGAACACCGCGGCGGCAATCATCCCGTCTCCTTCTACGCCGCCACCAAGAAGGCCAACGAGGCGATGGCGCATGCCTATGCGCATCTGTTCGCCATCCCGCTCACCGGCCTGCGCTTCTTCACCGTCTACGGGCCGTGGGGCCGGCCGGACATGGCGCTGTTCAAGTTCACCAAGGCGATTCTGGCGGGCGACCCGGTGGATCTCTACAACCGCGGCCAGATGGTGCGCGACTTCACCTATATCGACGACATCGTCGAGGGCATCCTGCGCATCTCGGAAAGGCCCGCCGCAGCCAACCCCGACTGGGACCCGGAAAATCCGGATCCGGCGAGCAGTTCCGCGCCCTATCGCATCTTCAACATCGGCAATTCGCAGCCCGTCCAGCTGATGGACTATCTCGAGGCCATCGAGGAGGCGCTGGGCAGGAAAGCCATTCTCAACATGATGCCGATGCAACCCGGCGATGTGCCGGCGACCTTTGCCGATACGACCGAGCTGCAGGCCGCGACCGGCTTCAAGCCGGCAACGCCGGTGCGCGCGGGCGTCGCCGCCTTCGTCGACTGGTACCGGAGCTACTATGACGTCTGAGACAATCCGCGACACGTGGCTTTCGGTCATCGGGCTGGGCTACGTCGGGCTGCCCGTGGCGGCCGCCTTCGCGCAGGCCGGCTTCCCCGTCACCGGTTTCGATGTGGATTCAGGCCGCATCGCCGAGCTGCGCGCCGGGCGCGACCGCACCGGCTCGCTGAGCGCGGAGCAGCTGGCGCGCGAGACGCTGACACTCACCGACCAGCCGGAGGCGCTGGCGGGCGCTGACGTGCATATCGTCGCCGTGCCGACACCGATCGACGCGGCCAAGCGGCCGGACCTCAGCCCGCTGCTGCGCGCGGCAGAGACGGTGGGACGGCAGATGAAGCGCGGCGCAACGGTGGTGTTTGAATCCACCGTCTATCCCGGCGCCACCGAGGAGGTCGTCGTGCCGGTGCTCGAAGGTGTTTCGGGACTCACGCTGAACCGCGACTTTTTCGTCGGCTATTCGCCCGAACGCATCAACCCCGGCGACAGCGCGCATGATTTCTCCACGCTGACCAAGGTGGTCTCCGGCAGCACCCCGGAAACGCTCAAGATGCTGGCAGCGCTTTATGGCGCGGTGGTCACGGCAGGGATCCACGAGGCGGCGTCGATCCGCATCGCGGAGGCCGCCAAGGTGATCGAGAACACCCAGCGGGATCTCAATATCGCGCTGATGAACGAGCTGTCGGTGATGTTTCACAGTTTGGGCATCGACACGCGCGACGTGCTGGCGGCGGCCGGCACCAAGTGGAATTTCCTGCCCTTTCAGCCCGGGCTCGTGGGCGGCCACTGCATCGGCGTCGATCCCTATTATCTCACCCACAAGGCGCATGAGATCGGCCACACGCCACAGGTTGTGCTCGCCGGACGCGGCACCAACGAGGCCATGCCGCGGTTTGTCGCCACCAGCCTGATCCAGGACTGCGCGCGGCTGGGGTTCACCATGCCGCTCACCGTCACCGTGCTCGGCGTCACCTACAAGGCGAATGTGCCGGACGCGCGCAACTCCAAGGTCGCCGATCTGGTGCATGAGCTGGAGAAATACGGCGCCCGGGTGCAGACCATCGACCCGATGGCCGATCCGGCGCAGACCCTGTCCGAGCACGGCGTGGCGCTCACCGCGCTGGAAGACGCCGCCCCCGCCGACGCGGTGATCCTCGCCGTGCCGCACCGGGATTTCTCCGGCCACGCGCCAGACTGGGTCTTCGTGCAGAGCCTGCTGAAAGACGCCACCGGCTTCGTCTCCGATCTGACGGGGCTCTTGCCGCGCGAAACGAAGCCGGACGCGGTCACGCTGTGGCGGCTGTGACCGGTACCATTGAGGCTACAGGAACGACACCTTCCCGGTGCTGATCTCGTAGATGGCTGCCACGGCATTGAGCTTTCCGGCGTCGTGCAGTTGCGCAAGGATGGGACCTTCCGTCTGCGCGCGTTCGGCATTGCTCCTGGCGTTTTGCGCCGTTGCCGCCGCAAGCAGGTCCGCGGGCTTGGCCTGCATGACGTCATAGACCGCCGGACGGATAGCGTTGACCAGGCTCGGCAGATGTCCGGGGGCAGGGTGTTGTCCTGAATCGAACTGATGGTCGCGCCGACCGCCCCGCACGAACTATGACCAAGTACGACGATCAGCTTGATGCCGAGCACCGCGGCACCATACTCGAGGCTTGCAAGACCGTCCTCATTGATGAAGTTTCCGGCCACCCGCACGACGAAGAGCGCGCCAGGGCCCTGATCGAACAGGAGTTCCGGCGCCACGCGCGAGTCCGAGCAACTGACGATGGCCGCAAACGGCTGTTGCCCCGCGGCGCGCTCGACGCGTCCGACCGAATGATCGGTGTTTATCGCGGCATTGGCGACATAGCGGGCGTTGCCCTCGACGAGACGCTGCAGCGCCTCCTCCGGCGAGACCGGCGCGGTTTCGGCCGTCTGGGCCGCAGCGGTCGACAGGGTCGCGCCCGCCGCGGCGAGCGCCACACCACCGGCGAGCAGGTTGCGTCGGCTGATGGTCTCGTTTGAAGCGTCGTTGCACATGGCCGTTTCCTTTTGAATGTTTGGCGCGCCGTGGCGTGCCCGGGTTATCGCTTGGCGTAATCGAGATAGAGATGCCGCATCACCTCACCCACGGCGGAGCTGGCGCGGCGGCCGGGGAAATTGCTCAGCACCACGACAGCGAGATCACGCTCGGTGTCGATCACGATCCGGGCGAGATTCATCGAGTTGGAGCCGTTGTGGGTGAGCAGCGGCGCGTCCGCCCAGTCGAACGCCACCACGCCCCACCCCAGTCCGTAGCCACCGGTTTCCGGCGTGCCGGGCGGCGGATTTTCGCGCACCGGCGTCTGGACGTGTACGGACTGGATGACGTTCAGCGTCCCGGGCGAAACCAGCACCGGGCCGCGCCGGCCCTGACCGGCGTTCCAGCCGGCCCACGCGGCGTAGTCGAGAACCGACATGTTGGCATTGCCGGAGGGCGATATGACCGGCGGAACATCGGCCGCTGGACCCCACAGCATCGGAGTGACACTGCCATCCGCCGCGATGCGGTGACCGACGGGCGCATCCACCAGTCCGTAGGTCGCCTGGGGGCCGAGCCGCGCGGTCCGCAGTCCCATGGGTGCGAAGATGCGCTCATACATCAGCTGTTCCCACGGCGTATCCGAGACCTTCTCGATCATCGATCCGGCGATCATGTAGCCGAAATTGGAATACTGAAACGGCGACCCGTCGGGCACGGAAACGGCGTTGTGCTGCCACGCCTCCAGCGTGCGCAGGCGCAGCGCCGGCAGGTTGTAATCAAAGGTGCTGTTGCTGAAATAGAGATCGAGCATCTCCTCGGTGTCGGCGGGGATGCCGCTGGCGTGCGAGAGCAGTTGCTCGAGCGTGGCACTGGCGATGCCCGGACTCAGACCGGGGACGTCATCGCCCAGAACCTCACCCACGGTGGAGGTCCAGCGCAGTCGCCTCTCCTCCACCATCATGCCGGCCAGCGTCGCGGTCATCGCCTTGGTGTTCGATCCCAGATGGAAGCGGTCATCGAGGCGCACGGGAATCTGTTCGCCATGCACCCGCGTGCCTACCGCCGCAACGGCGACCACCGCACCATCCCTGACAACGGCTGCGGCGAGCGCCGGAAGCCCGTATTCCACCCGGATACCATCCAGGTAGCCGGTGATATCATCGGGTTGCGCCATCGCGCCCGGCGCGACCAGAAACAGGCTGGCGCCCGCGATGATCCGCATGAGCATCACCGCACTGCCGGATCGGCTGCCGATCCGGAGAGCACGTCTTTTAGGCATGGGATGATCGCTTTCCGGATTTGACACCCAGCCCAGGCGGCCGAAGCGCGGATAAAACTCGCACGACACTAGCCATGCGGATTTCCCCGTACTATCCGAAAACTGCAAAACCGGGAGAGATCCGATCCATGGTGAACAGTGCGTTATCTGAATGGATGAAATCCGCGTGGGCGCGCTACTGCTCTCCCAGAGCCGCCGGCACCGTCGCAATGGGCAAAAACATCCGCGGCGGATTTGAGAGAAATGGCTGAAAGCCGTATCCCTCATACAATGCCCGGCGCCGGGCGACGAGATCAGGGTTTCCGTCGTCCAGCACATCAAGGATCACAACCGCGATCCCCACACGTTCCGGCGCTTGCGCAATGCGCGTGCCAAAAGCACGCCGCCATAACCGTGTCCGGCATGGCACTGGTCAACACCGATCATGGACAGGAAGGCCGCCGGATGCAATGCGGCCGCGCTGATCGTCACCCGGGCTTGCCTCCCCCAATCGTCACCCCGGGCTCGACCCGGGGCCTACTCCGTTCTCCTCTCGTTGAGGCGCTCGCGGGTCCAAGCTGAGGCATGATCATGCACAAAGACGTCGTCACGCGCCGAGCGGTGCAGTGGGCCCCGGGGCAAGCCCGGGGTGACGATCGGGGTGGGCGCAACCCCACAGCAATCGGCCGCCACCGTCAGCCCGGACGCGCTGCAGCGTGCGATGCTCCCACGTAGATTCGGGGCGCCGGTTCCCGATCCGCCAGGCTCCGCATCGCATTCGGGGTCCCGGCGGGATATCGGTGCGGCGTCCTCCTGTCCGGCCTTCACCGAACAGGCTCTGCCGCGCGCCGAACAAGCCGCCCATCCTTCGAGACAGCCGCTGCGCGGCTTCCTCAGGATGAGGTCGAGATTGCTGATCCTTTGGAATATCAACACGATGATCCTCATCCTGAGGAGGGCCACAAGGCCCGTCTCGAAGGATGGGCGGCGGACGCAGTGCTTTCCGGATGGCGCCTCGCCGCTCACGTAGAGAGAACGCGCGCCGCGTGACCGGCGAATGCCTCGCGCAACCGTGGCGTTGCTTGCGGTGGTGCATCCAGCGTATCGAAGAATGCCGCATGATCGACCGGCTGCAGCTCCGTCCGCACGCTCGCCTGCTCGTCCAGGGCTTGTGTCGTCTCGTCGAAGGCCCGCACAGCGGTTGTTCTTGAGTGCTCATCGTGCAGACAGTGTGGCACGATGGCGTACACTGTGACGAATTGGGCCGATGGCGAAGGATCGTGCCATAGGCAACAATGGGGCGGAATGCGGGCTTTCGTCACACGAGCGCCAAGGTCCGCTATGCGCAGGGTCCGCTGTGCGGAAAGCGCAATTTTCGGCGATACCACTGGCCAGATGGAGACATCGCGTCGCAATTGGTATTTTGTTGCAGATGGCTGTGCCTACGTCGTCGCAGCCAGGGCAGCGCCTTCAGGCGTGAGCATCCGCGCGTAGCATACCGAGCCCCACCGGCGCGAAAGGACATTCCTTCCATGCTCAAAGTGTTGTCCGGGTCTGGGCCCTGCTGCTTGGTATCGTGCTCATCATGCTGGGCAATGGCATGCATTTCACGCTCATCGGCCTGCGCGGCGGGATCGAAGGTTTTTCGTCCGCGGAGCTGGCCGTCGTCACCTCAAGCTATTTCATGGGCTTCCTTTCGGGCGCGCGGTTCAGTCCGCTGCTGATCCAGCGCGTCGGTCACGTGCGCGTCTTTGCGGCGCTCGGCAGCTTCATGTCGGCGGGGCTGATCGCTTTTCCGCTGCTGAGCGAACCCTGGGCCTGGACCATACTGCGGATACTCGTGGGCTTCTGCATGTCGGGCATCTACGTCACGGCCGAGAGCTGGCTGAACGACGCGTCCACCAACGAGACGCGCGGCAAGGTGCTGTCGGCCTACATGATCGCGCAGACGCTGGGCATCATCGGCGCGCAGGGACTGCTGACGCTGGGCGATGCGGGAACGTCCGTTCTATTCATCAGCGCCTCGATCCTTGTGTCGGTCTCCTTTGCGCCAATCCTCTTGTCTGTCGCCCCAATCCCCGTGGTCGAGGTTGCGCGCCCGATGTCCCTGCGTGATCTTTTCTCGGGCTCGCCGCTGGGCGCCGTGGGAATCTTCCTGCTGGGCAGCGTCTACGCGACGCAATCAGGCATGGGCGCCGTCTTTGGTACCAAGATTGGGCTGACGACAACGCAAATCGCGCTGTTCATTGCGATGCTGTTCGCCGGGGCGCTGCTGTTGCAATATCCAATCGGCTGGCTGTCGGACCGGATGGACCGGCGCAAGCTGATCTGTGGGTCGGCCGCCCTGGGCGCCGCATCCTGCGCACTGGGGTGGATCGCCGGCGGCGGACTATGGCCCTTGATGGCGGCCGCGTTCCTTGCCGGCGGGGTCACAACACCGCTCTATGCCCTGCTCCTGGCCTATACCAACGATTCCCTTTCGGTCGAGGAAATGCCGGCCGCATCGGGGGGCTCGTCTTCACTTTCGGGCTTGGCGCCATCGCGGGTCCGCTGGTCAGCGGCTGGGCGATGCAGGGGCTTGACCCGTTCGCGTTTTGGCTGGTGCTTGGCGCGACCTTCTGCATCATCGCGCTTTACGCGCTCTACCGTATGACGCAGCGCGCCGTGGTGCCGGTCGAGAAGACCGAAAGCTACCTGAATGTGCTGCCCACCACCTCGCCCGTGGCGGTGGAGGCCGCGGGTGAGTGGGCCGCCGAACAGGCCGAAGCCGACCGTGAGGCCGACGCGCAGTCCTGATCTTGGTTGTCTGGGCGCGCGACGAGCCGGGAGTCGGACCTTCGCCGCCGCCTGCACCAATGACAACCTCGGGCCGAAAGCGCCTGTGAACAGACGACAGTTTCGGGCGGGAAGTGTGAACTCGCGGCGATCCGAACCAACGGCATCCATGTGAGCTGAGCTGCCGTTCGAACGTGATTGCACCTAACACAAGAACGTTTCAGCCGGCGCTGAATATGATCCATACTGGCAACCGCTTTGTTGCTTTGGGAAAAATCTGTGAAATGACCAAGTGCCTGATGCTTGATGTTGATGGAGTGCTCGTTGACGGCCGTCCCGGCGATGGGCAGCGCTGGGATCGTGATCTTTCTGAACAAATGGCAGTTTCGTCTGATGCGCTCGTCGAACAATTCTTCAAGGCCGAGTGGAGCGATGTTGTAACTGGCAAGAAAGACCTGTTGCCAACTCTTTCGACGGTGCTGAAGCGCATTGCGCCTTCCGTCGATGCGGAAGAGCTCATTGTCTACTGGTTTGAAATGGATTCTCGTATCGTTGAAGCGGTTCTTTCCGATGTTCGTTTGGCGCGACAGAAAGGAATTCCCGTTTACCTGACAACAAACCAAGAGCACATGAGAGCGGCCTATTTGATGCAGACCATGGGCTTAGGCGATGAGGTTGATGGCATCGTATATTCGGCGAAAGTCGGAAGTAAGAAACCGGAACCTGAGTTTTTCACTTACGCTGCGCAGGCAACAGGTCGCCAGCCGGAAGAAATGCTTCTGATCGATGACACAATGTCAAATATCATAGGGGCACGGTCGGCAGGGTGGAATGCTGCCCACTGGGACGGAACTGAACGCTTATGGACCATTCTGCGCCGAAACATTGAATAGAAAAGGCGGGAAGCTGCCGCTCTCTGAAAATGGTGGCGAGGTCAGCAATGGGCCGAAACCGGATCACCGCAAGTCACAACCGCCGCCCCTTGAAACGCTGGCCACGCTCACACCGCCGCCAGATCACCCTTCTCCCATTCCGCCTTCACCTCGATCCGATGTTCCGCGAAGCGCTTCGCCTCGATCGCATCCCGCATGCCCTGCATGAGGCTCTGGTAGTGGTGCAGGTTGTTCCAGGTGAGCAGCATGGCGCCGAGGCCCTCGCCGGCCTTGATGAGGTGGTGGAGGTAGGCGCGGGAATAGGTGTTGGCGGCCTGGCACGTCGAGGTCTCGTCGAGCGGGCGCGGGTCGTCGGCGTGGCGGGCGTTCTTGAGATTGATGCGTCCGCGGCGGGTGTAGGCGACGCCGTGGCGGCCGGCGCGCGTCGGCATGACGCAGTCGAACATGTCGATGCCGCGGGCAACCGATTCAATGAGATCGTCCGGCGTGCCGACGCCCATCAGGTAGCGTGGCTTGTGCGCCGGCAGCACCGGGGTGGTGATCTCCAGCATCTTGAGCATCACGTCCTGCGGCTCGCCCACGGCGAGGCCTCCGACGGAATAGCCCTCAAACGGCAGTTCCGAGAGCTTTTGCGCGGATTCAATCCGCAGATCGGCCACGTCGCCGCCCTGAACGATGCCGAACAGCCCCTGCCCCTTGGCCGGTCCGCCCATTTCCTCGAATTTTTCGCGCGAGCGCGCCGCCCAACGCCGCGGCGCGCTGATCTTGATGCGCGGCAATGTGTGAAAATTCATCCGCTCGCTCACGGGTTCCTCCAAGGCCCACGGGTCCCTCCAAGAATTATGTCATGTCGCCGAACGCTGGCATGGTGGCTCTATCCGAATGTTCATTGCGCATGATGGACAGCCGATGACGTCCACACCCATGAGACGAAAAGCGGCAACTGAGGGCGGGAACGGTCATTTGCTGCGAGCGTCGCCGAGGTACGGTCCGCGGACGAAGGGTGAACTCGTTGCAATAGCGGTCGGCTTTCTGGGAGTATGGAACGCCGTGGTCCATATTGTATGATTGCCTACTTCCTTCGCGCGAGACGCTGCCAATGCCCCGGCGAGACACCGTAATTTGCTTTGAAGCGGCGGGTCATGTGAGCCTGATCGCTGAACCCAGCGTTGGTTGCTGCATCTGCCAAACTCTGCCCCATTGCGATCTCAGCGCGCGCTTGGTCAAGGCGGCGCATCATTAGATAGCGATAGGGGCTTGTACCAAAGGCTTTGCGGAATTGACGGGCGAGTGCATATCGGTCCTGTCCGGTGATGGCCTCCAACTCGTCCGAGGCTACCGTTCGATCAAGATTCGCATCAAGAAATTCGCGTGCCAAACGGATGGATTTGGGGTCAATCAAGGAACGCGATGCGCGACGCGCAGACGGATCATTTGCCAGAAGGCCATCTGCCAGAAGCGTGATAATTTCATCCCGGCAGACCGGTTCCAGCGCCATGTGCATGTCGCCAAACGCCGCGTGAATTGCCCGAAACAATCTTGAATCGTCGAAAACAGCTTCTCTTACGAAGGGTAGCGCAGCGGCGGATTGCCCAAGAGCCCCGCGCACCATGGAGGGCTCGATATAGAGCATCCGATAGTGAAAGCCCTCATCTGAACCTGCCTCTCCGTTGTGAATCTCATCGGGATGCAGGACAATCACCTTCCCGCGCGTGCTGTTGGCGCGGGCGCCGCGATAATCGAAGCTCTGTACGCCATTGATCGTGTAACCGATGGAATAAGTGTCGTGCCGATGAGGCGCGTAGGCTTCGCCGGAGAAATAGGCTTCCAAGCGCTGGATGCCCGCTTGCCAAGGGGCTGAGTGAACCCAATCGCGCGCGCACGATCGTTCAAGACCTGGCGTCAGGTCTTGTGCGATGACATGTCCCGATCTTTGCCCGCGTGAAATGCGCATTCTCCTTTGTGGTAAGATCAAAGAATGCACCATAAAAACAGGAAACCGCAGATGAAAACAGTCAATCTCCGAGAAAAACTAGGCCTGTTCTCAAGCCATTGGGATCCGCATGTAATAGCCGAATATAATGAAAACGAAGTGATGGTCGTAAAGTTCATGGGCGAATACCCGTTCCACAAACACAATACGACGGATGACTTCTTTTACGTCTTGGAAGGTGAAATGGTGATGGACATCGAAGGGAACCCATCGCAAACCGTCAAAGCTGGCGAGTTGTTCATTGTCCCCAAAGGCGTCGTGCACCGCCCGCGTGCAGAGAAAGAAGTCAAAGTTCTCTTGATCGAACCCAAAGGAGAGCCGAATTCTGGCGATTCAGAGCGCGAACCAGCCCTAAAACCGCACATCTAACATCTTAAGCAGCGGCAGAGCAGATATTGGTCTTTGCCGCAGCATCAAACATCATGGGCTCGTTCCGGACCTTCGCCACAATCGATGCCAATGTCCACAATGGGCCGAAAGCGGATCACTCTGAGTTATACGGCCGCCACCCGTGCCCATATCATACCAATCACCCTACCCCACCTCCGCCAGATCACCCCTCTCCCATTCCGCCTTCACCTCGATCCGATGTTCCGCGAAGCGCTTCGCCTCGATGGCGTCGCGGATGCCCTGCATCAGGCTCTGGTAGTAGTGCAGGTTGTTCCAGGTGAGCAGCATGGCGCCGAGGCCCTCGCCGGCCTTGATGAGGTGGTGGAGGTAGGCGCGGGAATAGGTGTTGGCGGCCTGACACGTCGAGGTCTCGTCGAGCGGGCGCGGGTCGTCGGCGTGGCGGGCGTTCTTGAGATTGATGCGGCCGCGGCGGGTGTAGGCGACGCCGTGCCGGCCGGCGCGGGTGGGCATGACGCAGTCGAACATGTCGATGCCGCGGGCAACCGATTCAATGAGATCGTCCGGCGTGCCGACGCCCATCAGGTAGCGCGGCTTGTGCGCGGGCAGCACCGGCGTGGTGATCTCCAGCATCTTGAGCATCACGTCCTGCGGCTCGCCCACGGCGAGGCCTCCGACGGAATAGCCCTCGAACGGCAGTTCCGAGAGTTTTTGCGCGGATTCGATGCGCAGATCGGCCACGTCGCCGCCCTGAACGATGCCGAACAGCCCCTGCCCCTTGGCCGGTCCGCCCATGGCCTCGAATTTGTCGCGCGAGCGCTGCGCCCAGCGCAACGAAAGCTGCATGGCGCGCTCGACTTCCTCGCGGCTTGCCGGAAGCCTGATGCATTCGTCGAACTGCATCTGGATGTCGGATCCGAGCAGGCCCTGGATCTCAATGGAGCGCTCGGGCGTCAACTCGTGCCGGCTGCCGTCGATGTGGCTCTGGAAGGTGACGCCGTTCTCATCGAGCTTTCTGAGCTGCGCCAGCGACATCACCTGGAAGCCGCCGGAATCGGTCAGAATCGTGTGCGGCCAGTTCATGAACCTATGCAGGCCGCCGAGCCGCGCCACGCGTTCGGCCGTGGGGCGCAGCATCAAATGATAGGTGTTGCCGAGCACCACGTCGGAACCAAGCTCGCGCACCTGTTCCGGGTACATCACCTTGACGGTGGCCTGGGTGCCCACGGGCATGAAGGCGGGGGTTCGCACCTCGCCGTGCGGCGTGCTCACTGTGCCGCGCCGGGCCATGCCGTCGGTTGTGATCAGCTTGAAGCCGAAGGGTTTTGGGGTCGGCTCGACGCTCATGAGGTTTTTTCCGGAAACAGCAGCGAGCCATCGCCATAGGAATAGAAGCGATAGCCCGATTGAATGGCATGGGTGTAGGCCGCCCGCATGGTCGCGGTGCCCGCGAAGGCGGAGACCAGCATGAACAGCGTCGATCGCGGCAGATGGAAGTTTGTCATCAGCACGTCCACCGCCTTGAAGCGGTAGCCGGGCGTGATGAAAATGTCGGTGGCGGCGTTCATCGGGTGGATGCGGCCTTCCTCATCGGCGGCGCTTTCCAGGAGCCGCGTCGAGGTGGTGCCGACCGAGACGATGCGGCCGCCACGCGCCCGCACGGCGTTGAGCGCGTCGGCCGTCGCCTTCGTGATCTCGCCGCGCTCGAAATGCATGGTGTGGTCGGCGATGTCGTCCACCTTGACGGGCAGGAAGGTGCCCGCGCCCACATGCAGGGTGACGAAATGCTCCTCGATGCCGCGCGCGCGCAAGGACGCCAGCAGTTCATCGGTGAAATGCAGTCCCGCCGTGGGGCGGCAACCGCGCCCTCCTCGCGCGCATAGACCGTCTGGTAGTCGGCGCGGTCCTGGGCGTCCTCGCCGCGTTTGGACGCGATATAGGGCGGCAGCGGGATGTGGCCGACCGTTGCGATCGCGACATCCAGATCGGGACCCGCGCAATCGAACGCCAGCTCCACCTCGCCGGCCTCGCCCTTCTCCACGAGCGTCGCCCGGAGCGGGGCGGCATCGCCGGCGGCGCCGAAGCGGATGCGGTCGCCCGCGAGAAGTTTCTTGGCGGGCCGGGCAAAGGCCTTCCAGCGGGCGCCGTCGAGCCGCATGTGCAGGGTGAAGGAGACTTTTGCGTCGATGCCGCCCGCGCGCGAGCGCACGCCCTCGAGCTGCGCCGGGATCACCTTGGTGTCGTTGAACACCAGCGCGTCGCCGGGCTCGAGGAAATCCGCCAGCGAGGCGACCGTGCTGTCGGTGAGCGGTTCTCCCGGGCGCACGACGAGCAGCCGGGCGCTGTCGCGCGGGCGCGCAGGACGCAGGGCGATCCGCTCCGGCGGCAGATCGAAATCGAAATCGTCGACACGGAGGCTCATGAAAGGGTCTGACCGGGTTCGGGAGGTTCGCGCCGTGCGATAACGCGCGGCTGCCCGCGTCATAGCGAGCGGTTTTCCGGCGGTCAACTCGGGCCGGCCCCAATGAAAAACCGGCGCCCGTGTGCCACGGGCGCCGGCCAGAATGCTCAGCGCTTCCCCGATCGTCCTGCTCGGGCTTGTCCCGAGCATCCATCGGCCTCCCGGAAGGTGGATCCTCGGCACGGTGGCCGAGGATGACGACCGAGAATTTTTCGCGCGTCTTCAGGCGCGTCGCAGGACGCTTATGCGTCCGCGGCGACCTTGATCGAGACGATGTTATCGGGATCGACAACCGGCTCGCCGCGCTTGAGCTTGTCGACATTCTCCATGCCTTCGATGACCTTGCCCCAGACCGTGTACTGGTTGTTGAGCCAGGGCTGTCGGCGAAGCACAGGTAGAACTGGCTGTCGCCGGAGTTGGGATCGCCGGAGCGCGCCATGGAGACCGTGCCGCGCACGTGCGGCTCGGAGGAAAACTCGGCCTTCAGCTTGGTGCCCGAGCCGCCGATGCCGATGCCCTGCGGGCAGCCGGTCTGGGCCATGAAGCCGTCGATGACGCGATGGAAGACGATGCCGTCGTAAAAGCCTTCGCGCACCAGTTCCTTGATCCGCGCCACGTGATTGGGCGCGAGATCCGGCCGCATCTCGATGACGACGGAACCCTGACTGGTTTCCATCAGCAGGGTGTTCTCGGGATCCTTGATATCTGCCACCGGGGTTCCTCTCTCTTCCGGTTTGAAGCGCCGGCGGCTCTGGGCCACCGGCGCGTGTTCTTCGCGTTCGGTATAGTGTCTAGTGCACGTCGGCTGCAACGCGCATGGAGATGATGGTGTCGGGGTTCGCGGGCGGCTCGCCGCGCTTGATCGCGTCCACATGCTCCATGCCCGAGACGACCTTGCCCCAGACGGTGTACTGACCGTTGAGGAAGTGGCCGGGCGCGAACATGATGAAGAACTGCGAGTTGGCGCTGTCGGGGCTCTGCGCGCGCGCCATGCCCAGCACGCCGCGGTCAAACGGCTCGGCGGAGAACTCGGCCTTCAGGTCCGGCTCGTCGGAGCCGCCGGTGCCGGTGCCCGTGGGATCGCCCGTCTGCGCCATGAAGCCGTCGATCACGCGGTGGAAGACGATGCCGTCGTAAAACTTGGCGCGGGCCAGCTTCTTGATCCGGGCGACGTGGTTGGGCGCCAGATCGGGACGCAGCTCGATTTCCACGCGGCCGGACTTGAGTTCCAGATACAGGGTGTTTTCCGGGTCCGCGGCGCGGGCGGCAGCCGAGACGGCAAAGGCGGCGGCGAAAGCGGCAGCCATTATGAATGTGCGCAGCACGTAAGTCCTCCAGGATCGTCAGCCGGGCTGGCGCCCGGCCTCTGTCACGATGAAAGTTTCTGCTTGAGTTCGCGCGCGACCAGGGCCGGCACGAAGGAAGACACGTCGCCTCCCATGCGGGCGATCTGCCGGACAAGCGTGGCGGTGATGTGGCGAACCTCCGGCGAGGCGGGCAAAAACACCGTGCGCACGTCGCCTGCCATGGCGCCGTTCATGCCGGCCATCTGCATCTCGTAGTCGAGATCGGTGCCGTCGCGCAGGCCGCGCAGCAGGATCCCGGCGCCCTTCTCGCGCGCCAGATCGACCACCAGCCCGTCGAAGGAGACCACCTCGATGCGGTCCGCGACATCCCCATCAAGCCCGCCCCGCGCGAGCGCGCGGATCATCGCGGCCCGCTCCTCGAAGGAGAACAGCGGCTGCTTGCCCGGATGAATGCCGATGGCGACGACGACGCGGTCGGCCAGCGACAAGGCCTGGCGCAGAATGTCGACATGACCGTTGGTGACCGGGTCGAAGGACCCTGGATAAAGAGCGATGCGTTCCATGATTCCTGAATAGCGGCATGGCGGCGCCGATACAACCGCCGAGCGCGCGGGCCAGGGGCGGGCTCCCGGCGCTCCGGGGCTGCGTCATTGTGATTTTTATACAACACGCAAATTTTTATTTATTTCAGACTACAAAAATGCTAAGGTCTCCCCACTTCAGAGGAGGCGATCATGAAGGGCGCTACACGCCGCGCGACGTTCGTCGTCGCGATTGGCGGAATGGCTCTTATGCTCGCCGGGATCGACGGCTATGTGCGCGCCGACCACGGCGTTGTGGAGAAGAGCGACCGCCTGAGACAAGAAATAACAGTGGCCTGTACCGAGGCCGTTGTGTCGGATGCCGAAAGCTCATGCGACACGATTGCCGGAGGCAAGGCCTTCGCGAAACCCGGCGTCACCTATGTGACCAAGGCTTTTCAGTCCGGAGACACGGAGACCACTCTGGTCAAAACCCGGATTGAAAAATAGTCCAGTTCGAGTCGACTGGATTCCTGACCAGAAGCGACGACGCATTCCCCGGTGCGTCGTCGTTTCGCGTTCCGGCCCCCAATCCGCTCCTTGTCGCGTCCCGCATGCCCCCTCCCCACGTCTTGCGACGGACCGCGCAACGCGTCTTGCGGCAGACACGCATCCGTGTCTGTTTCGTGAAACGGAACGCACTGTTTCACGGCTGCGCCCAATCGCCCCGAATACCAAAATATCCCCGGATTTCCGCCGGTCCCGGCACCGTTCGCAACCGTGCCGACCGGGCCCGCCGTTCACGTTGCGCGTGATCGGGATTGCATCTGCACAGCTGACCGCCATATCGGAGACCGAGACGGGATCATCCTGACGGGTAACGTGAAAATCTTCGCGGCCGTGATGATTAGGCAAGCGCAGTTTGTGATGTTTGCGCCGCGCCGCCGACCGTCGGCCCCGCCGTATTGGCGCGCGAGGGCAGGTTTTCGAAAAGGACGTGAACAATGTTTACGACGGCTGCGAAAGCGTGGCTGGCGGGGCTTTTGGCCCTTGGTTGCCTGCTTATATTGGCAATCGGTCAGTTTGACCGGCAAGTCACGGCGTCGCCCTTCGTGGTGGCGCAAACGGAACGGATGCGCGCGCTTGGGGCGGAACGCGACTGCGCGGGCATCATTTCAAGCGAGGCGCTCGACGAATGCCTTCGCGCGGCGCGCGCCGGATCTCCCTCCGGCATCAACGCGATCACGGGCGGCGCGCAGCGTCAGCCGGGCCCCAGTGCGGTGATCGGAACCCATGACGACGCCCGCCGGATGGAGGCGGCGCCGAAGGGCTGACACGCCCCCTTCAAAGGCGCCGACACGCGATATCGCGCCATTCGCCCGATCTGTGATTTCGGTCACTGATGGAACCAAATGGCTGCTGCATAGTTCTCCCTATAAGGACCGCACAGCGGCCGCCACTATTCGGGAGCGTGTCATGACTATTGCGAACATACATACCGGTCCGTCCGCCGCCCGTCGCCCCTCGGTGACACTGCGCGAGCTGGCGATTGCCACCGCCGCAGCACTGATCGTGTTTTTCGGTGGCGTCCAGCTGATCACCGGCGTTACGGCCGACAACGGCATCGGGGCCATTCCCGCCGCCGCCCAGAAAATGGACCGGCTGCCGCTCGGCGGCAACGTCACCTGCTCGGGTCAGGCCTGGGGCGCGTGGTCGGAAGAGTGCCTGAACGCCATCGGCCAGACCAGAGGCGCGCGCTCCAACGGACTGCGGGTCATCGCCATCGAGACCGTCGAGATCCGCGACGAAGCCCGGAACACGTCGACGCTGGTTCGCCAGCCGACGGACAGCTAACGCTTTCAACAGACAACGCGGCCGACCTCCAAGGCCGCGTCCGGCAGGCTTTCCCCGAAGCCTGACCGGTCCCCTTCAATCGTTTCCTCCCCCGCAACGACTAACGGGGCGCCCGCAAGGGCGCCCCGTTCTTTTCGTGTTCGCATCGGGACCGGCTCAGGCGTCGGGCGTCTCGCCACGCGCATCATCGGGGCCACCGGCAGGGCCATCCGGAGAGGCCTCGCCTTCGATCCCGTCGCCCGGCTCCTCATCCTCCGCACCGACATCCTCGGAAATCCGCTGCACCGCGACCACATGTTCGTCGGCGGCCGTGTTGAACACGGTGACGCCCTGGGTGGCGCGCCCCGCAATGCGAATGCCGTCCACCGGACAGCGAATGAGCTGTCCGCCATCGGTGACCAGCATGATCTGGTCGGCGTCGTCGACCGGGAACGAGCCGATCAACTGGCCGTTGCGATCGTTGACCACCATCGCGGTGATGCCCTTGCCGCCGCGCCCGGTGATCCGGTACTCGAACGACGAGGTGCGCTTGCCGTAGCCGTTCTCGGTCAGCGTCAGGATGATCTGTTCGTAGGCGCTCATTTCCGCGTAGCGCGCCTCGCTGAGAGCGCCGTCGCCGACCTCCTCCTCAGGCTCAGGCGTCTCGTCCTCCGCCTCGCCCCGCATCAGACGCCGCCACTTGAGATAGGCGGTGCGCTCGTCCGACGTCGCCTCGAAATGATGGATGATAGCCATGGAGATGACCGTGTCGCCCTGCGCGAGATTGATGCCGCGCACACCGGTGGAGGCGCGGCTCTGGAACACGCGCACGTCGGTCGCCGGGAAGCGGATCGCCTGGCCGGCCGCCGTGGTCAGCAGGACGTCGTCGTTGATCGAGCAGGTCTCCACCCCGACAATGCCGTCGCCCTCGTCGAGCTTCATGGCGATCTTGCCGTTGCGGTTGACCTGGACAAAGTCGCTGAGCTTGTTGCGGCGGACGTTGCCCGAGGTGGTCGCGAACATCACGTCCAGCGCGCCCCAGCTGTCCTCGTCCTCCGGCAAAGGCATGATCGTGGTGATGATCTCGCCTTCCTGCAGCGGCAGCAGGTTGATCAGCGCCTTGCCGCGCGCCTGGGGCGCCGACAGCGGCAGCCGCCAGACCTTCATCTTGTAGACGATGCCACGCGAGGAGAAGAACAGCACCGGCGTGTGCGTATTGGCGACAAACAGCCGGGTGACGAAATCCTCGTCCTTGGTCGACATGCCCGAGCGGCCCTTGCCGCCGCGCCGCTGGGCGCGGTAGGTGGCGAGCGGCACGCGCTTGATGTAGCCGGTGTGGCTGACGGTGACGACCATCTCCTCACGGGCGATGAGATCCTCATCGTCCATGTCCGCGCCGCCTTCCAGCAACTCGGTGCGCCGGGGCGTGGCGAACTCGTCGCGGATCGACGCGAGATCATCCTTGATGATGGTCATGATGCGGTCGCGCGAGCGCAGGATATCCAGATAGTCGCTGATCTGCCCGCCAAGGCCATTGAGCTCGTCGCCGATCTCGTCACGGCCCAGAGCGGTCAGCCGCTGCAGACGCAGATCGAGAATGGCGCGCGCCTGGGTTTCCGACAGCTTGTAGGTGCCGGTTTCGCTGACCTTGTGGCGCGGATCATCGATCAGCTCCACCAGCGACTGAACCTCGCTCGCCGGCCAGTCACGCTCCATCAACTGGGCGCGGGCTGTCGCGGGATCGGGCGCGTGGCGGATCAGACGGATGATCTCGTCGATGTTGGCCACCGCGATGGCGAGGCCGACCAACACATGGGCGCGATCGCGCGCCTTGTTGAGCAGGAACTTGGTGCGCCGGGAAACAACCTCCTCGCGGAAGTCGACGAAGGCGCGCAGAAGCTGCAGCAGGCCGAGCTGTTCGGGCCGGCCGCCGTTGAGCGCCACGATGTTGGCGCCGAACGAGCTCTGGAGCTGCGAGAAACGATAAAGCTGGTTCAACACCACGTCGGCCACGGCGTCGCGCTTGAGCTCGATGACGACACGCATGCCGTCGCGATCGGATTCGTCGCGAATGTCGGAGATGCCCTCGATGCGCTTGTCGCGCACGAGTTCGGCGATCTTCTCGATCATCGTCGACTTGTTCACCTGATAGGGAATCTCGGTGATGATCAGCGCTTCGCGGTCCTTGCGGACCTCCTCGGTCGTCACCTTGCCGCGGATCAGGATCGAGCCCCGGCCGGTCTCATAGGCCGAGCGGATGCCGGCGCGGCCGAGCACCTGGCCGGCGGTCGGGAAATCCGGGCCCGGCACGATTTCCATCGCCTCGTCCAGCGTCAGATTCTCGTTCTCGATCAGCGCGATGGACGCGTCGATGACCTCGCCGAGATTGTGAGGCGGGATGTTGGTGGCCATGCCCACGGCGATGCCGCCGGCGCCATTGACGAGCAGGTTGGGGAACCGCGCCGGCACAACGACGGGCTCGCTTTCCGAGCTGTCGTAATTGTCCTGGTAGTTGACGGTGTCCTTGTCGAGATCATCGAGCAGCGTCTGCGCGACCTTCTGCAGGCGGCACTCGGTGTACCGCATGGCGGCGGCGCGGTCGCCGTCCACGGAGCCGAAGTTGCCCTGTCCGTCGATCAGCGGCAGCCGCAACGAGAAATCCTGCGCCATGCGCACCAGCGCGTCGTAGATCGCGCTGTCGCCGTGCGGATGGTACTTACCCATGACGTCACCGACCACGCGGGCCGACTTGCGGTAGGGCTTGTTCCACTCGTAGCCGTTTTCATGCATCGAGAAGAGAATACGCCGATGCACCGGTTTCAGGCCGTCACGCACATCGGGAAGCGCGCGGGACACGATCACGCTCATCGCGTAATCGAGATAGCTGCGCTTCATCTCGTCGGTGATGGAGATCGGCCGGATATCCGACGGAGAAGCGCCGGAAGCGGGGGTATCGTCTTGGTCTGCCAAGGAAAGTCTCGTCCTTCGAATTGATCCAGTTCTTATAGCCGATTTTGTCCGTCCAACCAAATCGCAAAGGCAAATTGACGCGCGCAATATTGGTATAAAAACAAATACTTAGATCAATGTCTTTGAGAATGAACAACAATCGCACCGCTGGATCTGGCCAGGGGCGCGCCAAACCGTGAAACTGGCAGAATCACCCCGCTCCAACCCCTTGGTGCCACCATGCCCGTCGACTACCTGATCAACGCCTTCGCCACCCTCTTCGTGACCATCGATCCGATCGGCCTGGCGCCGATGTTCCTGGGAGTCACAGCGGGGATGACCACGGGCGAGCGGCGGAAAATCGCAATCCGCGCCAGCATCATCGCGGTGATCATCCTGATGGTCTTCCTGGTGGGCGGAAACCACCTGCTGGAGCTGCTGGGCATCTCCGTGCCGGCGTTCCAGATCTCCGGCGGGCTGCTGCTGCTGTTCATCGCGGCGGAGATGATTTTCGGGTGGCGCCAGCAGCGCAAGAGCAAGGCGGCGGAAGCCCTCGCCCACGACGAATCCGACAGCGGCGTGCACGAGCACGACGTGTCGGTGTTCCCGCTGGCGATCCCCTTGATTGCCGGCCCCGCCTCCATCTCGGCGGTGATCCTGCTGGCCTCGCAGGCGCCAGACAGCGTCGGCTACGCCGGGCTGATCGCCGTGACGCTGCTGATCATCGGCTCGTGCTTCGTGATCTTCACGGCCGCCGACCGCATCGAGAAGCTGCTCGGCGCCACGGTGCAGCTGGTGCTCACCCGGCTGCTGGGCGTGCTGCTGGCGGCGCTGGCCGTGCAGTTCGTCGGCGACGGCGTCCGCGCGTTCATCGCGGGGTAACGGCCGCTACCCCTTCGTCATCGGCTTGCCGTCGTCCCGGAGCGCCACGTAGATCGCCGGGATCACCAGCACGGTGAGCAGGGTCGAGGACGCCAGGCCGAACAGCAGCGAGATCGCCAGGCCCTGGAAGATCGGGTCCGCGAGGATCACCGCCGCACCGATCATGGCGGCCAGCGCGGTCAGCAGGATCGGCTTGAAGCGGATGGAGCCCGCCTCCAGCAGCACATCGCGCAAGGGACGCTCCGCCGTGCGCGCGTGGCGGATGAAATCCACCAGCAGGATCGAGTTGCGCACGATGATGCCCGCCAGCGCGATGAAGCCGATCATCGAGGTGGCGGAGAAGGGCGCCGCGAACAGCCAGTGGCCGATCATGATGCCGATCAGCGTCAGCGGCACCGGCGTCAGGATCACCAGCGGCAGCTTGAACGAGCGGAACTGCGCCACCACCAGGAAATAGATCCCCAGCAGCGCCACCATGAAGGCTGCGCCCATGTCGCGGAAGGTCACCCAGGTCACCTCCCATTCGCCGTCCCACAGCACCGCAACTTGCGCGTCGCTAACGGGCTGGCCATGCAGCAGGATCGCCGGCTTGGGCAGGTCGCCCCAGTCGGCCGCGTCGATGCGCCGCTGCACCTCCAGCATGCCGTAGACCGGCGCCTCGAAGTCGCCCGCGAGTTCCGCCTGCACCATGACCACGGGACGGGCGTTGTGGCGGAAGACGAGATACGACGCGCGCTCGCGCTGCAGGCTGACCACATCGCCCAGCTCGACGATGGCGCGGCTGCCCGGCAGCGCGTTTGCCGGCACAGGCGTCGCCAGCAGCCGCTCGCCGATTACCCGGTCGCTCTTGGGAAGCGCGATGGCGATTTCCACCGGGCGCCGGCCCTCGCCGCGATGGGAGTAGCCGACGGTCGTCGATCCCAGCAGCTTCTGAACCGTGTTGTAGACGTCGGCCTCGCTGACGCCGTGATACTCCAGATTGTCCTGGTCGATGGCGATGCGCAGGCGCTCCGCCGGCTGGCCGAGGCTGTCGTCCACATCGACAATGAAGGGCACGGCCTCGAAAATGCCGCGCAGCTTTGTCGCCACCGCGCGGCGGGTGTCGGGATCGGGGCCGTAGACCTCGGCCAGCAGGGTCGCGAGGACCGGCGGACCGGGCGGCACCTCGGTGACCTTGATGGAGGTGCCCTCGGGCACGTCGAGACCGGCCAGCAGCGCGCGCAGCTCAAGCGCGATGGGATGGCTCTCGCGGTCCCGCTCGCCCTTGGGCAGCAGGTTGACCTGAAGATCGCCCTGCTCGGCCGAAGACCGCAGAAAGGAATGACGCACCAGGCCGTTGAAGTTGAAGGGCGCGGCCGTGCCCGCGTGGCTCTGGATGGAGGCGATTTCCGGCACCACCAGCAGCCGCCCGGCGGCATCGCTCAGAACCCGCTCCGTGGTCTCCAGCGAGGACCCTTCAGGCAGATCGAAGACCACCTGCACCTCGGACTTGTTGTCGAACGGCAGCAGCTTGACGGTCACGTCGGTGGTGTAGAACAGCGCCGTGGAGGCCAAGGTCGCGGCACCCACCAGCAGAAGAAAGACCCATGCGCCGAGGCGGCTGGCCAGAACCGGCCGGGCGACCGCGCGATAGATCCGGCCCAGCACGCCGCCATCCCCGTGGCCGTCGCCGGGCGCATGGGCGTGAACCGGCGCTTTTGAGGCGAACTTCATCATCAGCCAGGGCGTGAGCACCACCGCGACGAAAAACGAAAACAGCATCGCCGCCGACGCGTTGGCCGGAATCGGACTCATGTACGGCCCCATCAGGCCGGAGACGAACATCATCGGCAGCAGGGCGGCGACCACGGTCAGGGTCGCGACAATGGTCGGGTTTCCGACCTCCGCCACCGCCTCGATCGCGGCTTGCGCGCGCGTGCGCTCATCCTTCATGGCCCAGTGCCGCGCGATGTTCTCGATCACCACGATGGCGTCGTCCACCAGGATGCCGATGGAGAAGATCAGCGCGAACAGGCTGACGCGGTTGATCGTGTAGCCCATCATCTGCGAGGCAAACAGCGTCAACAGGATGGTGGTCGGGATCACGATGAAGACCACCAGCCCCTCGCGCCAGCCGATGGCGAAGGCGACGAGGACGACGATCGACAGAGTCGCGAGGCCCAAGTGAAACAGCAGCTCGTTGGCCTTCTCGTTGGCCGTCTCGCCATAGTCGCGGGTGATGTGCACCGCGACGCCCTCGGGGATCAGCCGTCCTTTCAGATCCTCCAGGTGATGCAGGATCTCCTCGCCGATGACCACCGCATTGGCCCCTGCCCGCTTGGCAAGCGCGATGGAGACCGCGGGCACCCGGGTCATTTCGCCGTCCTCGCCGCGCTCGATGTGCCAGACGCGGCTTTCCAGCGGTTCGGCGTCGGCGACGATGCGCGCCACGTCGCGCACATAGACCGGACGGCCGTCGCGCGTTGAGAGCAGAAGCAGGCCGATGTCCGGCACGCCGGTCAGCGTCTGGCCGGCGACCACGGGCACGCTGTCGCCGCCGTCACGGATGATCCCGGCCATGAACGAGCGGTTGGCGGCGGTGACCTTGCCGACCAGCTGGTCGAGCGTGACGCCGTAAAGCGAGAGCTTTTCGGGGTCCGGTTCGACGCGGATCTGGCTGGGGCTGCCGCCGACCAGATAGCTGAGCCCCACGTCCTGCAGCCGCGACAGCTCGATGCGCACCTCGTCGGCAAGCGAGCGCAACTCGTTGCCCGACCAGCGGTCCGCGGCCTCCGGCGTCGGCGTCAGCGTGGCGACGACGATCGCCACGTCGTCGATGCCGCGGCCGACGACAAGCGGCTCGGGAATTCCGACGGGAATCCGGTCCATGTTGGCGCGGATTTTCTCGTGCACGCGCAGGATCGCATTGTCGGAAGAGGTGCCGACGTAGAAGCGCGCGGTGACCATCACCTGATCGTCGACCGTCTGGCTGTAGACGTGCTCGACGCCGTTGATCGCCTTGACGATGGTCTCCAGCGGCTCGGTGACGAGTTTCACCGCGTCAGGCGCCTTCAGCCCGTCGGCGCGCACGAGAATATCCACCATCGGCACGGAGATCTGCGGCTCTTCCTCGCGCGGCAGGGTGACCAGCGCCAGCGTGCCCAGCACAAGGGCCGCGAACAGCAGCAGCGGCGTCAGCGGTGAGGTGATGAAGGCGCGGGTGAGCGCTCCGGAAAGGCCCAGATTCATGGCTTCACCAGCGTGTCGCCGGCGCGCAGGCCCGTGAGCACCTCGATACCGGGACCGCCGTCAGCGGCCAGAGGCTGCGGCTCTCCCAGCTCCACGATGATGTCCAGCGACGCGCCGGTTTCGCGCGCCAGACGCACGAAGTCCAGCCCGTGCCGGGTGGACACATAGTCGGGTGGGATCACCAGCGCCGCGCGCTCGCCCGCATCGATCCAGACCCGCGCGCGTTCGCCGACAAAGAAGTCGCCCAGGCCCTCGACGGTCGCATCGGCGATCACGCGGCCCTGCTTGATTTCGGGATAAAGCTTCGCGATGCGGCCACGTTTCTCCACCGGGGCACCGACCTGCGCCTGGGTGGCAAGCTCGCGCCGGCCCACACGCACCGGATCGCCGACCTGCATGAAACGGGCATGGCGCTCGGGCACCTCAAGCCGCAAGATATAGCCGTCAATCGCGATGGTGGCGATGACCTCGCCGGGCAGAACCACGGAGCCTTGGGTCACCGGCACCGACAGAACCCGGCCGGCGGCGGGCGCCAGAACGTCACCTTCGGTCACCTGCTGGTCGAGCACCGCGCGCTCGGCCTCCGTCGCCAACAGCGTGTTGCGGGCGACCGTCAGTTGCGTGTCGAGCTGATCGATACGGGCCTGCGAGATGGTGCCGCGCTCGAACAGCGTCGCGGCGCGGTCGTAGTCGGCCTTGAGATTGGCCACCTGGGAGCGCGCCGCGTCGATGCGCGCCTCCAGCGCCCGGCGGCTGAGCGCCAGCTTCTCATCGACAATCCGCGCGATCATCTCGCCTTGCGTGACCGAACTGCCCTCATCGACAATCAGCTCGACGAGCGTGCCCGACAGACGCGCGCGCGCGGGAACCCGTTCCGCCGCCTGAACGGTGCCGTAGACAACCTTGGTGTCCTGAACGGTGTCGCGCGCGACCGTGAATTCTTCGGCGCGAACGGGCGGCGCGAGAAACGCAGCGGCCACAAGGGCGAGACATCCAACTGCGACCACCATTCGGCGATATGCGTCGGCGTGTCCCCGCGCCACCGCCGTGGCAGGGCGGACAACGGTCCGCCGTGGGCGGTCCGGGAAGGCCTTGAAAGCGCTGTTTGGCAGCATTGTCGCACCTTTGTCTGTCTTGTCGCGGCTTTATATTAGAACATATGAATGTACTAATAGGCACTCGCCGGGGCGATTACCAGTGCGAAAATCATAACCTGAAAAAAGCGCGCAACATTGATCTGACTCAGGGCCCGAGCCGAGAGGTGCGATGGACGCCGATGTCAGCCACCGGTGCGATCGGGATCCAGATCGAGGGGGAAATCCGCGCCGCCAAAGCCATGCACACTGTCGTGCGCGCGCAGAATCACCTTGGTTGTTCCCGCCGGCAGCGCGATGCCGGAGAGGCCGCGGGTGAAGGGCTGCTCGTTCTCATGCGGATGCAGCAGGACGCGGGTGGCAAGCACGTCGCCCTCCGGCGACAGCACCTCCCAGCGGTCGGCGTAGTGGTCCCAGCCGGCATCGGCGTGGCGCACGGTGACCGAGAAGCTCCAGCGGCCGTCCGCCATCGGCCGCGCGGTGGCGTCGACCACATCCGCCTCGCCGGCGAAACTTGCCCCCGCGCAAACAAACCAAGGTACCATGGCAACCAATATCGCCGCGCCGCATTTGCACATCGTGGTCTTGCTCCCGATCAAATTGGTCCGGCAGGCTGTGTGCCGCTTGCGAACAGGCTCCATGTTTCCTACTCGGTAGACAACACGCTCCCACTCACGTTCCCGCGAGGCGAATTTCATGGCGACCGGTTCCAAAAAAGTCATCTACGCGGCGCTGGCGGGCAACGCGCTGATATCCGTCACAAAGTTTGCCGCAGCCACCTACACCGGCTCATCCGCCATGATGTCGGAAGGCATTCACTCGCTGGTCGATACCGGCAACCAGGGGCTGCTGCTCTACGGCATGAAGAAGGCAAGCAGGCCGGCCGACGACAAACATCCCTTCGGCTACGGGGTGGAGCTGTATTTCTGGGCGTTTGTGGTCGCGATCCTGATTTTCGCCGTGGGCGCCGGCGTTTCGCTTTACGAAGGCATCCAGAAGATCGTAGAGCCGCACCCCGTCACCAATCCGATCGTCAACTATGTGGTGCTTGGGCTGGCGATGATCTTCGAGTCCGTCGCGTGGTTCATCGCCCTGAGAGAGTTCACCAGCATCAAGGGCAAGCGCAGCTACATGCAGGCTGTGCAGCAATCCAAGGATCCCGCGCTTTTCACAGTGCTGTTTGAGGATTCCGCGGCCCTGCTCGGCCTGGTCGCTGCCTTCATCGGCCTGGCGGCGGCGCAGATTCTCGGCCTGCCCTGGCTCGACGGCGCGGCCTCCGTCGTCATCGGCATCATCCTCGGCGGCACGGCGATCTTCCTCGCCTATGAGACCAAGGGGCTGCTGCTGGGCGAATCCGCCTCGCCGGAGCTGGTGGCGAACATCCGCGCGCTGGTGGCCGAGACACCGAATGTCGACGCGCTGAACGAGCTGCGCACCATGCACATGGGACCGGACGACGTGCTGCTGGCGGTGTCGCTGGATTTCAAGAACGACATCTCCGTCGGCCAGGTCGAGGACGCGATCTACAAGCTGGAACAGACCATCAAGGCGCGTTTTCCGATGGTCCGCCGCCTGTTTATCGAGGTGCAGAACCGCAAGCACCATGAGGAAATGGTGCGCCAGGAGACGGATGCAGCCGCGACAGAGGCGCACTGACGCCGACGGCTCAGCCGCCGAAGACCACCTGATGCAGGATCCTGCCCGGCAGGAAGGTGAACAGCCCCGCCACGACCAGCGCGCCGACGAACAGCCCCGTCATGGCGCGGCGATGCGCCTGGATCCGGTTGCCGCGCGCCGCGAACACCGCAAACGGCAGTTGCACCAGCACATAGACCGCCAGCAGATGGATCGGGCTCCAGGGTCCCACCAGGCGGATCTCGTGGATGAAGAACGACGAACCGGCGAGCCCCGCCATCAGCGCCACCCAGATCCAGCCGGAGCGCCGGTGCGTGCCGTCACCCTTGGCGCGGGCGAACTGCAGCAATCCGAGCGCAAAGGCCGCAAACGCGGCATAGGCATGAAGCTGGATGATCAAGGGCGCGGAAAACAGAGGGGCGAGGCTCATCGGCCGATGGTGCTCCATTGCGAAAAGGCGGCCTGAACGGAGCCGGGCCGCGCAAGCATACCGCGCAAGGCGCTTCCTCTCAGACACCGCGCAACGCCGGTCACAGGAACCATTCTTTGCAACCGGTGGGACAAGCCCGCCTCCACCGCGCACCCGCCCTTGCAGGGAGTGGGGACCGATAGAGCAAGCCGCCGATGCTTCGAGACGCCGTCTGAGACGGCTCCTCAGCATGACGTTGTCCGTGTTGATATTTTTCGTGAGATCGCCACGCACTCAACGTCACCCTGAGGAGGCCGCGCGTGCGGCTGTCTCGAAGGGTCGGCGGCATCATGCCAACGGCCGAAAATATCCAACCCAACATTCGCTCAGAACGGGATTTCGTCGTCCATGTCGTCGACCGGGCCGCTGCGCTGGCCGCCCGGAGCACTCTGGCCACCCTGGCCGCCCTGACCGCCGCCATACTGGCCGCCCTGGTTCATCGGCGCGGACTGGCCGAAGTCGCCGCCGCCCTGACTGCCCTGGCCGACCCGTCCGCCGGAGCTGTAATCACCGCCGCCCTCACCCTGGGCGCGCCCGTCAAGCATGGTCAGCGTCGAGTTGAAGCCCTGCAGCACAACTTCCGTGGAATATTTGTCCTGGCCGCTCTGGTCCTGCCATTTGCGGGTCTGCAGCTGGCCCTCGAGATAGACCTTCGAACCCTTGCGCAGATACTGCTCGGCGACCTTGCACAGGCCCTCGTTGAAGATCACCACACGATGCCACTCGGTGCGCTCGCGGCGCTCACCGGTGTTCTTGTCGCGCCAGCTGTCCGAGGTGGCGACACTCAGATTGGCGATCGGACGGCCATCCTGTGTGCGGCGGATTTCCGGATCGGCGCCCAGATTGCCGACCAGAATGACCTTGTTTACGCTGCCAGCCATGTCTGAACTCCCGTCTCAAATCTTTGGGCGACCCTAACGCTTTTGCGGCGCGAACATCGCAAAACCATCCGGTTTTCCACAATAGGCTCCACAATACCGCAAGCCGCCACCGCGCCGCAGGATCAAAACGCGGACATGTTCGCATTTTGTTCCCATCAATGCAAGCAGCGCCTTAGCCGCCCCTTCCGCCGCAACACGGGCGCGGAGGCCTATTCCGCCATGGCGACGAGATCCGGCCAGACCTGCGTCGAGAGAAGCTGGCAATAGATGCCGGCCATCAGACCGTCGTTGCGCAGGCCGAGATAGGCCTCATCGGGCAGTTCCTGCAGGCGGCGCTCGTCGATGACGAAATAATCGGCGATGCGGACGGTTTCACCGTCCTTCAGGGTGAATTGCGCCTGGTTGGAAACCAGCAGGTCCAGCTCCTTGAGCCGGGCGACGAACGTGTCCGTGGCCCCGGCCTGGCGCTGGAAGGTGGCGCAGAACTCCAGCGCCTTTTCCGTCTGCTCGCTCGGCTTGCCGTCGACGAACAGCGGGACCTCACCACCGTCGCGCAACCGCGGGCACGCACTGTCAATGCAGAGCGCGAAATTGTCGCCGCTGTTCTCGCGCACCAGAATATAGGGGTAGCGGCGCACATAACCCGGCACATAGGTGGACGGTTTCCAGCGCCCGTCCGCGCCGACGAACAGATTCTGCTGCTGGCGCAGCCCCACCATCGCCACCGGCTGCGGCACATCGCGCCCAACGAAAACAATGGGATAGGTCCGGCAGGCGGCGGGGAACTCCGCCAGCGTGATGGGGATCGCCTGGGTCGCGGCGGCGAAGCTCATGTCATCGCTGCTATCCAGCCCCAGCGCGCCGTGCCGGTCCGGGTTCAGCGCTTCGGGCGCGGAGTAGAACAGCGGCATCATCGCCCCGCCCTGCGCGGCAGCCGCGGCGCTGCCCGCGCCATTGCCCTCAGCCGGCGTTTCGACGGGATCATCGGTCATAAGCGGTCCCTTGAGACAGGTCTTTCATGGCGGCACTATTGCAAAGATCCAAAGGGATTAGAACAAAAAGGCGCACTCGCCCACAGACTCTTTGCCCGTGTATCAGGCGATCCGGCGGCCCGGACAGGCTTGGCAGGCGGCACGACGCCGCCACGCAATCAGGACAAGCAGCCGGCGCCGATGCCTTGCAGAACCGGTCCGAAACGTCGCGAATTTCATTCAGATCGCTGCGGAATCGGCCCTGTTTCGGGGGGGTGTTTCGATGGATTTGAAGTGTTTTCGAGAAGAATCCGGCCCGATCCCGCTGCGGGGTTCTCCCCACGGAATTTGGGCGGACCATCCCGCGCATTTGCTCTTGTTCTCTTTTTGTACTTCTATAATATTGAGTCTGACAGCGCCTTGATTGACCCGTATAACCTCCCACTTGATGCCACGGGCCTCAAGGGGCATCAGACCGCAGCCAGTTCGCGCGCCGCCCATCCCGGCCCACCGGATCCATCGGGGGCCGCGCTCGAGCGCCACCACGCATTGTTCAGGACCCGGACGCGCCGGGCCCGCGAGGAAGTTTTCATGCCGGATACCAAGCCGCCGGAAGCCACATCCGACGCCGTTACCACCACCGTCGCCACCAGGATCGACGCCACGCGGTTCATCTCGGTGCGCGGCGCGCGCGAGCACAACCTCAAGAACGTCGATCTCGACATCCCGCGCGACAAGCTGGTGGTGATGACCGGGCTGTCCGGTTCCGGCAAATCCTCGCTGGCGTTCGACACGATCTACGCCGAGGGCCAGCGCCGCTACGTCGAAAGCCTCTCGGCCTACGCGCGCCAGTTCCTGGAAATGATGCAGAAGCCCGACGTCGACCAGATCGACGGGCTGTCGCCGGCGATTTCCATCGAGCAGAAGACCACCTCGAAGAACCCGCGCTCCACGGTGGGCACGGTGACCGAGATCTACGACTACATGCGGCTGCTGTTCGCGCGCGCCGGCGTGCCCTATTCGCCGGCGACAGGCCTGCCGATCGAGAGCCAGACGGTGAGCCAGATGGTCGACCGGATCATGGCGCTGGAGGAAGGCACGCGGCTCTATCTGCTGGCGCCGATGATCCGCGGGCGCAAGGGCGAATACCGCAAGGAACTCGCCGAGCTGATGAAGAAGGGCTTCCAGCGCATCAAGCTCGATGGCGTCTTCACCGAGATCAACGAAGCGCCGGCGCTGGACAAGAAGCTCAAGCACGACATCGACGTGGTCGTCGACCGCATCGTGGTGCGGCCCGACATCGCCTCGAGGCTTGCGGATTCTCTGGAGACCGCGCTGCAGCTTGCCGACGGTATCGCGGTGGCGGAATTCGCCGACAAGCCGCTGGAGGCGGCGGCCGAGGGCGCGGTGCTGCAGAACCGCAACGAGACGCACGAGCGGATGCTGTTTTCGGAAAAATTCGCCTGCCCCGTCTCCGGCTTCACGATTTCCGAAATCGAACCGCGGCTGTTCTCCTTCAACAATCCCTTCGGCGCCTGCCCGACCTGCGACGGACTGGGCACGACGCTGAAGTTCGAGGGCGATCTGGTCGTGCCCGACGGCACACTCACCTTGCGCGGCGGCGCGGTGCTGCCCTGGGCCAAGACCGGCTCCACCTCGCCCTATTACGCGCAGACGCTGGAGGCGCTGTGCCGCCACTTCAAGGGGTCGATGAACACGCCGTGGGACGATCTGCCCGAAGGCCTGCGCGATTGCATCCTGCATGGCTCGGGCGACGAGGAGATCACCTTCACCTATGACGACGGCGTGCGCAGCTACCAGACGCAGAAGCCGTTCGAGGGCGTGGTCGGCAACATCGAGCGGCGCTGGCGGGAGACCGACAGCAACTGGGTGCGCGAGGAGCTGTCGCGCTACCAGTCCGACAGCCCCTGCCCGGCCTGCAGCGGCTTCCGGCTGAAGCCCGAGGCGCTGGCGGTGAAGATCGACGGCAAGCACATATCGCAAGCCTCGCAGATGTCGATCCGCCACGCGCGCGACTGGTTCGAGCATGTGCCCGACACGCTCAATGAGAAGCAGAATGCCATCGCCGCGCGGATTCTCAAGGAGATCCGCGAGCGGCTGCAGTTCCTCAACGACGTCGGGCTGGAATATCTCACCCTGTCGCGCAATTCCGGCACGCTGTCGGGCGGCGAGAGCCAGCGCATCCGGCTGGCCTCGCAAATCGGCTCGGGGCTGACCGGCGTGCTCTATGTGCTCGACGAGCCCTCGATCGGGTTGCACCAGCGCGACAACGCGCGGCTGCTGGTGACGCTCAAGCACCTGCGCGATCTCGGCAACACCGTGATCGTGGTGGAGCACGACGAGGACGCGGTGCTGGCGGCGGATTATGTGGTGGACGTGGGCCCCGGCGCGGGCGTGCACGGCGGCCACATCATCGCCCACGGCACGCCGGCCGACATCATGGCCAGCGAGGCCTCGCTGACGGGGCAGTATCTTTCGGGCACGCGGCAGATCCCGGTGCCGGAAAAGCGCAGAAAAATCTCCAAGACGCGGCAGCTCAAGGTGATCGGCGCCACCGGCAACAACCTGCAAAACGTCTCCGCCGGCATCCCGCTGGGCACGTTTTCCTGCGTCACGGGGGTTTCGGGCGGCGGCAAGTCGACCCTGCTGATCGACACGCTGTACCGCGGGGTCGCGCGCAAGCTCAACGGCGCGCGCGCCCATCCCGCGCCGCACGAACGCATCGACGGGCTGGAGTATCTCGACAAGGTCATCGACATCGACCAGTCGCCCATCGGACGCACGCCGCGCTCCAATCCGGCCACCTACACCGGCGCCTTCACGCCGATCCGCGACTGGTTCGCGGGGCTTCCCGAGGCGAAGCTGCGCGGTTACGCGCCGGGGCGGTTTTCCTTCAACGTCAAGGGCGGCCGCTGCGAAGCCTGCCAGGGCGACGGCGTCATCAAGATCGAGATGCATTTCCTGCCCGACGTCTATGTCACCTGCGACGTATGCAAGGGCAAGCGCTACAACCGCGAGACGCTGGAAGTGCAGTTCAAGGGCAAGTCGATCGCCGACGTGCTGGACATGACGGTGGAGGAAGGCGCGGAATTCTTCTCCGCCGTGCCCTCCGTGCGCGACAAGCTCAAGACGCTGCACCGGGTGGGGCTGGACTACATCA
This sequence comes from Breoghania sp. L-A4, assembly GCF_003432385.1. Taxonomy (NCBI): domain Bacteria; kingdom Pseudomonadati; phylum Pseudomonadota; class Alphaproteobacteria; order Hyphomicrobiales; family Stappiaceae; genus Breoghania; species Breoghania sp. L-A4. The sequence continues at coordinate 2,472,611 of NZ_CP031841.1, read as the reverse complement.
AGATCGGCCAGCAGGCGACGACGCTGTCGGGCGGCGAGGCGCAGCGGGTGAAACTCGCCAAGGAGCTGTCGAAGCGCTCCACCGGCCGCACGCTCTATATTCTCGACGAGCCGACGACGGGGCTGCACTACCACGACGTGGCGAAACTGCTCGAGGTGCTGCACGAGCTGGTCGACCAGGGCAACACCGTGATCGTCATCGAGCACAATCTCGAGGTCATCAAGACGGCGGACTGGATCGTCGACCTGGGCCCCGAGGGCGGCGACGGCGGCGGCGAGATCGTCGCCGAGGGCACGCCCGAGGACATCGTCAAGGTTGCGCGCAGCTACACGGGGCAGTTCCTCAAGGAGCTGCTGGAGCGCCGGCCGCAACGGCGGATGACCGCGGCGGAGTAGCCCGGGCGGCGGTTGGGGCCGCGCTGCAGGTCTCAAGAAACAGGCGCCCTGCGGGCGAATCCCTCCTGGATCCCGGATCACGTGATGCGGTCTCGCCGCACACGGTCCGGGATGACGTAGAGAGTTGAAGATCCACAGCGGCCGTTGCGCCTGTCGCGTCTTGTCTCTGAGGCTTGTCCAAGACAATCTTGCCCCACAAGCCCTCATCAGGCTTCAACCCTCCGCGTCATTCCGGACCGAGCACGCGCAGCGTGTCGAGAGATCCGGAATCCAGGAGGAAAGAGCCCGGAGGGCGCTATTCTTCTTTTCCAGCACCGCGCTCTTGCCTCCGATATCCGCATATTTCACGATGAGCCATGGCCTATGTCTACATCATGGCGTCGGGGCGCAACGGGACGTTCTATGTGGGCGTGACGACGGATCTGTCGCGGCGCGGCTTTGAACATTCCTCCAAGCAAACGGACGGATTTACGGCGCGCCACGGCGTCTCCAAGCTCGTCTGGGCTGAGAGGTTTGACAGCGTCACCGATGCCATCGCACGGGAGAAACAACTGAAAAAATGGAAGCGCGCCTGGAAGCTCGCGCTGATCGAGGAGGCAAACCCGGACTGGCGGGATCTCTTCGAATTCGGTCTGGAATGAGCGTGGGCGGACGATTGAGAAGAACACTGCGCCGTGCGGGCGCGTTCCTCCTGGATCCCGGATCGCGTGATGCGGCCTGCCGCACACGGTCCGGGATGACGTAGAGAGTTGAAGATCCACAGCGGCGGGTGCGCCTGTCGCCATCGCATCGGCCGCCAGCTCATGGCCCACCGTCCCCGTCTTTCCCGCGTCATCATCCCTCCTCCGCCGTCATCACCCGGCGAAGTCCGGGTGATCCACTCTGTGTGCGGCACGGTTTGAGCTTTTGTGGACAATCCAATGCCGCTCCGCGATGCGCCATACGCCTGCCGCACGCGGGATTGGATACCCCGGACTTCGCCGGGGTATGACGCCGACGGGCTCGAGCCCGCGTCAAATATGACGAATGCCTCACTGGGAATGCGGAAACGGATGCGGGCCTAATGGTCGCGCGTTACAGCCCTGGCCATGTGGACCGGATGTGACGGCGGGCAGTGCGAGAAGAAACACGCGCCATGCGGGCGAGTCTCTCCGCGACATTCCGGAGCAAGCACGCGCAAGCTTGTTGAGAGAACCGGAAAGCAGGAGAAACGCGCCAGAAAGGCTCCTATTTTTGGCATCGCGAGGCCCTTGAAAGCCGCGCTCAATCAACATGTTACGCACGGTTTTCCGCCATTATTGTGCACTGCACATGCTGCTCTGCACAAATTGCATGGCTGCTTTGCAGCATTGGCTCTCCACAAACCGGATGCCCTCGCCTACTTATCGATCATCGAGACAACGCGCCGCACCGCAAACAACGCGAAGCTGCTGGCGCCCAAGAGTAGAAGTTCTGGAGCAAGACAATGATCAACTCGATCACGCGCAAGTACCACAGCTGGAAGAAATACCGCGAGACCTACGACGAGCTCGCCCGTCTTTCCAACCGCGAGCTGCACGATCTCGGCATCGGCCGCTCGGACATCGAATTCGTGGCCCGCAAGACGGCCCGCTAAGTTTCGTGCCCTTGAAATAATCTCCTCCCTTATTTCAAGGACACATCCCGAAGGGGCTACCTCCTCCCAGCCCCCAAGGACCCCGACGAGGCACCCTCCTCCCAGCCTCCTAGGAAAAAAGACGCCCACCGGTACCTCCTCCCGCCGGTGGGCGTGTTTTCCCTAAGTCGGGCACGCACAATCCGGGACCACCGTTTGGTCCGCACAGTTTGCGCCGTTGAAGTGACCTCCTCCCCACTTTGACAGCGCACTATCCGAAGGGGCTTTCTCCTCCCAGCCCCCAAGGAGCCCGACGAGGCACCCTCCTCCCAGCCTCGTAGGAAAAAAAGACGCCCACCGGTACCTCCTCCCACCGGTGGGCGTTTTTTTATGCGCTTTTTCCAACATATGATTTCCGGTCGGCACGAAGCCGCCTATCCTTCGAGGCCCGCTTGCGCGGGCACCTCAGGATGAGGTCATCGTGTTAATGGTTTCGACGTGGCTGCGCCCGTGCGGCGCCATCCACGCAGAGGCGGGATGGACAATCTGACAGCCCCATCGGGAGCCGAGTGTGATCGAACGGGAGATGGCGCCGCGTTTCGGGCTAGGGCGTCAGGCGTCGCCGGGATATTTCGCGAACCACGTGTCCAGCGGCATGATGTCCGGCGCGACGCCGTTGGCGTGCGGCCAAGAATCCACCGCGAAGGATTTGCCCGCCGCCTTCTCCGTGACCACGGCGGTGGCGTGCGGATAGCGTCCATCGAGGAAGAAGCCGCGCGCCACCGGGCTGCGCACGCTGTGATGGGTGAGAAGCCCCGCCTTCTCGGCCACGACCAGCAGGCTGGTCGTGTTGGTCGCCTCGTCGATGCAGTCCATCTGGCCGCGCACGCCGGCGTTCTGCGCGTCAAAGCCGCCTGCGTCGTTGGCCGAACCGACGACCGGCGCGACCCGCTTTTCCTGCCATTGCACGGCGCGGGATATGGCGGCGCGTTCCGCCTGCGGCGACGACGCGCCGTTTTTCAGGATCGAGGCCAACTGTTTCATGTCGGCGGATGAAAAGCTCACCGGCGTGCGCCAGGCACAGCCAAAGCCGTGGCAGATGACCACCTTTGCGCTGCTCGGCGCGACCGCGTTGCGATAGGCGTACCAGGATTTCGGCGTGCCCACGGCCTGTCCGGCGCACCCCGAAAGCACCAGCCCCAGGGCGCCCGCCGCCATCACCAACCGCTTCATCGCCGCTCCCCAACCACCCGCCGGATCTCCATGCGCCCAAGCCTGCCGGAATTCAGAATCATCCGTCTTGATACGAAGTCTGCCACAAATCGCCGCCGCTGGGATGTCCGGGATTCCGTGACCGGCGGAGCGGCTGCCGGAACCCTCGCGCCGAGAGCGCGCATGGCACGCCGGGGGGACACATCATGGAACAAAATAACGTCGATTCCGTTTCCCCACCAGGCAACACCCATCCACAACGAGGAGATGCGCCATGCATGATATTTCAGGCAAGACAGTCGCCATCATCGCCACCAACGGCTTCGAGCAGTCGGAGCTCGAGGTGCCGCTGGAGAAGCTGAAGGACGCGGGCGCCCAGGTGCACGTCATCTCATTGACGAGCGACGCGATCACCGGCTGGAAGAATGGTGACTGGGGCAGCAAGGTTGCGGTCGACCGGACGATCGACGATGTGTCGCCGGACGACTACGACGCCCTTGTGCTGCCCGGCGGCCAGATGAATCCGGACATCCTGCGCGTCGAGCCGAAGGTCATCGCCTTCATCAAGACGATCTTCGAGCAGAAGAAAATCGTGGCGGCGATCTGCCACGCGCCTTGGCTGCTGATCGAGGCCGGGATCATCAAGGGTCGCGCGGTCACGTCCTACGGGTCGATCAAGACCGACGTGATCAACGCCGGCGGCGTGTGGGAAGACAGCGCCGTGGTGGTCGACAAGGGACTGGTGACCAGCCGCAAGCCCGACGATCTGGACGCGTTCTGCTCCAAGATCGCGGAAGAGATCGCCGAGGGCAAACACGCCGCGCGCGCGGCGTAATCAGCCTGCCGGGCATCAACGGCATCTCGAAAGGCCCCGGAGCAACGCCCGGGGCCTTTCATGCCTCAAGACGCCGGTCCAGCCGATTGCCAATCGGCCGCGATTGGCTATATAGACCGCCATGACCCAACACACCCACGCTCCCATTCATATCATCGGCGGCGGGCTCGCAGGCTCGGAAGCCGCCTGGCAGATCGCCTCCGCCGGCGTGCCGGTGGTGATTCACGAAATGCGCCCGGTGCGCAAGACCGACGCGCATCAGACCGAGGCCCTGGCCGAACTGGTGTGCTCGAATTCCTTCCGCTCCGACGACGCCGAGCAGAACGCCGTGGGACTGCTGCACGCGGAGCTCCGGCGCGCGGGCTCGCTGATCATGAAGGCCGCCGACGCGCATCAGGTGCCCGCCGGCAGCGCCCTGGCGGTCGACCGGCACGGGTTCTCCGGCGCGGTGACCGAGGCGCTGGAAGCGCATCCGCTGATCTCCATCGTGCGCGAGGAAATCGCCGGACTGCCACCCGAAGATTGGGACAGCGTGATCGTGGCGACCGGGCCGCTGACCTCGCCGGCGCTGTCGCAGGCCGTGCTGGAGGCCACCGACGAGGATGCGCTTGCGTTCTTCGACGCCATCGCGCCGATCGTGCATTTCGGCTCCATCGACATGGACACAGCCTGGTTCCAGTCACGATATGACAAGGTCGGTCCGGGCGGAACGGGCAAGGACTACATCAACTGCCCGATGGACAAGGAGCAGTATCAGGCCTTCATCCAGGCGCTGATCGACGGCGAGAAAACCGATTTCAAGGAATGGGAATCGACGCCCTATTTCGACGGCTGCCTGCCCATCGAGGTGATGGCCGAGCGCGGCGCGGAAACCCTGCGGCACGGACCGATGAAGCCGATGGGGCTGACGAATGCGCACAACCCGGCGGTGAAGGCCTATGCGGTGGTGCAACTGCGCCAGGACAATGCGCTGGGCACGCTCTACAACATGGTCGGCTTCCAGACGAAGCTGAAATACGGCGCGCAGGCCGAGATCTTCCGCATGATTCCGGGGCTGGAGAACGCACAGTTCGCACGCCTTGGCGGGCTGCACCGCAACACGTTCCTCAATTCACCGAAACTGCTGGACGAAAGCCTGCGGCTGAAGGCGCTGCCGCGGCTGCGTTTCGCCGGGCAGATCACCGGCTGCGAGGGCTATGTGGAATCCTCGGCGATCGGCTGTCTCGCGGGTCGGTTCGCGGCCGCCGAGCGGCTGGGCAACCCGATCGCGCCGCCGCCAGGCACCACCGCCATGGGAGCGCTGCTCGGCCACATCACGGTGGGCCACCTGCCGGACGAGGAGCCGGGAAAACGCTCGTTCCAGCCGATGAACGTGAATTTCGGGCTGTTTCCGCCGGCCGAGTTCAACAAGACCGGCGAGGACGGCAAGCGGCTGAAGGGCCCGGACAAGAACAAGGCCAAGCGCCGGGCGCTGACCAGCCGCGCGCTCAATGATTTCGACGCCTGGCTGGCGGGTTCGGAACGGCAAGCGGCGGAATAGCCCGATGATTGGCCCCTGTCCGTCCGTCATTGCCCGGTGTCGGTCCGGGCACTCCAATCGCGCGCGCGGCAAGCCCAGGGGTCTGTTGAGACGATGCTCTGGATGCCTTTCTTGGCACTTTGGCTGACCGCAATCAGAGTGGATACCCCGGACTTCGCCAGGGTATGACGGCTGAGTGAGCTGCAAGCGGTGCTCCAAGCACCCCGTGTCAGATGCCCCGGCGGCTGGCGCGCCAGAGGGTCCACTGGCGGCGCCATTGGGCCAGCTCGATGGGCGTGTTGAAGGGATCGACGCCCGGCCTTTCCATCGCCGCGAGATAAGGCTCGATGAGCGCGAGCGGCAGGAAGGCCGGCGCGCAGGCCGGATCGCAGGCGCCAAGCGCCGCGCGCGCCTTTTCCAGATGCCCGGCGATGATCAGCCGCAGCTCGCCGAGACACGCCCGCAGATGCGGCGTGGCATCAAGCTGGCGATAGCTCTCCATGTCGACGCCACAGGCGGACAGCAGATCGGCCGGCAGATAGGTCTGGCCGCGGCGGGCGTGCCAGGGCAGCGCGCGCAAGAGCCCCGTGAGCGCATAGGCGACGCCGCCATGCCCGGCCGCGTCGGCCGGAGCCCCCTCGCCGTTCTCCGCCAGAATCATCGAGACGAGCTGGAACAGCACCGAGGTCGTCTCACCGGCGTAGCCCTCCAGATCGCTCAGGCTGGGCATCGGGTCGTCGTAAAGATCGAAGATCCGCGCTTCGAGCAGATCGAGAAACGGTTTTTCTGGCAGATCGTAGCGCGCGATGGTCTCCAGCAGCGCCGCCGCGACCGGATGGGCGGCCGTCTCCGGCTGTCCCGAGGCGTTCCCCGTCAGCGTGTCGCGCCACCATTGCAGGCGGATCTCGCCGGGCAGCGCATCGCTGACCAATTCGCGCACCCGCGCCACCTCGAGGTTGAAGGCGTAAAGCGCGAAGACGTGCGGCCGCGCGCCGGCAGGCACGAAGAGGGTCGCAAGGTACCGGTCCTTGTCGTGGCGCCGGACCAGATCCTGACAATGATCGAATGAGGATTGCATGGAAGCGATGTAGTCCAAAATCGGGTGCTGTCCACCGGAAACCAGCAGCAGACACCCGTCCCGGCGATCAGTCGACCGCCAGGAGCGCCGCGGCGACCGCGCGGTTCTCGGCCAACAGCACGTTGAGCGTGCGCACCGCCGCGCCGGTGGCCATGGAATCGGCCGAAATGCCGTGCGCGCGGAACCGCTCGCGCAGGCCTGGCTTGATCGGCACGAGCGTCGGTCCGGAGCCGATCAGCAGGATCTCGATGCCGTCGGCTTCCGCAAACAGCGGCGCGAAGGCATCCGCGGTCATGTCGTCGGGCGAAACCGGATCCCATCCGTAGACGCCCGAGGGCAGCACCAGAAGCGAGCCGCGATGCGACATGTCGGCGAAACGGAAGCCCCCTCGCCATAGGCGTCGATCGGGGCGCGCCCTGGAAAATGCGCGTCCCGAACGATGATTCCCTTGCCGCGTGGGCCGGCCATCGTGACCTCACGCAGCTCCGGTTTCGGGTTCCGGGGTGCTGTCCGCGGATTCCGGCTGAGGCCGCAGTTTCAGATAGATCAGCACGGGCGCGGCGATGAAGATCGACGAATAGGTGCCGACCACGATGCCCCAGATCATCGCGAAGGTGAACGAACGGATCACCTCGCCGCCGAAGATATACAGCGCCAGAAGGGCGATCAGCGTCGTCAGCGACGTCATCGTCGTGCGCGACAGCGTGTCGTTGATCGACAGATCGAGCAGTTCGGGTAGCGGCATCTTCTTGTATTTGCGCAGGTTTTCTCGAATCCGGTCGTAAACCACCACCGTATCGTTGAGCGAGTAGCCGACGATCGTCAGGATCGCGGCGATGCTGGAGAGTCCGAAGTCGAGCTGCAGCACCGCGAACATGCCGATGGTCAGGATCACGTCGTGCACGGTCGCGACAATGGCGCCGACGGCGAATTGCCACTCGAAGCGGAACCAGATGTAGATCAGCACGGCGAAAAGCGAAGCGAGGACGGCGATGGTGCCGGCCTGTGCAAGCTCACCGGAGACGCGCGGACCGACCGCCTCGATGCGGCGGAAGTTCACCTCGTCGGCGAACTCGTCGCGCACGAGGGCCACCGCGCGCTGCTGCCCTTCCTCCGCGCCTTCCTGACGTTCGATGCGGATCAGCACGTCATCGGGCGCGCCGAAGGTCTGCACCTGCACATCACCCAGATTGAGATCCTTCAGCCGCGTGCGGATGGCGGAGATGTCAGCCGGACCGTCCGTGGTCTGGATCTCGATGATGATGCCGCCGCGGAAGTCGATGCCGTAATTCAGGCCGATAACGAAGAACATCGCGATGGAACTGACGATGGCCAGCACGGAGAGCGGAAACGAAAACCGCCGGTTTATCATGAAGCCGAAGTGGGTCACTTCGGGCACGAGTCTCATCAGACGCATATCAAGACCCTTCCACGGTCAGATCGGCACGCGCGTGGGGCGGCGCAGCTGCACCCACATCGCGATGAGGAAACGGGAGAACGTGAAAGCCGAGAAGACGGTCGTCACGATGCCGATGGCCAGCGTCACGGCGAAGCCGCGAATGGGGCCGGACCCGAGGTAGAACAGGATCACGGCGGCGATCAGCGTGGTAATGTTGGCGTCCAGGATGGTTCCCAGCGCCCGGTTGAAGCCCACGTCAATCGCCCCGATGGCCGAACGGCCGAGCCTCGCTTCCTCACGAATACGCTCGAATATCAGCACGTTGGCGTCCACCGCCATGCCGACAGTCAGCACGATACCGGCAATGCCGGGAAGCGTCAGCGTGGCGCCCAGCGTGCTCAGCGCGCCGAAGATCAGGATCATGTTGACGATCAGCGCCAGGTTGGCGAAGACGCCGAACAGCCCGTAGGCCGCCAGCATGAAGACCACCACGCCGAACGTGCCGAGCAGGGAGGCAATCTTGCCCGCCTCGATGGAATCCGCACCCAGGCCGGGGCCGACGGTGCGCTCCTCCAGGATCGTCAGGCGCGCGGGCAAGGCGCCGGCGCGCAGCAGGATCGCCAGGTCGTTGGCGCCCTCGACGGTGAAGCTGCCCGAGATCTGGCCGGAGCCACCGAGAATCGGCTCGCGGATCACCGGCGCGGAGACCACCTCATTGTCGAGCACGATGGCGAACGCCCGATTGACATTCTGCTGCGTCACCAGGGCGAACTTGCGCGCGCCCGAGGTGTTGAAGCGGAAAGAGACGACGGGCTCGTTGGAGCGCTGGTCAAAGGTCGCCTGCGCATCGACGAGATCCTCGCCGGTGAGAAGCGCGTTCTCCTCCACCAGATAGAGCTGCGGCGGATCGTCGACCGAAGGCAGCAGCAAGGTGCCGACCGGCGGACGCGTCTGGGCCGCCTGCTCCGGCGCCATGGTGCTGTCGACCATATGGAAGGTCATCTGGGCGGTCTGGCCGATCAGCGCCTTCAGGCGCTCGGGGTCGGACAGGCCCGGAGCCTCGACAAGAATGCGGTCCTCGCCCTGCCGCTGGATCGAGGGATCGGTGGTGCCCATCTCGTCGATACGGCGGCGGATAACCTCGATCGACTGGTCGACGACCGAGCGCACGCGCTGCGCCAGACCTTCCTCGGTGAAGGTGAAGCGGGCGAGGCCGTCGTCGGAGACCGTGAGCTGGAATTCGTTCACCGCCGTGCCGCTGAAGACAGACGACGCAAGCGGGTTGAGCAACTCGCTCAGCCGCTCCCGCGCGTCGTCGATGCGGGCGGTGTCGCGCAGGCGCAGCTGCACCGCGTCGTCGCCTTGCACGGCAAGCCCGGTGTAGCCGATGCGCGGCTCCTCGCGGCGCAGGGCGTCACGGACCTCGCCGACGAGGGTGCGCAGGCGCTTGGTCGTGTAATCCTTGCGATCGACCTCATAGAGCAGATAGACGCCGCCCTGAAGATCCAGCCCGAGCACCACCTGCTTGCCCGGAATCCAGTCCGGCCAGCGGGCGACATTCTCCGCGGCGAAGAAGTTCGGCAGGCTCGTCAACACCCCGGCCAGGACGATCAGAACAATCACGCCGATTTTCCAACGTGCGAAATACAGCATATCGCGGCGTCCATTCCTTCTGGATCACGATGCGGCGGGCCAGAGAGCCTTGCGCCGCGACGCGATCGATTCGTGTAAGTTGGCCCGGAATGCGGGCGGTTTCCCGCCAATCGCTCATTCCCGCCTGAATATTCCGCCCGCCGGAACCAGTACGACCGATTGGCCCGCCATGGCGCGGCCTGACGGCCCGAAGGCACGCCGCATCGAGCGGATGCGCCCTGCATGGAGCCTGGGAGCCCGAAAGGCGGCATGGCCGCCTCCCGTCAGATCACCCGGCAACGCCCCGCGGCCCCATCACGGGCCGGAGGCGTCTTGCGGGCGCAGTCGCCGCCGGCCGCTGTCAGGCGGCAGGCTCACCCTTGGCGCGGACTTCCTGGACCATGGCGCGCATGATGCGCACCTTGATGCCTTCGGCCACTTCCACCTGGATCTCGGCGTCGTCGATAACCTTGGACACCTTGCCGATCATGCCGCCGGCCGTGACGATCGTGTCGCCACGACGCAGACCAGCGACCATTTCCTGGTGCTGCTTCACGCGCTGGCGCTGCGGGCGGATGATCAGGAAATACATGATCACGAAGATCAAGATGAACGGCAGGATCGACATCAGAAAATCGCCGCCGACCGGTAGACCGCCCTGCGCGAAGGCTGGGGTCACGAACATAGACCTCTCCAAGAAATTGTTGTTGGGACAGCCTCACCGACGCACCACGCGCGGGCGGGCTCTCCACTTCATTTTAGCCGCGCGGACTATAACCGCGTGCCCGCGCTTTGCAAGGGACGGCATGCCTTACCGGGGGCGCGAGCCCGTCTTTTGATTCACACGCGGCCCGTGCTACAGGCTGTTGACTCCGGGCGGCCCGAGGGCCGCGACGGATTCGCCGCGCATGGGGCCGGCCGCGCGGACACCGCCCGCGGCGTCCCGGCCCGACGCGGAGCAGATCAACCACCGGCCGAGCACCCCGCCATGACCGCACCTTCCGAATTCACCGAACTGACCCGACGTCTCGACACGCTTATCGCGCTGATCGAGCGCGCCGTGCCCGCCGTGCCCCCCGCCCCGACTTCGACGCGGCCGACGCCTTCGTCTGGGCGCCCGCCACGCAGACGCTGGACCCGGTGCAAAGCGTCAACCGAGTGGCCATGGTGCTGCTGCAGGCGGTGGACCGCATGCGCGACACGCTGATTTCCAACACCGAGCGCTTCGCGGGCGGGCTGCCAGCCAACAACGTGCTGTTGTGGGGCGCGCGCGGCATGGGCAAATCGTCGCTGGTGAAGGCGAGCCACGCGCTGGTCAATGAACAGCGGGCCAGGGAGGGCAAGGGACCGCTCAAGCTCATCGAGATCCACCGCGAGGACATCGAAAGCCTGCCGGCGCTGATGAAGCTGCTGCGCGGCAGCGCCATGCGCTTCATCGTGTTCTGCGACGATCTGTCGTTCGACGGCAACGACGCGTCCTACAAGTCCCTGAAGGCGGTGCTCGAGGGCGGCGTCGAAGGACGCCCGGACAACGTGCTGTTCTACGCCACATCGAACCGCCGCCATCTTTTGCCGCGCGACATGATGGAGAACGAACGCTCCACGGCGATCAATCCGAGCGAGGCGACAGAGGAAAAGGTGTCGCTGTCGGACCGATTCGGCCTGTGGATCGGCTTCCACAAGTGCAGCCAGGACGACTATCTGGAGATGGTGCGCGGCTACTGCCGCCACTTCAAGATCGACATTTCCGAAGAGGAGATGCGCCGGGATTCGCTGGAATGGTCGGCGACCCGCGGCGCCCGCTCCGGCCGCGTCGCCTGGCAGTACATCCAGGATCTGGCGGGACGCCTCGGCGTGCCGCTGACGGAGTAGCGTGTGGGGGTTGGCGGGACGGTCAGGAGCGCCAGAAAAGCCAGCCGCACAGCGCGATCGACGCGATCCACGCGGCGGCGACGGCTGCCGCGGCGCACAGGCTGACCGGCCTTGATCGCATCGCCTCGGCGGCGGCGCGATGTTCGGCCATGAGCTCGGGCGGGATCAGCCGGATGACCAGCAGAATGCCGAGCGGAACAATGACTGCGTCGTCCAGATAGCCGAGCAGCGGGATGAAGTCGGGAATCAGGTCGATCGGTGAGAGCGCGTATCCAGCCACCACGGCGGCCAGGACCTTCGCATACCACGGCACCCGCGGATCACGGCCCGCCAGATAGACGGCAAGCACGTCGCGTTTGACGATGCGCGCCCAATCCTTCAGGCGGGCCAGCACGGCACCGCGGACCCTGGCGTCAGACCTTGGAGAGATACTGCAGCGGATCGACGGGCTTGTTGCCGCGGCGCAGCTCGAAGTGGAGCTGCGGCTGGCTGACGGAGCCGGTGGAGCCGGCGGCGGCAACCACATCGCCCCGGCGGACCGTGTCGCCGCGCCGGACCATCAGCTCGCTGTTGTGCGCGTAGGCCGAGACCCAGCCGTCCTCGTGCCGGATGAGCACCAGATTGCCGTAGCCCTTCAATTCGTTGCCCGAGTAAATCACCGTGCCGCTTTCCACAGCGCGGATCTGCGCGCCTTCCGGCACGGCCAGATTGATGCCGTCGTTGCGCGCCCCGCCGGCCTTGCGGCCGAAGCTGGAGATCACCCGACCACGCACGGGCCAGCGGAAGCGGTTCGCATTGCTGTCACCAACCGATTCGGTGGTTTCGGGATCCGGCTGCGCGGTAATGTTGGCGATCTGGTTCCCCGATGCCTCTTCCTCGCGCGACGCGGCGCGCTCAGGCTCCGACCGCACCGGACGGGAAACCTTGGGGCGGAGTTTCGGGCTCACCGCGATCGGCGCCGCGGGAGCGGTTTCGGTGGCGCGCGTCGTGCGGGTGTAGGCAGCAGAGGCGGCGGGCTTGCGGCGCGGCTCCTCCAACGGAGCCTCGACGCGTGAAACCTGCGACGGCGCGACGGCACGCACCGGCGCGGAGTTCACCACGCGCGGACGCATCGGCTTGGGATCGGGCACCACGTCGGCATTGGAGGCGACGCGGACCGTTCTGGTGCGCACCGGCTTCACGTTGGAGGCCGTGTCGCGGGCGTCGGGCGCCTGCGGGCGCTGCGGCGTGGGCAGCGCGTTGGCCTGCACCGATGAGCCGTGATTGTAGGACGGGATGATCAGACGCTGACCTTCACGCGGAAAATTCGGATCGCCGTTGAGACCGTTGGCCGCCTGGATCGCGCTCACCGGCACGCCGTAGCGGCGCGAGGCGGTCTGAACGCTTTCGCCACGCTCCAGCGTCACCCAGGTGCCGCCGGCAGTCGTCCAGCCCGGCTTGGCGGGTTGGGACTGTGTGGTACGGGTCTGGGGCGCCTGGTGTCGACGGCGTTCGAGCGCGGCGAAACGGAGCCGGTGTACAGCGGCACGGGCTGCGGCCCCTGCGCCGCGACGATCGGCACGCCCCGGTTCGTCCCGGAGGACGACGGCAGCACGCCGCGCTGCACGGCGCTGTTGCTTGCGTAGCCGGTGTTCGCGTAGCGCGAGGTATTGCCGGTGTTGACCGAGCCGGTGACATCGTCAGGATTGGAGGACATGAGAATGTCGTCATAGCTTGGCTGGGTGACGGGCCGCCAAGGATGTCTTTTTGATTCTGCGTGCCGCCGGTATAGATCGGACCGCCAAAACGCTCGACGCCACTGCTACAACCGGCAGCAAGGCCCGAGACGAGCGCAATCACTGCGACGCGGGACATCAACCGGGAGCGAAACGTGTACTCGGTGCGGGACATAGGCTCTACTCAAATTCGATCTACGCATTTGAAGACAGGCCCATAGTTAATACCGGTAACGTTGATAAAGCTTTAAAGCCGGACCGGTTGTGGTAACCACCGATACGAGCGATGCGGCGTCAGAGCCGCGCGGCGATCCCCGCCACCATCGGCACGAAACGCACGGGCGCGACCTCGGTTTGCGCGAAATCGTCGCCGCTGCGCACGACGCGCGTCAGTTTTTGCGGCTGACCCGGGACGCCGACCGGCGCGATCAGCACGCCGCCATCGGGATCGAGCTGTGCCTTCAGCGCCTCCGGGATCGCCTCGACACTGCCGGTCACGATGATTCGGCCAAAGGGCGCCTCCTTCGCCCAGCCCAGCAGTCCGTCGGCCAGTTCCACCTGAACGGAGTCCATGCGCAGCGTCGCCAAGCGCTGGCGGGCGAGTTCCACCAGAGTGCGGTAGCGTTCCAGCGTCACCACCCTGGCCGCCAGATGCGACAGCAGCGCCGCCTGGTAGCCCGAGCCCGTGCCGATCTCCAGAACGGAGTCCCGCGCGCCGACTTTCAGATGCTCCAGCATGGTGGCGATGGTCGAGGGCGCGGAAATGCTCTGGCCGCATTCGATAGGAAGCTGGGTGTCCACATAGGCAAGCACATGCTGGCGGGCGGCGAGAAACAGACGCCGGGGCACGCGCTCGATGGCGCTGAGCAGCCGCGCGTCACTGACGCCGCGGGCGCGCAGCTGCATGATCAGCGACAGGCAGGCCTCGCGCTCGCTCTGCAGCCGCGCGCGGGACTGCGCGTCATCGGGGCGGCCGTATCCCGGCCGGTGCCCGTGCCGTCGGCCTTGCGGTCAGATCCCGCCATGCGCGGCTCCACGCGGTTTGAGAGGCGTCACGCCGAGGGCGCCGGAGCCCTACCCGAAGGCCGGCACGCCCGCGCCCGGCGTTCAAGGCGCGCCAGGAGCCGGCCGGCATGTCGCCGGACGGCAACGCGCCCCGACGTCATTATGCAAGCTTATCGGAGAGATTTCGCATGAATTCGTGATCCGTCATGTCGAGCCGCAGTGGCGTCACGGAGATGTTGCCATTCATGATGGCGTGCAGGTCCGTGCCCTTGGCCGGATCCATCTCGGTGCGCTGGAAGGCCAGCCAGTAATAGGGATTGCCGCGCCCGTCCGTGCGGGCATCAATATAGAGCGAATCGGGATTACGCTTGCCCTGCGCGGTGATCTCGACGCCGCCGACCGCATCGGGCGCGCGGGCGGGGAAATTGACGTTGAACAGCGTTCCGGCGGGCGTCTGCATCGACACCAGCTTCTCGACAAGCGCCGGCGCGTGGTGTTCGGCCGCCTCATAGCTGGGATTGTCGCGCGTTTCCCAGCCGTAGGCCTGCGACAGGGCCACCGAGCGGATGCCCAGAATGGTGCCCTCGATGGCGCCGGCGACGGTGCCGGAATAGGTCACGTCCTCGGCCAGATTGCCGCCGCGATTGACGCCCGACAGCACCAGATCAGGCGCATCGCGCATGATCTCGCGCACGCCCATGATCACGCAATCGGTCGGCGTACCGCGCACGGCGAAGCGATTCTGCCCGAGATCGCGCAGCCGCAACGGATCATTGAGCGACAGCGCATGCGCCACGCCGCTCTGGTCCGTCTCGGGCGCCACGACCCAGACATCCTCCGACAGCGTCCGGGCGATGCGTTCAAGAACCGCAAGACCCGGCGCGTTGATGCCATCGTCGTTGGTGATCAGAATGCGCATGCTGTCTCCCGTGGCGACCGTCGAATGGTGTCAGACCGCCGGCGCGCCGATGACCGCGAGCCCGCCCATCAGCGGCCGCAGCACCTCGGGCACGGTGACCGTGCCGTCCGCGTTCTGGTAGTTCTCGACAACCGCGATCAGCGCGCGGCCGACAGCGATGCCGGAGCCGTTGAGCGTGTGCACGAACTTGAGGCCCTTCTCGTCCTCGGACGGAAGCGGGCATTCATGCGCCGGGCCTGGAAATCACCACAGACCGAGCAGCTCGAAATCTCGCGATAGGCGTCCTGTCCAGGCAGCCAGACCTCGATGTCGTAGGTCTTGCGGGCGCCAAAACCCATGTCGCCGGTGCACAGGGTCACGACGCGGTAATGCAGGCCGATCTGCTTGAGCACCTCTTCCGCGCAGCCGAGCATGCGCTCGAGTTCGGCTTCCGATTCCTCGGGCCGGGTGATGGAGACCAGCTCGCACTTCTGGAACTGGTGCTGGCGCAGCATGCCGCGCACGTCGCGTCCCGAGGAGCCGGCCTCCGAGCGGAAGCAGTAGGTCAACGCGGTGACCCGCATGGGCAGCACCTTCTCGTCGAGGATCTCCTCGCGCACGAGATTGGTCAGCGGCACCTCCGCAGTCGGAATCAGCCAGCGGCCATCGGTGGTCTTGAACAGATCCTCGGAGAACTTGGGCAGTTGCGAGGTGCCGAACAGCGCCTCGTCGCGCACCAGAAGCGGCGGCGAGACCTCGAGATAGCCGTTCTCGCGGGTGTGCAGGTTGATCATGAACTGGCCGAGCGCGCGCTCGAGCGCAGCAAGCTGACCCTTCAGGATCACGAAGCGGCTGCCCGAGAGTTTCGCGGCGGTCCCGAAGTCCAGCCCGTCCTGCAGGCCGGAAATCTCGAAATGCTCCTTCGCCTCGAAATCGAGCGCCGGCTTGTCGCCATGCGCGCGATAGAAGACGTTGCCGGTCTCGTCCTTGCCCACCGGCACATCGTCGAGCGGAATGTTGGGGATCGCCGCCATGGCGTCGTCGAGCGCCGCGCTCAGCGCACGCTCCTCGTCCTCGCCGCTCTGGATGAAGGCCTTGATCTGCGCGACCTCGTCGATCAGCGCCTGGGCGCGGTCATTGTCACCCGATCCCTTGGCCTTGCCGATCTCCTTGGAGGCGGCGTTGCGGCGCTCCTGGGCTTCCTGCAGCTTGGCGACATGCGCGCGGCGCGCATCGTCGAACGCCACCAGGCGCGCGGCCTGCGGCTCCGCGCCACGGCTTTCCAGCGCGCGGTCGAATGCGTCCGGATTGCTTCGGATCCATCTGATATCAAACATCGGTCACACCCAGGCAGACTAGTGTCAGGCAATTGCTAGGGGCGGGCGTCCAGCGCGCCGAGGCGACCGGTCACCAAGCCCGTGAACGTGCCCGTGTATGACCGATTGCGTGCGCAGGATCAAACCTCCTCGGCGCGCTCGGCCTCTTTTTCCGCGCGTTTGCGCTCCACATAGACCACCGCGAAGATGGAAAATTCGTAGAGAAGCAGCGTCGGGATCGCGAGGCCGATCTGGGTGATCGGATCCGGCGGGGTCAGGACCGCAGCGACGATGAAGGTGATCACCACCGCCCATTTGCGCTTTTCGCGCAATGTCGTGCTGGAAACCATGCCGGCGCGGGCGAGCAGCGTCAGCGCCACCGGCAGCTGGAACACCATCCCGAAGGCGAACAGCAAAATCATGATCAGGCCGAGATACTCCGACACCCGCGGCAAATGCTTGATCGCCGCGATGCCCTCCCCGCCCGCCTGCTCCATCGACAGGAAGAACGTCATGGCCATGGGCATGACGAAGAAATAGACCAGCGCCGCGCCACAGGCGAACAACACCGGCGTCGCGAAGAGATACGGCAGGAAGGCGGAGCGTTCGTTCTTGTAGAGACCCGGAGCCGCGAACATGTAGATCTGCGAGGCGATCACGGGAAAGGCGATGAACAGCGCGCCAAACAGCGCCAGCTTCAACTGCGTGAAGAAAAATTCCTGCGGCGCCGTGTAGATCATCTCAATCGGATGCTCGGAACCGGCGGCCTGCTCGTAGGGAACGATCAGGATATTGAAGATATCGGAGGCGAAGTAGAAACACACCACAAAGGCGATCGCAATCGCGATGATCGACTTCATCAGCCTCTGACGCAGCTCGATCAAATGCTCAAGCAACGGAGCCTTTGAAGCTTCGATATCGTCGTCGCTCATGATTTGATGTCTCCGGCGCCCTCAGCGGTGCTGGCCGCCTTGGTCTTGGCGGTCTTCGGCGCTGCCTTGGACGCAGAGGTCTTCTTCGTGGCGGCGGCCTTGGCCGGCGCCTTGGCGGCCGGCTTCGCCGCGGGCTTCCTGTGGGCCGGAGCCTTCCTGGCAGCGGGCGTCGCGGACGCAGACTTTTTTGAGGCGGAGGACCCGGCAGCGGCCGGTTTGGCCGTGCTTGCGGAGGACCCGGCAGCGGACTTGTCCACAGCGGCCTTGTCCGGCACGAGCTTTTCGGTTGCCGAGGGCGGCACCTTCGCGGCCGACGGCTTGCCGACCACGGCGGGCTCGCTCAGGTCCTTCTTGATGTCCGCGGCGGCCTTGGACACCGGATCGAAGGATTTCTTGATGTCGCCGAGAGGGTCGAAGTTGGCGGCCTTGTCGGCGGCCTTGCGCATCTCGTCGATATCCGCCTGTTTCTCAACATCGCGAATAGCGTCGTTGAAGGTGGACTGGAACTCTCCGGCCATACGCCGCAGTTTCCCCACCGTCTGCCCGAAGGTCCGCAGCATGCGCGGCAGATCCTTGGGTCCCACCACGACAATTGCCACCGTGGCGACCACCAACAGCTCCGTCCAGCCGATATCGAACATCAACAGCCGCCTGTTTGACGAACCTCAGGGGCGGCGCGCCGCCCGTGCCTGGTTCAGCCTGCCTTGGACTGGTCTTCCGCCTTTTTGGCGGAGACGGTTTGAGCGTCCGTATGCTCGATGGTCTTGCTCGTGTCGGCCACGTCCGTTTCGTCTTCGGCCATGCCCTTCTTGAAGCTCTTGATGCCCTTGGCGACATCGCCCATCAGCTCGGAGATCTTGCCGCGACCGAAAAGCAGGACCACCACAACCGCGATGATCAGAATTTGCCAGATACTCAAACCCATGTGGACCACTCCCGATAAGTCCGTTGTCGTTCAGGATCGCGCTTGCGCAGCGGCGTTCCCGACCCGCATACCACTGCACTTAAGCCGTCCCGTCCCCCGCCGCAACCGGTTTCAGCCCGTCCGCGCGCGGAAAGACGAGAATATCTGTCGGATCGAAGGCCAGCGTGACATCGTCGCCGACACGAAACCGCCCGCGCTCGCGCACCCGCGCCTTGAGCGGCAGATCGAGACCGGAAACCGCGATGTCCAGCAGGTCCACCTCACCCAGAAACCGGGTGCGCGTGACCCGTCCCTGCAACGCCGCGTCATCCGCTTGCGCGCCGCTGTCCGCCATCACCTCAATTCCCTGGGGCCGCAGGCAGATGTCAACATCGACGCCGTCAGCGACGCCCTCGCAGTCGAAGATGCCGACCGGCGTTTCGGCTCGCCCGCCCCGGGCGACGCCGCTCACCTCGTTGAGTTCGGAGAAGAAGCGCGCGGCGAATACGTCGACAGGATTGTCATAGAGCGTATCCGCCGGACCGATCTGCACCAGCCGGCCGGCGCGCATCAAGGCGATGCGGTCGCCCATGCGCATGGCCTCCTCCGGATCGTGGGTGACCACGATGCAGGTGGCGCGGGTCTCGCGCAGCACCGCCAGCGTCTCGTCGCGCACATTGTCGCGCAGCCGCCGGTCGAGGCCGGAGAACGGCTCGTCCATCAGCACCACGGCCGGACGCGGCGCGATGGCGCGGGCCAGGGCCACGCGCTGCTGCTCGCCGCCCGAAAGCGAATGGGGATAGTCGGCGGCATAGGCCTCCAGCCCGACGCGGGCGAGCGCGCTCAGGCCTTCACGCTCGGCCTCCGCGCGCGGCAGGCCGGTCAGGCCGAAACAGACGTTCTGCAGGATCGTCAGATGCGGAAACAGCGCGTAATCCTGGAACATCAGGCCGACGCCGCGCCTTTCCGGCGCCAGAAACGTGTTGGGACCGGCGACCTCGCGGCCGTTGATCATCACCAGGCCGGATGTCTGCCGCTCCACACCGGCGGCGATGCGCAGCAGGGTCGTCTTGCCGCAGCCCGAATGCCCCAGCAGGCACAGCACCTCGCCCGGATCGACATCGATGGAGATATCGCGCACCGACGGCTGGCCGTCGTAGTCGTGGCAGATGCCGGAGAACGACAGCCGCGCGGCAATGGTGGCCGCGGCCGTGCCGCGCCGGCCCCAGTGCGTGGGATCGGCCTTTGCGTTCACATTCACAGCGATCGGTCTTTCAAAGGGTTTTCTCTTGGTTGCGCGTCGCGGAAACCGTCGCAGCGTCTCGAAATCATCCGGGGCTAATCCCGGTCGTCGTCGTCACCAGTGAGAATGCCCGCATCGAACATGTCCTGATCGGTCAGCGGATCCTCGTCCTCGGCCAGATCCGGATCGTCGTTCGGCTGCGGCACCAGAAAGTTCACCGGCACCGCGCTGTCAAGAAGCCCGGCCCCGCGCAGCTCTTCCAGACCCGGCAGGTCGCCGATGGCATCGAGCGCGAAATGTTCCAGAAACGCGTCCGACGTGCCGTAGGTGATTGGCCTTCCGGGAGTGCGGCGGCGGCCGCGCAGGCGCACCCAGCCGGTCTCCAGCAGCACATCCAGCGTTCCCTTGGATATGGAGACTCCGCGCACGTCTTCAATCTCCGCGCGGGTGACGGGCTGGTGGTAGGCGATGATGGCGAGGGTTTCAAGCGCGGCGCGCGAGAGCTTCTTCTGCTCGATCGCCTCGCGCTGGAGCAGAAACGACAGATCGTCGGCCGTTCGGAACGCCCATTTTCCCGCGACGCGGACCAGATTGACGCCACGCCCGGCGTAAGCCGCCTGCAGTTCGCCGACGAGCGCAGCCACATCGACGTTCTCGGGCATGCGCTCGGCCAGTTCCTTGTCGCCCAGGGGTTCCGCGGAGGCGAACAGAAGCGCCTCCAGCATGCGCAGCTCGAAGCGGTGATGCGAGGGCGACAGGCTGGTCACATTGTCCCGCGTCTCGCCGGCCGCGGCGCCCAAATGCTCGCCGTTCTCAGTCATTGACGCTGGTATCCCCTGTGCCGCGGGCCGGTTCCCTGTGCGATCCGGTTTCGGTGTCGCGTCCCGCGCGCGAGGCGCTGTCGCGCGTGCGCACGTAGAGCGGCGAGAAGGAACCGGACTGGCGGATCTCGATCATGCCTTCCTTCACCAGCTCCAGGCTCGCGGAAAACGAACTCGCCATGACTGTCGTGCGTTCCTCGGGGACCACGAGATACTCCATAAGAAACGAGTCGATCGGCGTCCAGTCGGTGGTGACGCCGATGAGGCGGGTGAGAAGCGCACGGGCGTCCTGCAGCGCCCAGACGGTGCGCCTTTGCACCCGCACCGAGGTTACCGAGCGGCGCTGACGCTGCGCGGCGTAGGCCGTCAAAAGGTCGTAGATCGTCGCGTCCCATTCGCTCTTCTTGACGATGGAAGCGGTTTCGGGATGCCCGCGGGCGAAAATGTCCCGGCCCAGCCGGTTGCGGTTCATGATCTTCGCCGCGACCTCGCGCATCGCCTCCAGACGCCGCAGGCGGAAGGCGAGCGCCGCGGCAAGCTCCTCGCCGCTGGGCTCGTCGTCGTCCTTCTGGGCGGGCAGCAGCAGCCGCGATTTCAGATAGGCCAGCCACGCCGCCATGACCAGATAGTCGGCGGCCAGTTCGAGCCGCAGCTTGCGCGCCTCATGCACGAAGGCGAGATACTGCTCGGCGAGCGCCAGAATGGAAATCTTCGCCAGATCGACCTTCTGGTTGCGCGCAAGCGTCAAGAGCAGGTCCAGAGGTCCCTCATAGCCGTCGACATCTACGACCAGCGCCGGACCTTCGGCCTCCCGGTCGCGCGACTGCGCCGAAGACAGCAGATCCTCCATCGACCGCCCGTCATCGCCAGCCATCGCCGGGTCTCTCCTCGCTCGATCCCCGTAGCGTATCCGGGATCAGTCCATGTTCCGCGGCCGTCTTATGCGACCGCCGCCATCAGCTCAGCGAATTCCTCGCGCGCCGCGGGCTCGTCCAGCGGCTGCGCCGGCGCCAGTGCGCCAAGGGCGACGTCCGCGCGCCTCAGGGCCTCGCCGGCGAGCACCGGCGATCCGGCGGCCACAGCGCACATTTCGTCAAAATCGCCATTGCAGTGCAGCGCGAGATCGCATCCTGCCTCGAACAAGGCCGCCACCCGCGCCTCCATACTGCCATGCAGCGCCTTCATGGACACGTCGTCGCTCATCAGACAGCCGTCGAAGCCTATCGCGCCGCGAATGATCCGCGCAATGACTTCGCGCGAACAGGTCGCGGGTTGGCCGCATCCAGGGATTCGTAGATCACATGCGCGGTCATCGCCAGGGGAAGGTCCGCCAGGCGGCGGAACGGCTCGAAATCGCTGCGGTCGAGCTCCGCTTCCGGCGTGTCGACCACCGGCAGCTCCAGGTGGCTGTCCACATGCGCCCGGCCATGGCCAGGAATGTGCTTGCCAACCGGCAGCACGCCGCCCGCCAGAAGACCGTCGGCGCATTCGCGCGCCAGCGTGCTGACCGTATCCACATCCTCGCCGTAGGCGCGATCGCCGATGATATCATGCGCTCCGGGCACCGGAACGTCGAGCAGCGGCAGACAGTCGCTGTTGATTCCGAGTGCAGCGAGATCCGCCGCGATCAGCCGCGCGCCGAGCCAGGCCGCGCGTCTGCCGCGCGCCGGATCCCGCGAGAAGAGCTCGCCGTAGCTCCGGCCCGGCGGATAGGCCGGCCAGTGCGGCGGTTTCAGGCGCTGGATCCGGCCACCCTCCTGATCGATCAGAACCGGCGCGTCGCCCCGGCCCACACAGGCGCGATACGCCGCCACCAGGTCGCGGATCTGGGCGGGCTCCATGCAGTTGCGGGCGAAGAGAATCAGCCCCCAGGGGCGTTCATCGCGGATGAAGGCCCGCTCGTCAGATGTCAGGACCGCGCCCGCGCAGCCGGTGATGAAGGCTTTTGAGGTCATGGCGTGTTCCGGCCGGACGTGAGAGGCGGCGTTTTCTGGAATGGAAGTCTTCGCGGCGGGCCGACAATCCGGCCCGCCTGTTGATGACGCGCGACCCTATTGCGCGCGGCGCACGAAACAATCGCCACCGGCGGCCTTAAGGCTTTCGCAGAGCTGGTTGGCCTCGCTCTGGCTGTCAGCGACGATCCGGACCCGGTAGAAGACACCGCGATCGCCGAGATCGGCCTCCTGAATGACCGAGGATACGCCGCCGAGCACGGACGGATACCGCCGCTGCATCGACGCATAGGAGGATTCGGCCTGATCACGCGTGCGCTGCGACGAAATCTGGACGAAGTAGGCGCCCGCCGGAACCGACACGTCCCGCGCCGGTGCGGACGGCTGCGCAGCGGGGGCTGGACTGACCGCCGCCGACTGGTTGCCGCCGGAGAGATCCAGCGGGCCGTCGTTCTGGACCGGCTGCGGCGTGTCCTGCGCCGGGGCCGCGGCCGCCTGGACGCTCTCGGGTTTGGGACGCGGCGTAATGTCGATCGCGGCGCCGGACGCCGTCGCGCCATCCGTGGCTGCCGCGTCAGTGGTGTCGCCGGTGGTCAGATCAGCCGTGTCGGCGCCGAACGGTCCGTCGGGAGCAATCGTTTCGGTGGACACGCCTGCGGGCTCGGACGTGCCGGGCGGCGATGTCTCGGGCAGCGGGTTGATGGCCACCACGTTCGATTCCGCTTCCACCTCGTCGGGAGCGTTGATGATGGTTCCGTCGGGCCGCACCACGACGGTGCGCACCCGGCGCGGCAAACCGTTGGCGGTCACTGGCTCACCGGCCTCCGAGGTCTCGCCGGTCACCTGACGCGGCTGCGAACCGTTGGTCGTTGGCACGGTCGCGAGCGGCTCTTCCTCACGCGAGACCAGTTGTTCCTGGCGCGGAGCCGCGACGCCGCCCACGCGATCATAAATCGCCTTGCTCGGAGACGCCGCCTCGCCGGACTGCTCGGTCGGGAAAACCTTGAAGGGGCCGGAATCGGCGGTGATCACCGCCGCCGGGCCGACCGGGCCGTCATCGCCAAACAATCCGGTGAGCAGAAAGCCGCCAGCGCCCAGCGCCACGACCGCCACGACGCTGCCGACCACGACCAGGCCGCGGCTCGAGGAGCGCCGCGCCGGCGCAACCTCGCGCTCGGCCTGCGAATGCGGCGGCAGCACGTGTTCCGGCGACACGCCGGGCGCGTAACCGGAGTCCGGCTCGAAAAGGTCATCGAAACTGTCGTCGGACGGCGCATCCGCCTGATCCACGCCATCAGCATAGTAGTCACCCGAGGCATTGGAGATGGCCCGCTCGGCGGCGGGCCAGGCCATGTCGTCGACATCGTCGCGCGGCGCCTCGGGGACCTGCCCGAAGGACGGCTCGCGGGCCGGTGCGCTTCGCGGAGCCGGGCTCAACGACGGCCCAGCAGCCCGCTCGTGCGTGAACACGGGCTCGCGCAGCGCTGACGGCTCACGGTGGGGCTCGCCGGTGAAGGCGGATTCTGGAACGAACGCCGGTTCGGGCGCATACTCGCCGGCCGGCGGCGTCACGGCATACAAATCGCCCTGACCATAATCGGGCTCATCCAACGGCGCGGGATCCGCGCGTGGCGCCTGGGGCGAGGCAAACGATGTGTCGCGGCCAAGCGTGAAACCGCCCTGCCCGAAGCCCGACCGGTCATCGCGCGGCGCGCGAACCGGCGCATCTACAGAGGCATCGGACGCGGACCGCACCGGGTCCACCGCATAGTCCGCATCGGCGGGATTGTAGCCCTGCGGCTGACCGGCATCCGGATGAGCGGCCTCCTCGGAATAATACGGCTGTTCCTGATACGAAGGCCGCAATTCGGCCATCAGCTCGGCCTCGAGACCGTCGGCGAAATTGTCCGGCAAATGGACGCGCGGCGCGGCGGGCTGCGGCTCCGACGCATAGAGATCCGGCGTATTGGGGTCCGGGTCGTAAGGGTCGGCGAGATAGGGGTCCCGCGCCGGAGGATCCGAGGCGTAGGGATCGGGGGAGTAAGGATCGGGAGCGCGCACATCTGGCGCGGCTTGCGGCGCATGGGGCGCGGCGGCTCCCCTGTCGGGCTGAGCACGGCCGGTCTCGCTGACAATGCGGGCCAACTCGACCAGCGGATCCTCGGCCGCGTCATGATCATACGAATAGGGATTGGCATCCGCTTGCGGCTGCAAATCCTCACGTTGGTTCCCAGAGGTCGGCGGCGAGTTTCTGTCGGCCATGAGTTAAGCGCTATACCTTTGATTTCCCGGCAACCCCAAGACCCGCGGGCTCGAAGAACAATGGCCGATCCGATCAACATCCCTCAAGAACCAGGTCCTTCAAGAACGCCGGGAAATATACACGTGCTTCGCGCTGATCAGCGCATTTCCTGTGGCGCGTCGACGCCCAACACCGCCAGCCCGGAGGCCAGCACTGTCGAGGCAGAGCGAACGAGCGCCAGTCGCGACAGGGTTAACATTGTGTCACTGGCGTTAATAAAACGTAATTGGGGCAAATCCTTGCCGCGGTTCCAATGCCCATGCAACGCGCTGGCCAGTTCATAAAGATAAAACGCCACCCGATGCGGTTCATGCGCTTCCGCTGCGGTGTCGATGACCCGGGGCCACTCGGCCAGCTTGGCGATCAACGCCAGTTCCCCTTCATCGGTCAGTTGCGCAAGATCCGCGCAGCGCAGCGCCTCGTCGGAAATATCCGCGTCCGGCAGCTCGCGCGCCGCCTGACGGAACACCGAGGCGCACCGCGCATGAGCATATTGCACGTAAAAGACAGGATTGTCTTTCGACTGTTCGGTGACCTTCTGGAAATCAAAGTCCAGCGGCGCGTCGTTCTTGCGGTAGAGCATCATGAAGCGCACCGGATCGCGGCCCACTTCCTCCACCACCTCGCGCAGGGTGATAAAATCGCCCGAGCGCTTGGACATGCGCACCGGCTCGCCGCCGCGGAACAGTTTTACAAGCTGGCACAGCCGCACAATGACCTTGGCCTTGCCGCCGGAGATCGCCCGGCCGACGGCCTCGAGCCGCTTCACGTAGCCGCCGTGATCGGCGCCGAGCACGAAGATCATCTCGTCGAAGCCGCGCCGGAATTTCGAGCGGAAATACGCCACATCCGCCGCGAAATAGGTGTAGGAGCCATCGGACTTCTTCAAGGGGCGGTCGACGTCGTCGCCGAAATCCGTGGCGCGGAACAGGGTCTGCTCACGCTCCTCCCAGTCGTCGGGAAGCTGGCCCTTGGGCGGCGGCAGCACGCCCTCGTAGACCAGATCGCGCTCGACAAACTCGGCCAGCATCTCCTCGATGTCGCCGCCCTTGCCGTGCAGCATGCGCTCGGAGAAGAACACATCGTGATGCACGTTGAGCAGCGCCAGATCCTGGCGGATCAGCTCCATCATCGCGTCGATGGAGAAATCGCGGACGATCTCCATCCACTCGAACTCGGCCATCGCTTTCAGCGTCTCGCCGAATTTCCCGGCCAGGGCCTCACCGACCGGCACGAGATAGTCGCCGGGATACAGCCCCGCGGGGATCTCGCCGATGTCCTCGCCGAGGGCCTCGCGGTAGCGCAGGAAGACGGAGCGGGCCAGCACCTCGATCTGCGAGCCGGCGTCATTGATGTAGTACTCGCGGGTCACATCCCAGCCGGCATAGGCCAGCAGCCGGGCAAGCGCGTCGCCGAAGACGGCGCCCCGGCAGTGACCGACGTGCATCGGGCCGGTGGGGTTGGCGGAGACATATTCCACATTTGCCTTGAGCGCCGCGCCCTGCGTGCTGCGGCCGTAGTCGGCCCCCTCGCCGAGGATGGCCGCGACCACCTTCGTCCAGAAGACCGGCACGAGACGCAGGTTGATGAAGCCGGGACCGGCGATCTCGACCGAGGCGATGTCGGCATCGGCGCGCAGCCGGTCCGCGATCATCTCCGCCAGATCCCTCGGCTTCATGCCGACCTGCTTGGCCAGCACCATCGCCGCGTTGGTCGCCAGATCGCCGTGCGAGGCGTCGCGCGGCGGCTCGACCACGGCGCGGGACAGATCAAGCGCCTCGCCGGAGACCGTTGTCAGGTCCAGCGCACCGACGGCAGACCGGACGCGGCCGGTAAAATCAGCGAAAATGTTCATGAACTCACCAGGGCCTGTTGGACGCCTTCATCCGGCGCGAAGTTTGTCGGCGCCGCGCCAGCGTCTCTTGTCCGCGTTTCGCGGAACATCAATTGGCCGCTCGCCTAGCGCAAATCCGGGGTGTCGTCAAACAGCCGCCGGTGCTCGTCCATGGCGTAGCGGTCGGTCATGCCGGCGATATAATCGCACACGCGGCGGCTCAATTGCGTCTCGGTGGCCGCCTCCAGATCCTGTGCCCACTCGTCGGGCAACGTGTCGGGATGCGCCTTGAAGTGGGCGAAGAGATCGCGCATCACGCGCGCCACCTGCTCGCGCACCTTCAGCACCTCCGCATGGCGGTACATGTTGGCGAAGAGATAGGCCTTCACCTGCTTTTCCGCCTCCGCCATGGCCGGCGAGAAGCCGACCATCTGTTCGCCCGCCTCGCGGATGTCATCGACCGTCCGCGGCACGAGCCGGGCCAGCCGCGCGACCGCCTCGGCGATCACATCCTCCACCAGACGGGTGATCACCCGGCGCACCACCTCATGGATACGGCGCGGCTCCTCGAGACCGGGATATTTGCCGTCGACCTCGGCCAGGATCGCGCCGACCAGCGGCACGCCCTTGAGATCGTCGAGATGGAACAGACCGGCTCGCAGGCCGTCGTCGAGATCATGGGCGTCATAGGCGATGTCGTCGGCGATCGCGGCCGCCTGCGCCTCGGCGCTCGGCCAGGACCACAGCATCAGGTCGTGGTCGCGCGCCGCCTCGCGGATGGCAAACGGCAGTCCCTTGCCCGCATAACGGCCGACGGGACGCCGGCGCGATCGGTCAGCGGGCCGTTGTGCTTGACCAGGCCCTCGAGCGTCTCCCAGCACAGGTTGAGGCCGTCGAACTGCGCGTAGCGGCGTTCCAGCGCCGTGACGACCCGCAGGCTCTGGGCGTTGTGGTCGAAGCCGCCGAAATCCACCATGCAGGCGTCCAGCACATCCTCGCCCTCGTGGCCGAAGGGCGTGTGGCCGAGATCGTGGGCGAGCGCCAGCGCCTCGGCGAGATCCTCGTCGAGCCGCAGGGCGCGGGCGATGGACCGGGCGATCTGGGCGACCTCGATGGTGTGGGTCAGCCGGGTGCGGAAGTGGTCGCCCTCGTGATAGACGAAAACCTGGGTCTTGTGCTTGAGACGGCGGAAGGCGGTGGAATGGATGACACGGTCGCGGTCGCGCTGATACGGCGTGCGCGTGGGGCTTGCCGGCTCGGACACGTTGCGGCCATGGGCGCTTTCGGGCCGCACCGCGTAAGGTGCGCGACCCTGCGCGCCAAATCCAAGCTTATCGGTTTCAAGCGACGCATTCATTCATCACGGCCTTTTTCGAGGAGATGGATTGCGGGCGGGGATGCGGGGATTCTTCGACCCCGTCCCTCACATTGACGTGGCCCCCACTGGCAATTCCATTCGACGCATATATATTTCAACCAACAATGACCATAACCGATTGCGTGCCCGATCCCCACTCGATGAGCGGGACAGGCGGCGCGGATCGCGAATTTTTCGCAAAATCAGGACACCGGCAGCGAACCATGACCACCGATACACAGCCCGCCGTCTCCATCAGCCCCAGCGCCGTGCGCCGGGTGGCGAAAATCCTGTCCAGCGAATCGCAGGGCACCGTGCTGCGCATCTCCGTCGAAGGCGGCGGATGCTCGGGCTTCCAGTACAAGTACGATCTGGTGAAGGACCGGCTCGACGACGACTACGTGATCGAGAAGGACGGCGCGACCGTGCTCATCGACACCGTCTCCCTGCCCTTCATGGACGGCTCGGAAATCGACTTTGTCGACGACCTGATCGGCCAGTCGTTCCAGATCAAGAACCCCAACGCGACCGCCGCCTGCGGCTGCGGCACCAGTTTTTCCGTGTGAGGAACACCGCGCTTCCCGAGACATCATTCGATGTCATCCCGGCCGCAGCGAAGCGGAGCGCCGGGACCCAGTAAGCGCCAGCTTTCCGGTTTTGCTCCGAGCAATGCCGCACGTGATGGCCACGTCCCAGCGTATTCGCCGGCGCCAATGGTTACTGGATCCCGGCTCGTAGGCCGGGATGACATCATTTTTTGCGATGTCGGTGACATGGGTGGCCGCTCTTCACGCGCAATCGCCTGAGATCTCATTCGCCGAGCTGTATAGTAGCCCCCGGGTCAAGCCCGGGGTGACATCGTGTGTTTGATCCCCTTCCCGCTCGCGTATCGCGCTTTGATTTCCCGCGCGGTTTCCCGTTAGATCGCGCTACCGGCCGGGAATCGGCGCAGACACGTCCGACGGAGCACCCATGAAAATCGCGACCTGGAACATCAACGGCGTCAAGGCGCGCATCGACACGGCGCTGGCGTGGCTGAAGGAAGCCGATCCCGACATCGCGTGCCTGCAGGAAATCAAGTCGGTGGACGAAAATTTTCCGCGGCAAGCCTTCGAGGAGCTGGGCTACAATCTGGCGACCCACGGCCAGAAGGGATTCAACGGCGTCGCCATTCTCTCCAAGCTGCCGTTCGACGAGATCACCCGGGGCCTGCCCGGCGACGATACGGACGAGCAGGCGCGCTTCATCGAGGCCGTGGTGACGACCGAGCGCGGCGCCTTGCGGGTCGTCAGCCTGTATCTGCCGAACGGCAATCCGGTGGATACGGAAAAGTTTCCCTACAAGCTGCGCTGGATGGAGCGGCTGGAAGCGCGCGCCAAGGTGCTTCTGGACGACGAAGAGGCCTTCGTGCTGGCGGGCGACTACAACGTCATTCCCGATCCGATCGACGCCAAGCGGCCCGAGGCATGGGTGGGCGATGCGCTGTTTCGGCCCGAGAGCCGGCAGGCGTTCCGCGGGCTGCTCAATCTGGGCCTGACGGAGGCCCTGCGCGCCTGCAATGAGAACGCGGACGTCTACACCTTCTGGGACTATCAGGCCGGGGCCTGGCAGAAGAACAACGGGATTCGCATCGACCACCTGCTGCTCTCGCCACAGGCCGCCGACCGCCTGCGCGGCTGCACCATCGACGCGCATGTGCGCAGCTGGGACAAGCCGTCCGACCATGTACCGATCTGGATCGATCTCGACGCCGCAATGGCGTGACCGCGCCGAAGGCGAGCGCTCAGGCGGCCATGCTGCCCAAGGGTCACTTTCGCACGCAATTCCC
Source organism: Breoghania sp. L-A4 (assembly GCF_003432385.1). Taxonomy (NCBI): domain Bacteria; kingdom Pseudomonadati; phylum Pseudomonadota; class Alphaproteobacteria; order Hyphomicrobiales; family Stappiaceae; genus Breoghania; species Breoghania sp. L-A4. The sequence continues at coordinate 2,442,968 of NZ_CP031841.1, read as the reverse complement.
GGATAATCGTGCTATCATGATCGCGATGGGATAACACAGCGCCTGCCATTGCTGATCGCGTTGCTCGCCGGGGCTCTGGTTTCGGCGACGGGAGCCTTTGCCGCTCCGGATTGCCGCTGCCGCGCGGACGGCAAGTATTTCCAATTGGGTGACATCATCTGCATCGGCAGCGCCGGCCACAGGCGGCTGGCGCAATGCGACATGGTGCTCAACAACACCAACTGGACGATTCTCGCCGACGAATGCCCCTCCGCCAGCCTTCGCCTCGATGGTCCACCACAGACCCCCGCACTCGCGCCGTCGTCGGACACGCCCGCATCACCGTGGAAGCCGCAGGCGCCGTCGTGATCGGTGAGCCTTGAACCCCTACCCCAGCGGCGTCATGGCCCGGAGCGCGGATCAGGTCCGCGTTGACGGCGAAGATGCAGGGTGTGTCCAAGCCTGCGCGCCGTTCTCGCCTCTGAACGTCCCGCGCTCGGCTCGGGATCCATACCGATACGCTTCGGCCGGGAAAGCGGTTGCGAACGGAAATCGGCGCAGCCACCGGGCGCAACCGTGGTGGCCTTCCCACGCTGCCACGCCACGGCATGGATTCCGGCTTTCGCCGGAATGACGATGGAGCGCATATAGAGAATTCAGGACACGGGAATGTTGATCTGAGGCTCTCGGCCCGTCCGCCGCGCCTGCAAGCGGCGCAAGACGCCCGCTCAGTTGAGGCCGGCGTATTTCTGGGTCCAGCCCTCGGCCAGGGTCATGGCGCGGCGGCGTTCGTCCTCGCTGGCGAGCGCGAAGGCCTTCTCGTGCATCTGCTGCACCCAGGCGCGGTCGGCGGGGCCGGCCTTCTGGCGCGCCACCGTCAGCCACATCAGGCCCCGGGCGCGGTTCTGGCGGATCTTCTCGCCGGTGAAGAGAAGATTTCCAAGCATCGCCTGCGCGCGGCAATGGCCCTTCTCGGCGGCCAGCTTGAACCAGCGAGCCGCCATATGCGGATTGTTGTCGCCGCCATCGCCGTCGAGATACATGCGGCCGAGATTGTACTGCGCCTCGGCGCTGCCGAAATAGGACGCCGCGTAGCTGAACAGATCACGCGCGCGGCGGACGTTGGGTTTCACGGCCGTGTCGTGGATGCCGGTCATGTAGTAGGCGCCGATCGCCACGAAGGCGGAGGCGACATAGGGCGCATGCGGCGAGCGCGGCCCCTCGTCGGCGTGCTGGTTGGCGATGCGGCTGAAATAGCCAAAGGCCTTGAGATCGTCCTCGGCGACGCCATCGCCCTCGGCGTACATCCGGCCCAGCTTCCACTGCGCCGCAGGCATGCCGTTCTCGGCCGCGAAACGCAGGGCGTTCACCGCGGCCTGCTTGTCGCCGGAATAATAGGCGCGCGCGCCGAACCGCAGGGCTTCCCGGGGTGTCGTCGCCTCACCAAGGTCGGGTGCCGTGGAAGGTTCCGCCGCCGGGTCAAACGCAAGGACCGCGGTGGCTGCACTCAAGCACATGCAAACGGACAGCATTGTTTTTGTGAATATGATCCGCATGACCAGGTATTCTATTACGTGTCCACTGTTCCAAGGGTCTCGCTACGCGAGCTTGGTACGCTTGTTTCCGGCGTCCGCTTCACCGCACATCACCCGCCGATTCTCGACGTTCAGGCGACAATGCGGCATCGGGGTAAAGATCCGGTATCCCCGGCGTCATTCTTGTCACGATCTTCATACGGGCTTGTCACGATCTTCATACGGGGCAGTTGCGGCCCCGTTGTGACCCAGGTGTGTCCGTGTTGCGGCAATTCCAGATACCGCTCCGGACACCGCACTGACGGCCCTTCCGCAGGTGCAGAAATTCCGCACAATCATGGCCGAAAGGCGGCGGCAAACGGGGTTGGCGGCCGAGTCCGAGTCAATCGGCGACCACTGTTGCACAGGGGCCACAAACACCCGCGGCGCACCGCGGCGATGGGCGCGCGCGCCTTACGAATCTCCCTGAAAGGAACGAAAGAATGGCGGAGCGGGGCGATTCCGGTGGCCCACGCCTCACCGGTGGGATGACCGGGCGCGGCCAACAGGACGCCCTGGCGCATGTGGCATTTGGGCCGCATTCGCCAAGACATCCCAAGGTGTTGAACCGGCCGGTTGATGTACGCAAACCGATCGGGTGACGCGCCTCAGGCGGTGGGCTCAGCAGATTTGGCCTCCTCCGCCGGAATGAGCTTGCGGTAGACATGCCACGAGGCGTGTCCGAGCACCGGCAGGACGATGAACAGCCCGACGAACAGCGACAGCAGGCTCAAGGCTAACCCGGCAGCGATCAGCACCGCCCAGAACAGCATCGGGCGCGGGTTCTCGATCACCGAGCGCACGGAGGTGATCATGGCGGTGACGAAGTCAATGTCGCGGTCGAGCAGCAGCGGAAACGACACCACCGAGATCGCAAACACCGTGATGCCCAGCAGCGCGCCGGCAAGATTGCCCAGGCCCAGGAAAATCAATCCGTTGGCGGTGCTCGTGACCGCGGTCATCAGCGAGCCCCAGTCCAGCGGCCTCAGTCCGAAGAACACGAGATAGATCACGGTCGCGATCTCGATCCAGATCACCAGGGTGAAGGTGGTGACGACCGCCATCCAGCCCAGGTCGCGCCGGCCGCTGGCGCCGATCGCGCCGAAGACCGCCGACCACGACAACGGCAGTCCCCGCTCCTGCCGACGGCTGACCTCATAGACCCCGGAGGCGACGAAGGGGGCGACCAGCGCGAAGCCCGCCGCCAGGGGATAGGCCATGAAATGCAGATCGAGAAAGAACAGCACGCCGAGGATCAGCCACCCGGCGACCGCATAGAAGCCGCCGAAAAACAGCCCGTAGACGGGTGCGGCGGTGAAATCGCGAAACCCGGCGCTCAAGGCCGCGCCGATGTCGGCGGTGGTTATCGTGTTGATGACAATCGGCGGCGTGCGGCCCTGAACGGGTTTCGCCTGTCCCTCCCGGGACGATTCCTGTGTGGCACTGACCATGTCTTCCTCCCGAATCGCGCCGGTCCGCCCAAAACGGCGCATGGTTTATGCTTGCCTCACGCCGGTGCGTTCGCCTTCAAGTCGCGCATGATCGCGGCCGTCTCCCGATCGTCCGCGCGCACCATTCCGCTCAGCCCCTCAACGACACCATCATAGTCGGCCGCATTTCTGTTCTGGCTCAACTTCCATTTTCCGTCGATCGCCGTGATTTCCAGCTCGATTCCGACAATTCCGCGCACCATGGTCTCGATATAGCGGCCCGGAGCGTCCTCCACCGCCCAGGGCGCCGCGCGGTCGCGTTCGTGCACCATCGTCAGCGCGGCGACGTGCCCGGCAAGCCACTCCGCGTCATCGTGGACGCGCAAGGCGCCCCGGCAATGAACGACGGCGTAGTTCCATGTCGGAACGACCTTGCCGGTTTCCTGTTTCGTCGGATACCAGGACGGGCTGATGTAGGCGTGCGGCCCCTGGAACATCGCCAGCGCCTCAATCTCGGTGCTCGCGTCGCGCCATTGCGCATTGCCGCGCGCCAGATGACCGCGCAGCACGCCATGCTCGCCCGCGTCCGGATGCAACATCAGCGGCACGTGGCTTGCCTGCAACGCATCGCCGTTCAACGACACCAGCGTGGCGAGCGGGTGCGCCCGAATGAGTTCGTGCAGGACGTCGCAGCGCTCCTCGCGGAAATGCGCGGGACAATACATCTACTGTTCTTTCCACTTGATCGAGCATCCCATCGACGGCATCTGCTCGACGGGCCCCTCGCCCGTGCGCGCGATCTGGCGCATGGCCTCGACGAGCTCCCGGCGGGTGCCTTCCGGCACGGGTCCGGCGCGGCCGCCATCCAGCCGCCCGCGATAACGCAGCATTCCCTTCGCGTCGAAACCAAAAAGATCAGGCGTGCAGACGGCGCCAAAGGCGCGCGCCACCGACTGGTCCTCGTCGTGCAGATAGGGAAACGGCAGCGCGTGCGTCGCCGCGAACTCGATCATTTTCGGGAAGGAATCCGCCGGATAGGCCTCCTCGTCATTGGCACAGATAGCGACGCACCCGATGCCCTCGTCCATCAGCTCGCGCGCGTCCTCGGCCAAGCGGTCGATCATTGCCTGGACATAGGGGCAATGGTTGCAGATAAAGGCGACGACGGTGCCCTTCTCGCCCGCGACATCGCCAAACCGGTATCGGCGTCCGTCGGTAGCGGGCAGATCGAATGCAACCGCCGGTCGTCCGACATCCAGCCGCGGCGTCTCCACTTCACTCATGCGCGTCGTTCCTAAAACCCATTAGAACCGTTGCCCGGATCCGGCGCCGGATCGCGAGGGCTTCACTCCGACGGCAAGACCGCCTATGTGATCTGCAACCCACGCTCAGCCAAGCCTCGACAGTGTGCCAAGCAAAGGGCCTTCCGGCAAGCGATGTCACCGGACGGCATCGGCCGCGGCGCGCAACATGGCCGTGGCCCCGCGCCTGTGGCCTCCGGACGCCCGATCGGCGTCCCAAAGTGCTTGGGACGGGGGATACGCAGTGTTCAGGCTGGCAGCGGAGGCGGCGAATTGTCATCATTCGGGGTGATTCGGACTGCGCGGAGCGCACCGGCACCCGGTCCGCAGGAACAGGCGATACGGAATGGCAGGCAAGGACGATCTCTTTGAAAACCTCGAGGAAGGCGTCGCGAAGTTGAAAAGCGTGAAACAATCCGCCGACGCCACAACGCTTGAGAGCGAGGCCGAGACACCCGTGGCAGTGGCCGCCGCCGGCGGGGCACGCCGCGGCGTGCCCGTGGCCCGGACCCCCGCCGTCTCCAATGACGGCGACTACACCGCCGCCGACATCGAGGTGCTGGAAGGCCTGGAGCCTGTGCGCCGCCGCCCCGGCATGTACATCGGCGGCACCGACGAGAAGGCGCTGCACCACCTGTTCGCCGAAGTCATCGACAACTGCATGGACGAGGCGGTTGCCGGTCACGCCACCTGGATCGACGTGGATCTGGCCGCCGACGGCACCCTGACGGTGACCGACAACGGCCGCGGCATCCCGGTGGATCCGCATCCGAAGTTCAAGGACAAGTCGGCGCTCGAAGTCATCATGACGACGCTGCACGCCGGCGGCAAATTCGACAGCAAGGTCTACGAGACCTCCGGCGGGCTGCACGGGGTGGGCATTTCGGTGGTGACCGCACTGTCCGAATACCTTGAGGTGGAAGTCGCCCGCGCGCGCCAGCTCTACCGTCAGACGTTCATCCGCGGCATTCCCCAGGGAAAGCTGGAAAACGCGGGGCCTGTCCACAACCGGCGCGGCACCACGATCCGCTTCCGTCCCGACCCGGAGATCTTTGGCCACGGCGCGCGCTTCAAGCCCGCCCGGCTGCTGAAGATGGCGCGCTCGAAGGCCTATCTGTTCGGCGGCGTCGAGATCCGCTGGCACTGCGCGCCGGACCTGCTGGACGAGAAGGGCGAGATTCCGGCGGAGACCACGTTCCACTTCCCCGGCGGGTTGAAGGATTTCCTCGCGGAATCGCTGGGCAAGGAACGCCGTGTCGTCGACGAGATCTTCGCCGGCAAGACCGACAGAACCGGCGGCCACGGCTCCGTGGAATGGGCGATTTCGTGGTTCGGCGGCGACGGCTTTCTCAACTCCTACTGCAACACCGTGCCGACGCCGGAAGGCGGAACCCATGAGCAAGGCTTCCGCATCGCGCTGCTGCGCGGCCTGAAGAACTACGCCGAGATGGTCGGCAACAAGAAGGGCGCGCTGATCACCGGCGACGACGTAATGACGTCGGCCGGCGGCATGCTGTCGGTGTTCATCCGCGAGCCGGAATTCGTCGGCCAGACCAAGGACAAGCTTGCCAGCGCCGAAGCCAGCCGCATCACCGAGAACGCGGTGCGCGATGCCTTCGATCACTGGCTGACCGCGTCGCCCAACCAGGCCAACAAGCTGCTGGAATGGGTCGCAGAGCGCGCCGACGAGCGCATGCGGCGCCGGCAGGAACGCGACGTGGCGCGCAAGACCGCCGTTCGCAAGCTGCGGCTCCCGGGCAAGCTGGCCGACTGTTCCACCAGCGCGGCGGACGGGACCGAGCTGTTCATCGTCGAGGGCGATTCCGCCGGCGGCTCCGCCAAACAGGCGCGAAACCGCAAGAACCAGGCGATCCTGCCGCTGCGCGGCAAGATCCTCAACGTGGCCAGCGCCACCCGCGACAAGCTTGTGGCCAACCAGCAGATCGCCGATCTGACCCAGGCGCTGGGCGCGGGCACCCGCAGCGCCTACCGCGATCACGAATTGCGCTACGAGCGCGTCATCATCATGACCGACGCCGACGTGGACGGGGCGCATATCGCAGCGCTGCTGATCACCTATTTCTATCAGGAGATGCCGGAGCTGATCTCCAACGGGCATCTGTTCCTGGCGGTTCCGCCGCTCTACCGTATCTCGCAAGGCGGCAAGACGCTGTATGCGCGCGACGACGCGCACAAGGACGAGCTTCTGCAAAAGGAGTTCAAGGGCAAGAGCAAGATCGACATCGGCCGCTTCAAGGGCCTTGGCGAGATGCTGCCCGCGCAGCTCAAGGAAACCACCATGGATCCCTCCAAGCGCACCTTGCTGCGCGTCCGGGTGGCTGACGAGGACATCGACGGCACCCGCGACGCCGTCGACCGGCTGATGGGCAACAAGCCCGAGGCGCGCTTCCATTTCATCAAGGACAACGCCGAATTCGCCGTCGATCTTGATATCTAGTCTCTCCGTCGCGGCCACTGCTTTTGTCTTCGCCGGCTAAGGCCTTTCATCTTGCGCGAAAAGTCGAACCAGGCTGCCAATCGCGTAATCACCGTGCAGAAATCGGCGGCGGACACTCCGCACACTAACCTTAATCGGTTCCGCGGGCCCCGCGAGGCCTCACGGACATTGACAATACAAGCGATCCACGTATGGTGCGCGGCATCATCCAAGAACATAACCGGCCGTAGCGGCTTTTCTTGTAGCCGACGGTTAAGACAGCGACGCGAACGCGACACGCATGAGTTTTTCCACACTCGGATTGAGCGACAAAGTCCAGAAGGCCGTCGAGGCCTCGGGCTACACCGAACCCACTGCCATTCAGGCGGAAGCAATTCCGCATGTGCTTGAACGGCGCGATGTCCTCGGCATCGCCCAGACCGGCACCGGCAAGACGGCGTCGTTCACGCTGCCGATGCTGACGATCCTGGAAAAGGGCCGTGCGCGCGCCCGTATGCCGCGCACCCTGATCCTGGAGCCGACGCGCGAGCTTGCCGCCCAGGTGGAAGACAACTTCAACAAGTACGGCGTCAACCACAAGCTGACCGTCGCACTGCTGATCGGCGGCGTGTCGTTCAACGAGCAGGACAAGAAGATCGACCGCGGCGCGGACGTCCTGATCGCGACGCCGGGCCGCCTGATCGACCATTTCGAGCGTGGAAAGCTGCTGTTGCAGGGCGTCGAGATCCTGGTGATCGACGAAGCCGACCGGATGCTCGACATGGGCTTCATTCCCGACATCGAGCGGATCTGCAAGCTGCTGCCGTTCACCCGGCAGACGCTGTTCTTCTCCGCGACGATGCCGAACGAGATCACCCGGCTGACCGAGCAGTTCCTGCACAATCCGGTGCGCGTCGAAGTGGCCCGCGCCGCCTCGACGTCGGACAACGTGAAGCAGCTGCTCGCCGCCACGGGCGGCGATGCCAAGGACAAGCGCGAAACGCTGCGCTCGCTGATCACGTCCGACACGGACCTGAAGAACGCGATCATCTTCTGCAACCGCAAGCGCGACGTTTCCGTTGTCGCCAAGTCCCTGAAGAAGCATGGCTTCAATGCCGGCGAACTGCACGGCGACATGGACCAGCGCTCGCGTACGGAAACGCTGGATTCGTTCCGCAACGGATCACTGGCGCTGCTGGTGGCCAGTGACGTTGCCGCCCGCGGCCTCGACATTCCGGCCGTGAGCCACGTGTTCAACTATGACGTGCCGATCCACGCCGAAGATTACGTCCACCGCATTGGCCGCACCGGCCGCGCGGGCCTGACGGGCACCGCGATCACCCTGGCGACCCCGAGCTGCGGCCGTTACACCGATGCGATCGAAAAGCTGATCGGCAAGTCGATCCCGTGGATGGACAAGCCGGCCGAATTCGCAGCCGCCGCCGACGGCGAGCGCAAGCCGCGCCGACGCAGCCGCCGCAAGCCAGAGGACGTCGCCGAGGCGAAGACGGAGTCCGTTGAATCGGCGGCCCCCGCACCGGAGGCCGCGGAACCTGCAAAGGCCGAGCAAGACGAGGCCCACCAGGAGCCGCGCAAGCCCAGCTCACGCCGTTCGGGCGCACGCAAGCCGAAATCCGCCGACGCGGCGGTGAGCAAGGTACCCGACGCGCAGACGCACACGCCGCGACAGGCAGCGCCGCAAGACCAGCAAACACCGCCCGCAAGTAATCGACACGAACCTTCCGCAGCGAAAGGCAAGAAGCCGCCGCGCCGCCAGAAGGATCATGACGAACCTGTGGTGGGTCTGGGCGATCACGTTCCGGCGTTTCTTCTGCGTGAGGTTCGCCCCAAGCGCGCGACACGCTAGGGGCTTTCCCAAGCGGAAATGCACGGAAACGGTTAACTGGAATTTAAAGACTTCCGCTGTTAACTGACCATGCCGGGATGGGGTTGATGGATATTTCCCGTCACTTCATGATTTTGCATGGTTGATAAACATGAGCCAACGCGACGATTTCAAGCGAACGATCGCATTCGGCGATGTCGCGTTGTCTTATATGAAGCGCAACGAGCTCCCCGCGATTCCCCGGAACTACGAGCTTTGGTATACCTACGCGGCCGGTTTCAACCCGGCACTGAACCGCGCGGTGGATACCATCATCGAAACGCGCCACGAGATCACCAACCACGACGTCAGCGAGATCTACGACCGGTATCTGTCGCCCAATCACCTCGGCGACCGGATCGACAAGGTCGGCACGACCATCTCCGAGGAACTGGACGGCATCATCAATCTTGTGGATTCAAGCCTCGGCTCGACGGGAGACTACAGCGTCTCGCTGAAGGGCGCGCAGGATGCGCTCTCCTCCGCGACCACAGCGTCGCAGATCAAGCAGTTGATCCGCGATCTGGTGGCCGCCACCGAGAAGACCGAATCCACCAATCAGAAGCTCGACGACCAGCTCAAGGAGTCGCGCGCTCATATCACCGCGCTTCAGGAAAGGCTTGAAGCGATCCGCTATGAATCGCTGACCGACGAGCTGACGACGCTGGCCAACCGCCGGCACTTCGACCAGTCCATCGAGCGCGCGATCGAGGAGGCGACCGCCAGCGGCGAGGCCTTGTCGCTGCTGCTCTCCGACATCGATCATTTCAAGAAGTTCAACGACACATACGGGCATCAGACCGGCGACCAGGTGCTGCGGCTGGTGGCCCTCGCCGTCAAGCACAACGTGAAGAGCGAAGACCTGACATGCCGCTATGGCGGTGAGGAATTCGCCGTCATTCTGCCACGCGCCGACGCCCAGCAGGCGTATGAGATCGCCGAACGCATCCGCCAATCGGTGTTTTCGAAGGAACTCGTCAAGCGCTCGACCGGCGAGAACCTCGGCCGTATCACCATCTCGATCGGCATCGCCAACCTGCGCCTGGGCGACACCGCGTCCGATCTCATCGCGCGCGCGGACAAGGCGCTGTATTCAGCCAAGGACGCCGGCCGCAACACGGTTCGGGGCGAGCTGGAACGCAAGAAGACCGGCACCGCCGCCTGACGGCGCCAAGAGCAACGCCGCACGATTTTTCCAAGTTCCGATTTATAGATGACACTGACGCGGGCCGCGCGCACGATCATTCTGACGTGCGCAACTATCGGCTCAGATTGAGCCCCATGTCCCAGAAATCCGCTTCCAGACGCGTGGCCTGCTCGAACAGGCTCAGCAGCCGCGGATAGCGCGCCTCGGTCATGTAGGTGGCGGCGAGCACATCGAGCCGGGCGCGGGCGGCATCGGCCACCTCGACATAGTCCGGGCTGGCGTATTCCTCGATCCATTCGCGATAGGGATTGGCCTCATCCAGGGCGTCGGGGCGCCGGGAAAGAGCGGCACCGATCTCGGCATAGCCCACCACGCAGGGCGACAGCGCCACATGCAGATCCAGCAGGTCGCCGCGCATGCCGGCTTCCAGAACGAAGCGCGTGTAAGCCATGGTGGCGGAGGCCTCGGGCAGCGCCTCGAGGTCCTGCGGGCTCAGCCCCAGCGGCCGCACAGCCGCACATGAAGCTGCATCTCGCCATCGAGGATCGCCTTGAGCGTCTCATTGGCGCCCTGCATCTCCGCAAGCGTGGCGGATTTGTAGATGGCCAGCGCGTAGGCCCGGGCGAAATGGATGAGGAAAAGGTAGTCCTGGGCGAGATAGTGCCGAAACGACTCCGCCGCGAGCGTGCCGTCCCCCATCCCATCCACGAACGCGTGCTGCGTGTAGGCGGCCCATTGCGGTGCCGCATCGCGCTTGAGGCGGTCGAAAAGCTGCATGAAACGGAGAAAACCTAGTTCGCGAGCGCGGAGGCTTCGGCGGGCTTGATCTCCACCGACTCACCGCAACCGCAGGCCGAGACCTGGTTGGGATTGGAGAAGGTGAAGCCCGAGGACAGCGTGGTGACCTCGAAGTCCATCACGGTGCCCAGAAGGAACAACACGGCGGTGGGGTCAACGTAGATCCGGACGCCCTTGTCCTCGACCACGTCGCCCGGCGCGTTCTCGTCGCGTACATAGTCCATCGTGTAGGACATGCCCGCGCACCCGGCGTTCTTCAGGCCAATGCGGACGCCGTACACCGGCTCGTCGGACGCGGCGATGATCTCGCGCACCCGTTCCGCCGCAGCGTCTGTCAGAGAAATAACCTGAAAGCCAACCATATTCGGACACCTGCTCGATTTGCCCGCCACAAGGGCGGATCGTGCGTTAATACCAGTCGAGTGCGACGCGCGCCTCATCCGACATGCGTGAGGGATCCCACGGCGGATCAAACACCATATCCACCGTCACCGGACCGACGCCCGGCACCGCGGAGACCGCGTCCTGCACCCAGCCCGGCATCTCGCCGGCCACCGGGCAGCCCGGAGCGGTCAGCGTCATGTCGATCGCGATGGAGCGATCATCCTCGATGTCGACCTTGTAGATCAGGCCGAGTTCGTAGATGTCGCAGGGAATTTCCGGATCGTAGACGCTCTTCAGCGCCGCGACGATATCGTCGGTCAGCTTCGCCAGTTCCTCGGGCGGCAGGGCGGAGCCTGTGCCAGTGATCTCGCTCTGGGTCGCACCGGTCTCGAAACCTGTCGAGGCCGGCTCCGGTTCCCGGACTGTCATGTCGTCGCTCATTGTCACGTCCCGTGCTTCGGCTCGCCTGTGATCCCATGATCGGTCAGGCGAAAAACTTCTGCGCCTTCTTCAAGGCTTCCACCAGCGCGTCGACCTCCTCCATCGTATTGTAGAGGCCGAAAGAGGCGCGGCAAGTGGAGGTCACTCCGTAGCGGCTCAGCAACGGCTGGGCGCAATGGGTTCCCGCGCGGACCGCGACACCGGAGCGATCGATGATCGTCGAGATGTCATGCGCGTGGGTTCCCTCGATCTCGAACGAGATGATAGCCCCCTTGCCGGGCGCCGTCCCGAAAATCCTCAAGCTGTTGATCTGCGACAACTGCTCGTGGGCGTACCGGCTCAACGCCGCCTCATGGGCGGCAATCCGGTCACGTCCCAGACCTTCCATATAGTCAAGGGCGGACGCCAATCCAATAGCCTGGACGATCGGCGGCGTGCCGGCCTCGAAACGGTGCGGCGGATCGTTGTAGGTCACCATGTCCTCGGTGACGTCGAGAATCATCTCGCCGCCGCCCTGGAACGGACGCATGGCGGCCAAACGCTCCTTCTTGGCGTAGAGCACGCCGATGCCCGTGGGCCCGTAGACCTTGTGGCCGGTGAAGACATAGAAATCGCAATCCATGTCCTGCACGTCGACCGGCATGTGCACGGCCGCCTGGCTGCCGTCGACCAGCACCGGAATGCCGCGGGCGTGCGCGATGCGGCAGACTTCCTTGACCGGAACCACCGTGCCCGTGACGTTGGACATCTGGGTGATGGCGACGATCTTGGTGCGGTCGTTGAGCAGCTTTTCGAACTCGTCGAGCTGGAACGAGCCGTCGTCGGCCACCGGAGACCAGCGCAGGACCGCGCCCTTGCGCTCGCGGTGGAAATGCCACGGCACGATGTTGGAGTGGTGCTCGAGGATCGAGATCACGATCTCGTCACCCTCGCCGATCGCCTCCTCGCCGAACCCGTAGGAGACGAGATTGATCGCCGCCGTGGTCGAGTTCGTGAAGACGATGTTGTCGGTGGAGGGGGCATTGAGGAAGGCGCGCACGGTCTCGCGCGCCGCCTCGTAGTTCTCGGTCGCCACGTTGGACAGATAGTGCAGGCCGCGATGCACGTTGGCGTATTCCTCGGAATACGCCTTCGAGATGCGGTCGATCACCGACTGCGGCTTCTGCGCCGAGGCGCCATTGTCGAGATAGACAAGCGGCTTGCCGTAGACCTGCGTGCTCAGGATCGGAAAATCCCGGCGCACGGCCTCGACGTCATAGGGCGTCAGATCCACCCGATCGGCAACATCGCTGTTCATACCGGCGTTCCCCGTCAGCACGCGAGCCAGGCCCGGGCGCGCTCCTCAAGATTGGCGACGATGTCGTCCTCGCCGATTTCCTCGATGGCTTCGGCGAGGAAGGCCAGCACCAGCATCGTGCGGGCCTCGGCTTCCGGAATGCCGCGCGCGCGCAGGTAAAACAGAAGATCCTCGTCGATCTGCCCGGACGTGGCGCCATGGGCGCACTGCACGTCATCGGCGAAGATCTCGAGCTCCGGCTTGTAGGCCATTTCGGCGTCGTCCGACAGCAGCAAGGACTGCGTCATCATCTGGCCGTCGGTCTTCTGGGCATGCGGATGCACGTTGATCCGGCCCTGGAAGACGCCCTTGGCATGACCGTCGATGACCGCCTTGAAATACTCGCGGCTGTCGCAATTGGGCACCGCGTGGTCGATGACCAGCGTGATGTCCGCATGCTGGTCACCGTTGATCAGCGTTGTGCCGCGCAGGCCGACGGTGGAATGCTCACCGGCGAAGGTGACGAAGGCCTGGCCGCGCGAGACGCGGCCGCCGGAGGTGAAGGTGAACTGGTTGAAGGTCACCTTTTCGCCCAGCAGCGTCAGGAACGAGCTGATGTGCAAGGCGTCGCGCGCCTCTTCCTGCAGCTTGACCCAGCCGATGTCCGCGCCGTTGGCGGCATAAAGCTCCACGGCGACGTTGGTCTGGTAACCGCTGCACTCGAAGCCCTCATAGGCATCGAGGAAGCGGACCTTGGCGCCCTCCCCCACATGCACCACGTGGCGCATGTAGGCGACCGCCGCCGGACCGGTGGTGACGTGCAGCAGCTCGATTGCCTTGTCGACCGTGACGCCGTCGGCGACCCGGATCAGCGCGCCGTCGCGCATGAACGCCGTGTTCAGGCCAACGGCGGGATCGTCGACGTTGGCCGCCAGCTCGCCCAGCCCGTCGGGACGGCCGTTCATCAGCCCCGATTCCAGCGAGGAGATCGAGACGCCCACGAGCCCGTCGAGATCCGACAGATCGGCGCAGAACAGACCGTTGACGAAGACGACACGGTAACCCGCCGCCGCGCCAAAATCCTTGACGTTGGCGAGCGCCCGCTTTGCCTGCTCCGGATCGGCGGCTTCCGAGAGTGGCAGCGCCTCGCGGATCTCGCGGCGCAAATCAGTGTATTTCCAGGCCTCGACACGGCGATGGGGCAGCCCCTTCGCCTCAAAGCCCCTGAAGGCCTTTTCGCGGATCGCGGCCACCGCGTCACCGCCGGGCAACGCGCCCTTGGCTGACCCATATTGATCGATCAGGCCTTGCTCGGCGGCGGTGCGAAGCACTTGGGGATTGGATGTCATGTGATCCGCCCTCACGCCGCCGCTTCGATGTAGTCGGCATAGCCGTTCTTCTCGAGCTCGAGCGCCAGTTCCTTGCCGCCGGTCTTGACGATGCGGCCGCGGGACAGCACGTGCACCACGTCCGGGATGATGTGATCGAGCAGACGCTGGTAGTGGGTGATCACCACCATGGCGCGCTCGGGCGAGCGCAGCGCGTTGACGCCCTCGGCGACGACCTTGAGCGCATCGATATCGAGGCCGGAGTCGGTCTCATCCAGCACGCAGAGCGTGGGCGCCAGCAGCGCCATCTGAAGGATCTCGGAGCGCTTCTTCTCGCCGCCGGAGAAACCGACGTTGAGCGGGCGCTTGAGCATGTCCGGCGTGATGTTCATCTGCGCCGCCTTCTCGCGCACCAGGCGCATGAAGTCGGGCGTGGCCAGTTCGCCCTCACCGCGCGCCTTGCGCTGGGCGTTAAGCGCGGTCTTCAGGAACGTCATGGTGGCGACGCCCGGAATCTCGATCGGGTACTGGAAGGCGAGGAACATGCCGGCGGCGGCGCGCTCGTCCGGACCCATCTCCAGCATGTTCGCGCCGTTGAACAGGATCTCGCCCTCGGTGACCTCGTAATCCTGCTTGCCGGCGAGGATGTAGGAGAGCGTGGACTTGCCCGAGCCGTTGGGGCCCATGATGGCGTGGACCTCGCCGGCGTTGACGGTGAGGTTGACGCCGCGCAGGATTTCGGTGCCGTCGTCGGCGATGCGGGCGTGCAGGTTCTTGATCTCAAGCATGGTCATTGTCGGTAACTCTGTATCTTTGTTTGAATGGGGTCGCGGGAGGCAGGCGGCAGGTTTAGCCGACCGACCCCTCAAGGCTGATCGAGATCAGCTTCTGGGCCTCCACCGCGAATTCCATCGGCAGCTGCTGGATGACGTCGCGCACGAAACCGTTGACGATCAGCGCCACCGCTTCCTCATCGCTCAGGCCGCGGGCCTGGCAATAGAACATCTGGTCATCGGAGATCTTCGAGGTCGTCGCCTCGTGCTCGAAGACCGCGCTGGCGTTCTTGGCCTCGATATAAGGCACCGTGTGCGCACCGCACTGATCCCCGATCAGCAGGCTGTCGCACTGGGTGAAGTTGCGCGCGCCCGACGCCTTTCGGTTGGCCGAGACCAGCCCGCGATAGGTGTTCTGCGACTTGCCCGCGGCGATGCCCTTGGAGATGATCCGGCTCGAGGTGTTCTTGCCCAGATGGATCATCTTGGTGCCTGAGTCCACCTGCTGATAGCCGTTGGAAATGGCGATCGAATAGAACTCGCCGACGCTGTTGTCGCCGCGCAGGATGCAGCTGGGGTATTTCCAGGTGATGGCCGAGCCGGTCTCCACCTGGGTCCAGGAAATCTTGGCGCGGTCACCGCGGCAGTCGCCGCGCTTGGTGACGAAATTGTAGATGCCGCCCTTGCCCTGGCTGTCGCCGGGGTACCAGTTCTGCACCGTGGAGTACTTGATCTCCGCGTCTTCCATGGCGATCAGCTCGACCACGGCGGCGTGCAGCTGGTTCTCGTCGCGCTGCGGCGCCGTGCAGCCTTCCAGATAGGAGACGTAGGCGCCCTTCTCCGCGATGATCAGCGTGCGCTCGAACTGACCGGTGTTCTGCTCGTTGATGCGGAAGTAGGTCGACAGCTCCATCGGGCAGCGCACGCCCTCCGGCACATAGACGAAGGAGCCGTCGGAAAAGACGGCGGAATTCAGCGTGGCGTAAAAATTGTCGCTGACCGGCACGACGGTGCCGAGGTACTTGCGCACCAGTTCGGGATGCTCGCGCAGGGCCTCGGAGATCGAGCAGAAGATCACGCCGGCGGCGGCCAGCTCCTTCTTGAAGGTGGTGACCACCGACACGCTGTCGAACACCGCGTCGACCGCGATGCGGTTCTTCGGCTCGACGCCGGCCAGAATTTCCTGCTCGCGCAGCGGGATGCCCAGCTTCTCGTAGGTCTCCAGCAACTGCGGATCTACCTCGTCGAGGCTCTTGGGTCCCTCGCCCGCCTTCTTCGGCGCGGAATAGTAGTAGAGATCCTCGAAGTCGATCTTCGGGTACTCGACGCGGGCCCATGTGGGCTCTTCCATCGTCCGCCAGCGGCGATACGCCTCCAGACGCCACTCGAGCATCCACTCCGGCTCGCCCTTCTTGGCGGAAATGAAGCGGACGGTGCTCTCGTCGAGGCCCTTGGGCGCCCGGTCCGACTCGATGTCGGTCACGAAGCCGTATTTATACTGATCCAGATCGATCGCGTGAACCTGATCGATGGTTTCTTGAACTGCAGGCATTGCCCTCTCCATCCATCGCGGCGTCAAGGGCCGCGTGCTGTCGAAGTTTACTGGTTATGCGGCACGGCCGGCTTTCGCCGGACGCATCCTCGATACGAGCGAACGCCAGATCTCGGCAAAGCGTTCGATGTTGTCTTGCGTGGTTTCCCGTCCCAGGCTGACGCGGATGGCGCAACGCGCCACGGCATCGGGCACCGCCATGGCCTTGAGCACGTGGGAGACGGAAACCTTTCCCGATGAGCAGGCCGAGCCCGACGATACCGCCGCGCCCGCCAGATCACAGGCAATCAGCGCCGTCTCGGCCGGCATGCCGGGAACGGCGAAATTCGTCGTATTGGCAAGCCGTTCGCTGTCGCGCCCGAAGAACACGGTGTCGGGACATATATGGGTCAGCTCGCTCTCGAGCCAATCTCTGAGATCCCGCAATCTATGCTGGTCCTCGACAGATTTCACAACGTCACGGGCCGCGGCGCCAAATCCGCTGATGGCGGCGACGTTTTCCGTGCCTGCGCGGCGGCGGTCTTCCTGGCCGCCGCCCCTGATCAGCGGCGCGCAGCGGAACCGCGCGTTGGCGTACAGGATGGCGCCGGCGCCCTGCGGCCCGCCGATCTTGTGCGACGAGACGGTCGCCACGTCGGCGCCCCAGGCCTCGAGCGTCACGGGAATGCGGCCCAGCGCCTGCACGGCGTCGACATGAACATAGCCGCCCGCCTCACGCGCCATCGCACTGATCTCGGCGAGCGGCTGCAGCACACCGGTCTCGTTGTTGGCGGCCATCACGGAGACGAAGGGGACGCCGCCGGCGTTCTTTTCCTGCGACAGCAGGCTGGAAAACTGATCCAGATCAATTCGGCCCGTCGCATCCACCGGTATGGTCGTGCAGGTTTCGGGAGAGAAACGCCCGCCGGAAAGCACCGAAGCGTGCTCAACGGCGCTGAAGAACAGGCGGGTCGCGGCCCGGCTGGCGCCATCAAGGCTGACATCGGGCGTCAGCACGCCGGCGTTGGCCTCTGTGCCGCCGCTGGTGAAGACGATATTGCGCGGGTCCGCGCCGGTGCAAGACGCCAGATTCCGGCGCGCGTCGGCGATCCGCGCATGCGCCGCACGGCCCTCGCCGTGGACCGAGGATGCATTGCCCGTGGCCTCCAACGCCGCGAGCACAGCTGCGCGCGCCGACGCGCTCAGCGGCGCGCTTGCGTTGTGATCCAGATAGATGCGCCGCGCAGCGCCAGACATCGCATTCCTTCCCTGACCGGTCTTGCGTACCGGATTCCTGTCGGCCGTCTCATGCCCTGCCCGTGCGGCCGAACCGGGAGCACACCGTGCAGGAGCTGCGGCACCGTTCAGCGCGACGATTCCGTGGGTTTCGCGCCGAATTTACGTGTTTGCGCCGCCGAGAGCACCATCGCCTGACGGAAAACCTTGAAATTGTCCGCCAGCGTGACGATAACAAGACACACGATACGGACGGCGTCGGCCGGATTTGACGACAGGCCCGTCTTTCGAATAATTCTAAACAAGGTTGTAGGGAGACGCGGGTACCAAGTCAACAAATGGGCCCGCAAAAAGAGTCGAAAAGCCCGAAACCTGCCGGAGCATTTCGCGCGCAAACGATGGCGTTTTCGCGCCGGGCGGGCAAGCCCCGGAACCACACTCGAGAGCATTGCTCCTCCGCCCCGTCCCCGCGTCGGACGGAAGGCGGCGTGCTCTAGGCCAAAGGACGACAAGAATCTATGCCTGAAGTCATTTTCAACGGTCCCGAGGGCCGTCTCGAAGGACGCTTTCATCCGGCCGCGAAGCGCAACGCGCCCATTGCGCTCGTCCTGCATCAGCACCCGCAGTTCGGGGCACGATGAACAACCAGATCAACTACCAGCTCTATTACATGTTCGCCAAGCGCGGTTTCGCCGTGCTGCGGTTCAACTTTCGCGGCATCGGCCGCAGCCAGGGCTCGTTCGATCACGGCCAGGGCGAGCTTTCGGATGCGGCTGCCGCGCTCGACTGGGTGCAGACGATTCACCCCGATGCGCGCGCCTGCTGGATCGCGGGAGCATCGTTCGGCGCCTGGATCGGCATGCAGCTGCTGATGCGCCGCCCGGAAGTCGAAGGCTTCATTTCCGTGGCCCCGCCGGCCAATCTCAACGACTTCTCGTTCCTGGCGCCCTGCCCCTCATCCGGGCTGATCATTCACGGCGACAACGACAAGGTCGTGCCGTCCAAGGACGTGCAGACGCTGGTGGACAAGCTGAAGACGCAAAAGGGCATCGTGATCGACCATGAGGTGATCCCCGGCGCCAACCACTTCTTCGAAGGCCACGTCGACACACTGCTGGAGAAATGCGGCGCGTATCTCGACCGCCGGCTGGAAATGATCGAAAACGCCGCGTAGCGCTCACGCACGACACGGTCAATCAGAGACTCGGTCAAACAAAGAAGCGCGCGGTCCGCACCGCGCGCTTCAGACTGCTGACAAAGCCGGGAAAACTCTCCTTCGTCATGGTCGGGCTT
This sequence comes from Breoghania sp. L-A4, assembly GCF_003432385.1. Classification (NCBI taxonomy): domain Bacteria; kingdom Pseudomonadati; phylum Pseudomonadota; class Alphaproteobacteria; order Hyphomicrobiales; family Stappiaceae; genus Breoghania; species Breoghania sp. L-A4. The sequence continues at coordinate 2,424,155 of NZ_CP031841.1, read as the reverse complement.
GTCCCGACCATCCATAAGTCATTGAAAACATGGATCCTCGGCACAGGGCCGAGGATGACGATCGAGGCGTATGAGCTTTGTCATCAAGCTCAAGCGCGCGGTCCGCACCGCGCGCTTTTTTCATGCCAGTTCGTTATTACGCCGCCGCATCCGAACGCGGATCGCGCGGGATCAGTTGCCCGGGGTCCAGGCGTCGTAGTCGGCAGAGACCTTGGGACGCGACTGCGGCGTCAGGATCGAGCCATCGGGGCGGTAGGCGGCCGGGGTGCCGGTCATGTTGCGCCGATGCGGCATTTCCCAGCCACGCGCGTGATAGGCCTCGTCGCTCGGCGGGGTATCGACGCGATAATGCATCCAGCCATGCCAGCCCGGCGGAATGGTGCTGGCGTCGGCTACGCCGTTGTAGATCACCCAACGCCGCCCGCCGCGCCGCTCGCGGTAGTAGCTGTTGCCGAACTCATCATTGCCGACGAACTCACCCTTGCGCCAGGTGAAGAAGCGCGTGCCCATCGTCTGGCCGTTCCACCAGGTGAAAATCTGAAGCAGGAAATCTTTCATCGCGTCCGCACACCCATGTTTGCGCGCCGAATATGACCCGCGCCCCGCGCGCTGTCCAGTGCGGCAAACGCACAGCCGGTATTCCGGCTACCGGCGCCCGGGACGCGCGGTCCTGGGCGGGGAGCGGCGCTTGGCGCGGCTGCGGCTTTCGCGGGTGCCGGGGCACGGAGCTCGACATCATCCGACGCTGAGGGCCTGATGTCGGCGAAGCTGGAATTGCGCTCGGCCGCGGCCGCGGCCGCGTTCTCGGCGGCGGCTTCGAGCTTGGCGCGCTCCTGGGCCTTCTGCACCGCGAGCCGGCGCGTGACCAGGGCCTCCTGGCCCACCTTGATCGCCGCATGCTGGTGATTCATCCGCGCGCGCTGCAATGAGCGGCGCTTCTCCAGATCCGCCGCAAGCGCCGCGTCGACGCCGGCAATGGTGTGATAGCCGGTGGCCTCGTCGAGCACGAACTGGCGCTCGTCCGCGATCAGCCACTGCAGCCGGTTGAACAAGGTGGACGGCGCGAGCGGCTTGACCAGCAGATGGTGGGCGCCGGCGCGCAGCACCTTCTCGACCAGATCGCGCGTGCCGAAGGCGGTGACGAAGATCACCGGCACGAAACACAACGGCGCCATCTTGCGATGCCGAATCGTTCGCAGGAAGTGGTAGCCGCTGACCCGGCCCATCTTCCAGTCGGTCAGAATGAGGTTCGGCGGCTCCACCAGCATGGCGTCGAGCGCGTTTTCCGGCGAATCATAGACGCGCACCCGCGCCACCCGCATCGACAGCAGGATCGACCGCAGAATCATCTGCATCGGCTTGGAATCCTCGACGATCACGATGTCGAGGGCTTCCACGGGCAGCCGGTACGCCGTGTGGTTCATTGATTTCGCCTGCATATCCGATGCCGCCCCTGTGGACAGCGCGCCCGCGGGCTGTCCCTTCCAAACTTTCAAGCGAGCATGACTCAACACGGCTTAAATCCCGGACAAACCGCGCTGCGGGATTTGATTCAAATTGTCTGTATTGCGCATTTCGCGACCGATTCCCGTGTCTTGTACCGGGGCGGCTGGCGCGCAGCGGCGCGGGAGCGGGCGCGTCTCGACCCCGGCCCCGGCCGATGCCGAACACCAAGGGTCAGGCGGGGCCTTGAATTGAGCGTTTGAAAGGCAACCGACGACTGCTGATCGGGCGCCCGAACGACTAAAAAACAGGCCCGTTTGCAGATGCCAAAATCCGCGCCAATTGCGCAGAGAATTTGCCTCAAAAAAAGATCTGTTCGCGGCCTGTGAAAATTCATGGGGGCCTGAACCCCGCAGTCCGCCTCGCCTTTTGGGATCTGCCCCCGCTATTCACAGCCTATGCACAACATTTAGGTATAAAATTATACGGACCCACAACTGCTTGACGCTCTGAAGCGATTCATATTAGCTTAAGCATCAGTCGCTTCGGCGTGTTGGGGATGGGCTGGACAGCCTGCGTACTCAGGAAAATTCACAATCTTTGGACCGTGGACCGGCCCGCATCGCGGGTGTCGGCAGCGACCGGAAAATTGCGGCTTTTTTGACCGTTGAGAAGTGACTTCTGGCTCGAAATACACTATATTTAGTGCTTAATCGAACCTTCAGTACAAAATGCCAGCCGACGGGGAAGAGGCGCTCCGAACGGCGGCGGATTTGAGAACCTGGATACGGATGCATTCCGGTCCGGGACGCGGCGGAATTTTGGATATGCCGGTTACACGCACATGCGGGCCGGCAAAAGGGGTCAAGAATGCGGATCGAACGGCGTTATACAACCGAGGGCCGGTCGCCTTACGCGGACATCGAATTTCGGGCAGCGACAAGTGAGATTCGCAACCCGGACGGGTCGATCGTCTTCCGGCTGGAGAATGTTCAGGTTCCCGCGGCCTTCTCGCAGGTGGCCAGCGACATTCTCGCCCAGAAGTATTTCCGCAAGGCCGGCGTGCCCGCCCGCCTGAAGCGGGTCGAGGAAAACACCGTTCCGTCCTGGCTGTGGCGCTCCGTCCCCGACGAGAAGGCGCTCGCCAAGCTCGATGAAGCCGACCGCTACGGCTCCGAGCTCGACGCGCGTCAGGTGTTTGACCGGCTGGCCGGCACCTGGACCTACTGGGGCTGGAAGGGCGGCTATTTCGACACCGAGGCCGACGCCCTGGCGTTCTTCGACGAACAGCGCCACATGCTGGCCACCCAGAAGGTGGCGCCCAACTCCCCGCAGTGGTTCAACACCGGCCTGCATTGGGCCTATGGCATCGACGGCCCGGGCCAGGGCCACTATTACGTCGATTTCGAAACCGGCAAGCTGACCAAGTCGAAGACCGCCTACGAGCATCCGCAGCCGCATGCCTGCTTCATCCAGTCCGTCGGCGACGACCTGGTCAACGAAGGCGGCATCATGGACCTGTGGGTGCGTGAGGCGCGGCTGTTCAAATACGGCTCGGGCACCGGCTCCAACTTCTCCGCCCTGCGCGGCGGCGGCGAGGCCCTGTCGGGCGGCGGCAAGTCATCCGGCCTAATGTCCTTCCTGAAGATCGGCGACCGCGCCGCGGGCGCCATCAAGTCCGGCGGCACCACCCGCCGCGCCGCCAAGATGGTGGTCGTCGACATCGACCATCCCGACATCGAGGAATACATCAACTGGAAGGTGAAGGAGGAGCAGAAGGTCGCCGCTCTGGTCACCGGCTCCAAGATCGTCTCCAAGCACCTGGCCGCGGTCATGAAGGCCTGCGTCAACTGCGAGGGCTCGGGCGACGACTGCTTCGACCCGCTCAAGAACCCGGCGCTCAAGCGCGAGATCCGCGCCGCCAAGAAGAACCTGGTGTCGGAGAACTACATCCAGCGGGTGATCCAGTTCGCGCGTCAGGGCTACAAGGACATCGAGTTCAAGACCTACGACACGGACTGGGATTCCGAGGCCTATCTGACGGTCTCCGGCCAGAACTCCAACAATTCCGTGCGCGTGACCGACGAATTCCTCAACGCGGTGGAAGACGGCGGCACCTGGGACCTGACCAGCCGCAAGGAAGGCAAGGTCGTCAAGACGCTCGACGCCAAGGACCTGTGGGAACAGGTCGGCTACGCCGCCTGGGCCTCGGCCGATCCCGGCATCCAGTATCACACCACCATCAACGACTGGCACACCTGCCCGGCCGGCGGCCCGATCCGCGCCTCCAATCCGTGCTCGGAGTACATGTTCCTTGATGACACGGCGTGCAACCTCGCCTCGCTGAACCTGCTGCAGTTCCGCGACGCGGAGAAGAACTTCGACGTCGAGAGCTACGAGCACGCGGTGCGGCTGTGGACCGTGGTGCTGGAAATCTCGGTGCTGATGGCGCAGTTCCCCTCCAAGGAGATCGCGCAGCTTTCCTACAAGTACCGCACGCTTGGGCTGGGCTACGCCAACATCGGCGGCCTGCTGATGACGTCCGGCATCGCCTATGACAGCGACGAGGGCCGCGCGATCTGCGGCGCGCTGTCGGCGATCATGACCGGCGTTTCCTACGCGACCTCGGCCGAGATGGCCAAGGAGCTGGGCTCCTTCCCGGGCTACAAGGGCAATGAAGAGGCGATGCTGCGGGTCATCCGCAACCACCGCCGCGCGGCGCATGGCGAGACCGGCGGCTACGAGCAGTTGCACACCAATCCGGTGCCGCTGGACCACGCCTCCTGCCCCGACAAGAAGCTGGTGAAACACGCCAGGGCCGCCTGGGATCTGGCGCTGAAGCTGGGCGAGGCGCACGGCTACCGCAACGCGCAGGTGTCGGTGATCGCGCCCACGGGCACCATCGGCCTGGTGATGGATTGCGACACCACCGGCATCGAGCCCGACTTCGCGCTGGTGAAGTTCAAGAAGCTGGCCGGCGGCGGCTACTTCAAGATCATCAACCGCGCGGTGCCCGAGGCCTTGTCCAAGCTCGGCTATTCGGACGCAGAGGTGAAGGCGATCATCGACTACGCCGTGGGCCAGGGCACGCTGAAGAACGCGCCGGGCATCGACCACGCCAAGCTGCTGGCCAAGGGCTTCACGGAAGAGAAGATCGCGGCGGTGGAAGCCGGTCTCGCGACCGCGTTCGACATCAAGTTCGTGTTCAACCGCTGGACGTTTGGCGACGCCTTCTGCCGCGACACGCTGGGCTTCACCGACGAGCAGCTCAACGATCCGGACTTCGACATGCTGCTGGAGCTCGGCTTCTCCAAGGGCGACATCGAGAAGGCGAATCTGTTCGTCTGCGGCGCGATGACGCTGGAAGGCGCGCCGAAGCTGCGTGACGAGCACATCGGCATCTTCGATTGCGCCAACCCCTGCGGCCGTCTCGGCAAGCGCTACCTGTCGGTGGAAAGCCACATCCGCATGATGGCCGCGGCCCAGCCGTTCATCACCGGCGCCATCTCGAAAACCATCAACATGGCGAATTCCGCCACGGTGGAGGACTGCAAGCAGGCCTACATGCTGTCGTGGCGCCTGGCGCTGAAGGCCAACGCGCTGTATCGCGACGGCTCCAAGCTGAGCCAGCCGCTCAACTCCTCGCTGCTGGCGGACGACGCCGAGGACGCCGACGAGGCGGCCGAGGCGCTGGTGGCGCAACCCATGCAGGCACGCGCGGAAGCCGTGGCCGAACGCATCGTCGAGCGCATCGTGGAACGCGCCCGCGACCGCGACAAGCTGCCCGGACGGCGCAAGGGCTATACCCAGAAGGCCATCGTCGGCGGCCACAAGGTGTACCTGCGCACCGGGGAATACGACGACGGGCGGCTGGGCGAGATTTTTATCGACATGCACAAGGAAGGCGCCGCCTTCCGCGCGATGATGAACAATTTCGCCATCGCCATCTCGCTCGGCCTGCAGTACGGCGTGCCGCTCGAGGAATACGTCGAGGCCTTCACCTTCACCCGGTTTGAGCCCGCCGGCATGGTGCAGGGCAACGAGGCGATCAAGAACGCCACCTCGATCCTCGACTACGTGTTCCGCGAGCTGGCGGTCTCCTATCTCGACCGCGCGGATCTCGCCCACGTCAATCCCGAGACCATCGGCTCCACGGTGATGGGCGGTGGCGAGAACGAAGGCAGCCGCCACCAGACCGTCGTCTCCAAGGGCCTGGTGCGCGGCAACACGTTCCGGGTGGTTCCGGGCACCGGCGAACCCGCGGGCCACGCGAAATCGTCGCCCGTCAGTGGCGGCTCCACGGTGATGGCCATCTCAACCGCCACGGCGACCGCCTTCAAGCGGGAAACGGAAACCGAGACGGTCGTGACCGTGGAATCCGGCCAGACCTCGGTCGCCCGCCAGGTCGCCCAGGCGCGCATGAAGGGCTACGAGGGCGAAAACTGCTCCGAATGCGGCAACTTCACCATGGTCCGCAACGGGACGTGTTTGAAGTGTGACACGTGTGGGAATACCAGCGGGTGCAGCTGAGGGGGCTGAGGAGCTGTTGGTGGGGGACCAAAGTTTAAATTGAAGAGCAACGATTGATCAGCATACACGCTCTACGCACAACGGCGACGACGGGCCCCGTCGTCGCCGTTGTTTGATCATTGCGGATTGGCCTAAACGAGCCCTCCAATAACGCGTCACACGATTTTGTAGTTTGGACCAGAACGACCAACAGCGTTCCGTCTATCCTCGGTAGCTCAGTTGGATAATGCATCTCCATTCGATCGAACTCCAGTGCCAGTTCGTCCGATCCGAGATAGTCCGACAAGGGTTATATTGCGTTTCGTTAAACACCCAACAGTCAAATGTTGATCGTCATATCGGCGTTGACACTATAGAATTCGCATGTCTGTATTTCTTGATAACTGTACATAATTTGGATATTGAACGCACTCTGGCGATAATATTGAAAGTGTGAGGGGCGAGATGCGGTTTGTTCGTGCATTCATCGCGTCATTCGCGCTGATCCTCAGCGCGAACGGGGTACTTGCAGCGACAATCTTCTCGTCGAAGACACCGGGCTGCGCCATCGAATTATCGGGAGAGATCGTTCAGGGTGATGCCGAGCGACTGGCGGCCATCGCCGATCAGGCCGGACTTACCGGGGCTATCGATAGCGGTGAGGCTAAGAATTCGGCCGAAAAGGCGCTATGCCTCAACAGTCCAGGCGGCAGCTACGTCGAAGGCCGCAACATGGCCCACTTCGTCCATAAGAACGGCATCGCCACACGGACACTCGCGACTAGCGAGTGCTACTCCTCATGCGCATTCGTCTTCATGGCTGGGCATTCTCTCGGAGGCGAAGTCGACGGTCCGCGTCGAATCCTCACGATTGGAGGAAAGCTCGGATTCCATGCCCCGTACTTTGCCTTGGACCCCGACAAACCCGTTACGGGCGCAGATACGAACGCCGTTTCGGTGCTTAGCATGCAGTTGATCTCCGACTTCATTAAGTTCTCGTCCTATGCGTCGCCGTTTGATCATCGTCCTATGTTTTCCATGTCTCTGCTTGGCGATACCCTTGGCATGATGCCCGATCAACTCGAACTAGTGGATACGGTTGAAGAAGCCGCCCGATGGGCCATTGAACTGGACGGCACCAGGGAAAAAGCGCTGCTCAACGACCGGCAACTGGTTCAGGCCTGCGTCAACTTCCAAGCGTGGGAATTCGACCTCCCTTCCACGGAGGTAACCGAGTTCAAATGGTATCTACCCCTCAAAAGAATGATGCTGACGCTTTGGGGTGAAGAACGCGAATTCGGCCTGGTTGACACCGGTGGCATGGAAGTGCGCCATTGCCTTGTTGAAGCGAATAACACCAAAGAGTCAGGGTTTATCATCTGCAGTCGAGACGAGTTCAATGGTGTCATGCTTGGAGATTGCGAACACGGCTTTGGCTCTTGGGAGCCATGGTACTACGCCTTGCCACCTGCAACCCCGTTGACGCAGCTACGCTGACAAATACAAAGATTTACGCAAATTGGTGGAACTGATGGAATGGGTCATCAGCATCGCTCTCGCGTTTGTTGTATGGGAGTAAGCGCGCCTTGCCGTAAAGTCTGCGTTCTGGGTGGTCCCACCAAGGCACCGCGTTGAGGCAATTCGACTGTACAGACCCTACTCGGCATGGATGGTAATCGACCAATATTCGGTTGCGGCTAAGCTTCCGATCTACAGGGGCCTTCATGGTAGCCGAGCCTTCGATGAGTCTCTGTGAAAGCCGACACGATGCCATGGTGGGGCGGGGCGGGATTGGCCGGCGGCGGTCGCCCATCCTTCGAGACGGGCCTTCGGCCCTCCTCAGGATGAGGCGGGGTGTGCGGCTGATTTCACAAGAGAATCAATACGATGACCTCATCCTGAGGAGCCGTCGAAGACGGCGTCTCGAAGGATGGGCGACACGCCCCGTGACAGGCGCGGAGAGGCGGCCATGGCGCAAGGCGGTATGCGGATGGGCCGGCTGTCCGTCGCCGCCCTTCGCCTCTCGCGCGTCATGCCACAGGACGCGGCAATGCGCGGGCCGATCGCAAGCGGCACTTGCGTGCCGCTGCGCGCCCGGGATGACAATCACGGGTCATGAGACAGAGTTCAGGACATGGATGCCTCTGACCAGCGCCACGGCGCGTCCGGTGTCATACTCTCCGTGTCATCCCCGCGCAGGCGGGGATCCAGCAGCCACCGTGACCGGCTTTGTCACACCACCGCCAGCCACACGGAGTACTGGATTCCCGACCCGGGCTTCGCCCTCTCGGGAATGACACCGTGGAGGAGCGCATTCGATGCCATGGTGCGGCAGGGCGGGATCGGCCGGCGGCGGTCGCCGATCCTTCGAGACGGGCCTCCGGCCCTCCTCAGGATGAGGCGGGGTGTGTGGCTGATTTCACAAGAGAATCAACACGATGACCTCATCCTGAGGAGCCGTCGAAGACGGCGTCTCGAAGGATGGGCGACACGCCCCGTGACTGGCCCACAGAGGCGGCCGAGGCGCATGAGGTATTCGGGAGCCGGCTTATCCCTCGCCGCCCCCTCGCCTCTCGCGCGTCATGCCACAGGAAGCGGGCGATGCGCGGGCCGATCGCAGCGGCGCAGGGCGGTGACGGTTGCAGTCGTCGCGCCATGCCGCGATCAATTGGCGTCCACGGCGCCCCTGCCGCTTGGAGCCCCCCGTCGCCTCTCGCGCGTCACGCGGCCCAACAATATGTCCCCGACACGGTTCGCGTGCTGGTAGGCTCCGAGCCGGCGCTTGAGGGAGGATGCTCTGTGGAACACGCGGCTGACCGGGGCTATCGATGGGTCGTGCTGGGCATTTCGTCCGTCATCCTCGCGGTGACGATGGGCCAGTTGGTGAACGGTCTTTCCGTCTATTTCGTGCCCATCGGGGCGTCGGAGGGCTGGAACCGGGGCGACATCGCGCTGATCAACACCTGCGGGCTGCTGGGCCTGGGAATCGGCTCGCTGGTCATGGGCTACATGGCCGAGCGCTTCGGCATCCGCCGCGTGGTGCTGTTCGGGATCATCGCCACCGGGCTCGCCACCATCGCGGCCTCCTCGGCGCGCGAACTTTGGCAGTTCTACGCGCTTTATTTTCTGGCCGGCGCGCTGGGCGGGGCGCCATTTCGGCGCCGCTGATGGCGCTCGTCGGTACCTGGTTCACGGTCGGCGCCGGCATGGCGATCGGCATCGCCTCCGCCGGTCAGGCGCTCGGACAGGGCGGCGTTCCGTTTTCCGGCGCCTATCTGATCGAGGCCCTGGGCTGGCGCGACGCGATGATGGCGCAAGGCGTGATCACGCTTGGCCTGCTGATGCCGCTGGGGCTTTTTCTGCGCGATCCCCCTGTCGCCGCAAACAGCGGCATCCTGTCCGAGGAGACACCGTCGGGACTGCCGAACGCGCTGATCACGGCATGGATCTCGCTGGCGGTGATCTTCTGCTGCGCCTGCATGGCCGTGCCCTTGATGCACCTCGTTCCGCTGATCCAGGGGCGCGGCTTCTCGGCGCCGGAGGCCGGGAGCGTGCTGTTCCTGGCGCTGATGGTCGCGATCATCGGCCGTGTGGCCTTCGGCAGGCTGACGGACATGATCGGCGCGCTTCCCGCCTACCTCACCGCATCCGCCTGGCAGACGGTGCTGGTCTTCGGCTTCGTGCTCATCGGACGGCTGGACGCCTTCTATCTTTATGCGATCATCTATGGCTTCGGATACGCGGGCGTCATGACCACGGTGATCGTCACCACCCGCAATCTCACCGCACCGGCGCGCCGGGCCTCGTCACTGGGGATCATCATGGCGTTCGCCTACGCCGGCCACGGGCTGGGCGGCTGGCAGGGCGGCTATTTTTTCGACCTGACCGCCGACTACCAATGGACCTTCGCCAATGCGGCCATCGCCGGGGTCCTCAATCTGGCGATCGTCTCCGCGCTTTGGATGACCATCCACCGCAGGCAGGTCGCCATCCCTGCATAGAGCAGATCCGGTTGTCATGGGTACGGAAGACACGGAAGAGGCGCGATTGCTCCCTCCCCACCCTTAAGGGGAGTTGTCACCCTGCGGAACACGGAGGAAGGAAGACGGGAACAAGCATGCCCCGGGGGCGACGGCCGGGCGCGGAAACAGCGGCGACGGGCCATGTCCGCCCGCGCGCCGTCAAAGCGCGCCTTATCAGCCCGGGGTCAGGCCGGCGTCAGGCCCCGCAGCCGTTCGGAGCGCCGACGCAGGAGTTCCAGAACGGTCAGCAGCACGATCGAAATCGCCACCATGAGCGAGGCGACCGCAAGAATCGTCGGGGAAATCTGTTCGCGCAAGCCGGTGAACATCTGCCACGGCAAGGTCTTCTGGCCGGCCGAGCCGAGGAACAGCACCACAACCACCTCGTCAAACGAGGTGATGAAGGCGAACAGCGCGCCGGACACGACGCCGGGGATGATCAGCGGCATCTGCACCTTGAAGAAGGTGGTGAGCGGATTGGCGCCCATGCTGGCGGCCGCCCGGACAAGCGAGCGGTCGAAGCCGACGAGCGTCGCGGTCACCGTGATGATCACGAAGGGCGTGCCGAGCGCGGCATGCGCCAGGACCACCCCCCAGTAGGTGCCCTGCAGGCCGATGCGCGAGTAGAAGAAATACATGCCCGCCGCCGAGATGATCAGCGGCACGATCATCGGCGAAATCAGCACCGCCATGATCGCTGGGCGATACGGCACGTGGGACTGGGACAAGCCAACGGCCGCCAGCGTTCCGAAACTGGTCGCCAGCAGCGTCGCCGCCGGCGCGATCAGGAACGAGTTGGTCATCGCCTGCTGCCAGTCGGGATTGGTGAAGAAGTCCTCATAGTGCTTCAAGGAGTAGCCGGCCGGGTCGAAGGCCAGCATTTCCTTGGTGAAGGTGAAGAAATTCTCCGCGTTGAAGCTGAGCGGCACGATCACCATGATCGGGAAGATCAGGAAGAAGAAGATCAGGGCGCAGATGGTACGAAAGCCGTAGTACCAGGAGACCTGGATTTTCGAGGCATAGGGGGGAAGACTGCTCATGGGAATGCCTCGTTATCCGAGCTTGACGTTGTCGATGCCGACGATCCGGTCATAGACCACGAACAGGATCATGACGGCGGCAAGAAGCATGGTGCCGAGCGCGGCCGCCAGCCCCCAATTCAGCGAACTCGAGATGTGATACGCGATCCGGTTGGAGATGAAGATGCCGGAGGTTCCGCCCACGAGTTCGGGCGTGATGTAGTAGCCGATCGACAGGATGAAGGCGAGCACGGCGCCGGCGCCGATGCCGGGAACCGACTGCGGGAAATAGACCCGCCAGAATGCGGTCCAGTCGTTGGCGCCAAGGCTCTTGGCGGCCCTGACGTAGGTGGGCGAGATCGTCTTCATCACCGAATAGAGCGGCAGGATCATGAACGGCAGCAGGATGTGCGTCATGGCGATGATCGTGCCGGTCTGATTGTTGATCATCACGAGGCGCCCCGCGTCGGAGACGATGCCCACCCACACAAGGAAATCATTGATCACCCCCTGCTGCTGCAACAGCACCTTCCACGCAGACGTGCGCACCAGAAGCGATGTCCAGAAGGGCAGAAGCACCAGGATCATCAGCATGTTGGAGCTTCTGACCGGAAGCGCCGCCAGAAGGTAGGCGATCGGATAACCCAGGATCAGGCAGGATGCGGTGATGGCGACGCTGAGAAACAGCGTTCGTCCGAACAGATACAAATAGATTCGCTCGTCGGCCGGCTTCATCTGAACGCCGTCCTGCGTGCGCTCGGCGTCGACCGCCGCCAGATAGTAACCGTCGGTGTAGCGGCCGGAGTATTGTTTCAGCAGGGCCCAGACCGCGACATCGCCCCAGTCCTTGTCGATCTTGATGAACTGTTCGGTGTAATTGCCCTCGTCCATGCGCTTGACGCGCCGGCCGGTCTTGCGGAACAGGCTGGAGACCCCGGTCATTTCGTAGTTGAGCCGCGAGCCGAGCCGGGTGTGGGTCTTCTCTTCGGCGGCAATCTTCAAATCGGCGGCAAGCGCGGCGAACACCTGCTCATCCGGGAGCTTACCCGAATCGGCGTCCCAGTCGTCCAGCGCCTCGACCGTGCGCGGCAGCGTATCGACGACGATGCTGTTCTCAACGGAACGGAACAGCATGTCCACGATCGGCGCGACAAACGTCAGCAGCACGAAAACCAGCAGCGGAGCGATCAGCATGAGGGCGCGCAGCTTTTCGCGCCGCAGCGCCCTGCGCAGGCTGACCTTGAGCGGTTGCCCGTCCCGGGTTGTGAGAACCGTTTCGCTGTTGTCGCTCATTGGATGTCCGGACCGCGGCTGAAAGTCATTGGATGGAAGCGAACGGGGCCCGAGCGGCCCCGTTCTGTCGTTCTAGACGCAACGCCTACCTGGAGAGCCAGGCCTGGAACTTCGCGTCGAGATCGTCGCGATAGTCGGCCCACCACTCGTAGTTATAGAGGAAGGTGTTCTTGGCGTTGTTGGGATCGGTCGGCATGTGCGGCGCCATGTCGATGCCCAGTTTCGCATGCTTGCCGACGAGCGGCGCGGAGGACTTGCGGGCCGGACCGTACGAGATGTACTTGGCCTGGTCGGCAAGACGCTGGGTGTCGGTTGCGAACCTAAGGTAGTCCTTCACCATCGCCAGACGGTCGTCGGGAAGGCCGGCCGGGATGATCCAGCCGTCCAGATCGAACACCTGCGCGTCCCAAAGCATCTTCACCGGCTGATCTTCCTCTTCGATCAGAGCGAACAGGCGGCCGTTGTAGGTGGAGCCGATCACGACTTCCTTGTCGGCCAGAAGCTGCGGTGTCTCCGCGCCCGCGGACCACCAGACAACCTGGTCCTTGATGGAGTCGAGCTTGGCGAAGGCGCGATCCTGGCCTTCCTCGGTTTGCAGCACATCATAGATGTCCGCCTTGGCGACGCCGTCGCACAGCAGAGCCCATTCCATGTTGTTGATCGGACGCTTTTCAAGCGCGCGCTTTCCGGGGAACGCTTCCAGATCGAACACGTCGCAGATGTCGTCCGGCTCCTTGCCGTTCCACTCGGCAACGTCGCTGCGGTACCCGAAGGTTGTGGAGTAGACGATCTGCGGGATGAAGCAGTCGGAAACCAGGAGGTCGCCGAAGTCCTCGGAGGCCGGGGTTCCGTCCGGCGCCGGGGCCAGAAGCTCGTCGGGATTGATCTCCATCGCCAGGCCCTCGTCGCAAAGACGGATGGCGTCGGAGGCGACCACGTCGACCAGATCCCAGGTGACGTTGCCGGCTTCATTCATGGCGCGCAGCTTCGCGACGGCCTCGGCGGACGATTCATCGTTGATGATGTTCACGTCCGGGTGCGCCGCCATATAGGGCTTGTGGTAGGCGTTGTTCTGGGAGTCCGAATATGCGCCCCCCAGGACACGATGGTCATGTCAGCCGCGATTGCGGCGGTGCTGCACAGGGCCAGCGCGGACCCTGCAAGAATTGTCGTCATGAGCTTCATGAAACTAGCTCCCTTCTTTGTGGTTTTGCGAATAACCGTCTTCATCACATGTGAAGGCGCGTGAACCCACGCGCCCACAGCGATCTCCTAGACAACCGCATCAAGCGCCTTGCAATCGCTCTGCGACCAGCCGATCGGCACGATCTCGCCGACTTCAAGCTTGCGCCGCTCGCCGCGATTGCGAATCTTGACGATGAACTCATTGTTGCCCGCGACGTTCATGCGAACGCGAATGTGGTCGCCGAGATAGATCATCTCTTCGATCCTGCCGCGGACCAGATTGTCCATGCTGTCCGCAGGCTCGAACTCGACGCGCTCGGGACGCAGGGAAATGGTCGTGCGGTTGCCGACCGCATCGACATTGACCTTTTGGGCAATGACGTCGGTGCCATCATCCAGCGTGACCTTGCATTGAGCACCCTGGATATCAGTGACCTTGCCGCTCAGCTTGTTGTTCTCGCCGATGAACTGCGCGACGAACGAGTTCTGAGGATCCTCGTAAAGCGCATCCGGCGTCGACAGCTGCTGGATCACCCCGTCGTTGAAGACGGCGACCCTGTCGGACATGGTCAGGGCCTCGGTCTGGTCGTGCGTCACGTAGACGACGGTCACACCGAGGTTTCCATGTATATGCTTGATTTCATACTGCATCTGCTCGCGCAACTGCTTGTCGAGCGCGCCGAGCGGCTCATCCATGAGCACCAGTTCAGGATCGAACACCAGCGCACGGGCAACGGCGACGCGCTGCTGCTGACCGCCGGAAAGCTGGGCCGGGCGGCGGTTGCCGAAGTCAGCCAACTCCACCATGTCCAGCGCCCGCTTGACCTTCTCTTCCTGCTCCGCCTTGCTCATCTTGCGGACCTGGAGCGGAAACGCGAGGTTTTCCGCCACGCTCATGTGGGGAAACAGAGCGTAGTTCTGGAACACCATGCCAATACCGCGCTTGTGCGGCGGCACGTTGTTGATCGGGCTTTCGTTGAGATAAATCTCACCGTGCGTGGCCGGCTCGAAACCCGCAAGCATCATGAGACAGGTCGTCTTGCCCGACCCCGACGGTCCAAGCATTGTCAGAAATTCGCCGGGCGGTATGTCGAGATTAAGGTTCTTTACGACCAGAGTCTCTCCGTCATAGCTCTTTTGAACGCCGTCAAACTTGACGGAAGCGCCCCGTGTGCTCGCCATAGTGTCCCCAAGCCTGGTTCATTCAGTATTATTGACCACGAAACCGCCAATGCTCGGGTGACTGCCGTCGCTGCCGGGCCGTCGTTCTACGTGATCTCGCATAGACAAACAAAAATACTACTGAATTGAAAGGGAAAAATGAAAGAATCCGATTCTTTCTCAAATGCCCTAGGGAAATTTAAAATGAACGACTGATAATGCTGATGAAACACAAAGCAACAAGTTTGGAGTTCCAATATACATCAAACTGTACTGACGATTGTTAATATTAATAGGCGGCGTCACAAAATATCATTGCGGAAATTTGAGAATTATATTTGAAAGAAGACACGTACCAAAATATTTTATATTTGTATAAGGATGACAGGAACTGAACATGCGCACTGTATAAAACGACACATGGCGACAACCAGCCCGCGAGATGCGCCGGGCACCGCCTCGCGACGGCGCCCGAAACGCCTCATCCCTTCATATTGCAGGCTTTTTCCTCGTAGTGCGGGTTGCCCGGATCGATAGCCAGCGCGATGGCCGCAATGGCGCAATAGGCGGACGACACGGAGCCTTCCTGCCAGCCCGGCCAGTAGCTCCATGTGTCGCCGGCGCAGAAGAACGGCAGGTCGGGCGAAAACGTGGTGATCTTCTCATAGACCTCAGGACTTTCCAGGGCCGTGTCCGACGCCCAGCCGCCCACCTGATGCGGCATGTACTGCCAGGCAATGGTCATGCCGCGATCGACGTAGATGTCCTTCTCGTTGCCGGGATGCAGCAGGCCGAGGCCGTGAATGCCCTCCTCGATGCGCTTCTTCTGGTCATAGGAGGCAAATTGCACCGCTCCCTGGCCGCGGTTGTAGGCGCCGGTCAGCACGCCCGTGTGGGCGGTGAAATCCTCCGACGGGTACCAGATCTGGCTGATGATATCGTCCGTCCAGGAGATGCCGCCGTAGATCTCGTCCTCGGTTTCCCAGAAGCGGTTCTTGCCCTGCCAGCCGACCTTGATTGCCGGCGTCCACAGGTTGGGCGTCGGGTCGCTGCCCCAATGGCCGGTGGCGCTGAAATCCTCCAGACCGCTGAGGAAGGCGCGCGGCATGTTCGCCGGATCGAGCACATCGTTCAGCAGCGAGGGCGCCATGGTGGAGACACAGAAGTCGGTCAGCACCTCCTCCGTCGGACCGTTGGCCTCGCCTACGGTGATGGCCTCGTACTGCACGTTCGTGACCACGCGGCCGGGCTTGGCCGAAATCCCGGTAACGCGGGTGCTCAGTCTGACGAGGTCACCGACCCGCGCCCCCTGCCCGGGGTTCGACGGCGCACCGAACAGGAGCGAGTCAGCGGGAACCTCCTGCAGCAGAAGTTGCTGCCAGATCCGGTCCATGCCGCCAACCGGCTGCATCAAGGAGGGCTGCCAGTCGATATGGTAGCCGTTGAACAGGAAGGATCCCGGCGAGAGCTCGGGATTGGCGGCCGGGTCGCCGATGAAGCCGGAGTCGAAGATCGATTGCGCCGGAATGCGATTGCGCAGCGCGCCTGCATCCCGCCATCCGCCCGGCAGCTCGGTGAAACCGACGCGCGAGGAAGCCTCGTTGATCACCAGATTACACGGGTCGCCGGGATCGGCGCGGCTGAGATCCCCGAACACCTGCTGCAGCTCCGCAATCTGCTTGGCGGTGTTGCCGCCGAGCTTGCAGGCTTCCACATTGACCTTCGCCGCCAGTTCGGCCATTTCCGCAAACAGGCTGTAGGTCACCTGCCCCATCGGGATCGGCTTGCCGCCGTTAAACGCGTCGCTCTGCATGACATTCGACATGGTCTGGAAGAAATAGGGTTCCAGCGGCACGCCGATTTCCTGGCAAAGCGCGATCAGGTTGACATGGTTGGATGGAATCCGGCCGGGACCCGCATTGAGGAAGAGCTCCACAGGATCCCCCTCGTAGCCGCCGTCCGCCCAGGCGTCGTCCATGAAGCGGCAGACCTGCTCGACGGGCGCGGGACTGTCCCCGCGTTCCTGATAGGTGTCGGCGTACATCTTCGGAAACAGCCGCTCGGGATTGTACTTCGAGAACCACCAGTCCTTGTAGTGCTCGTCGGATGGCCGCGCCGTCAGGCTGCGGCCGCCATAGCGGTCGTCCGCTTCAAGCACGACGACCTTGAACCCGGCGTTGGCCAGAACATAGGCGGTTGTCAGCCCCGCAACGCCGGCGCCGAGGACGGCAACCGATTTGCCCGCGCCGAATCCGGGCGGCAGCTCGGGCCGGCTGGTATTATAGGCGGCGCGGGCGGGACTAAGACCCGACCACAGCGACGGCGCGGCCATGCTGCCGGAAAGAATTGTGAAGGCTTTCAAAAACGATCGTCGAGAAATACTTGATTTCATGTCCATTCCTCCAATGGCGCCAGCTCAAACAGCTACTAGAAGCGCATTGTTTCAAAACGTGTGTGAGAAATTTCGGTGCCAGGCTTGATCACAATCAACACCTGTCATTGTTCACTCCGCCAAATACGCAACACCGCTTTTCCGGATATTCGCGGACACGCAGCGCGGCAGGCGCGAGCACGTCACCCGGCCGAAAGCGTGGCCTGCTGAATCCTGATGATCACGAACTCGGCGGGATAGGTGGGCGCGACGCCAACATCGACATACAACACCCCTTCCTCGCGGACCTCCGGCGGATTGTTGGCCGCGTCACATTGTACCCAGAACGCCTCCGCCGCCGTGCTGCCAAACAGCGCGCCCTGCTGCCACAGGCCGGTCAGGAACGCCGACACATCGCGCATGACCATGCCCCGAAGCGCCGGGGAATCGGGGTCAAGCGCGACCCACTGCAAACCCGATTGGAGAGAATTCTCAATGAAAATCAGGGTTCGCCGAACCGCGACATAGATGTAGTCGGGATCCGACGTCAGGGTGCGCGCGCCGTAGCTCAGGATGCCGTAATTCGCGATCAGGCGGATCGCATTGACGCCATTGGGATTGAGCATGTCCTGATCACTGTCGGTGACCGCGGTTGCCACGCCCGTCGCGATGTTCAAAGCGCCATGGATCACCCCCGCGGGCGACTGCCACGGCCCGACGGCCTGATCGGTCGCGGCGTAGGTTCCGGCCATGGCGCCCGACGGCGGCACGAGCAGGCACTTGGTCGCTACCGGGTCGAAAACCTCGATCCAGGGGTAGTAGATCGCGCCGCAGGAGGAGTGCAGCGCGGCGCCCGCATCAGTACCGCCAACGGCTCCGCCGGTCTTGTAGGCCACGGCATCGGGCACCGTCATCCCGAATGGCGTATCCAGGATCGCAAACAGATCCCGGTGCGGCCGGTTCTCGCAATAGGCCAGAATCTGCGCCGCGCTGGCACGCTGGGCCCCGACGTCCTCGATCATCGCGACATCAGGCGCCACCAGAAGGCTGATGTTATCCACGGCATCGAACGCGGCCAGTGCGGCGCCGAGATCGAGCGGCGCCGAACCCGCCGTGCCGCCCGAAAGGGGCCACAGGCCGTTGCCGGGCCGCGTGGCCGATGTGCCGGGCGCGACCGAGATCCGGACAAACAGCGAAGACCCGTTGATCCGCTGCTCAATCCGAGCACCCTGGCCCGTGTCTTTGGCCAGGTCGGCCGCGGTCACCCCGGGATAATGCTCCATCGGATAGTAGCGCACATCGTCGATGGTCACCGGCTCGATCTCATTCCGCGCGGCACAGTCTTGCGCCCGGCGCTGATCCAGTGTCGGCGTCGCGCCGGCTTCGGGCAAACGGTAGAGGATTGTCAGACTGAAGACCGGCGTTGCCGGATCAGACGGTTGCGCAGTCGGGTCATTGCAGATCTGCAGCGACAGTGAATTGCCCCAGTCACCGGGCGTTGCCGCAGAGACCGTGAGGGGCGCGAGATCGGCGGACGCAATGGTCTCGCCGGCCGCCGCGCCGGACACGACGGTGCAGACCGATCCGCCCTGCGCGAAGAACGCATAGACCGCAAAGGGAAGTTGCGCCCCCCAGGAAAAGCCGCCAAATGCCTGAAAAAAGGCGTTCCAGCTCGTGATCAGAACCGGCTCGTTCGCGTTTCCTTGTTCCGTTCGGCCGACGAAGGCGGTGTTGGACGTGCTCACAGGCGCGATCGCCGACGCGCCCGGAAGCTCCTCGATATAGACGCCGGGGTGCGAATATTCAGCCATGGAAACTCCGGTGCGGGCTCCCGCGCGACGCCACAAACGGGCAAATTTCGCGCCGCGCCCGGCAAATTGCGCGTGAACGGGCACGCGGTTCAAATGCAATCGATCAACAATATTCTGCCGCAAATCCTATTTGCCGCCCGATCGGCCCGCAAGGCTGTTCTCGGGATGATGCGTGCACCAATGCGCGTGAAAGGCTCAGGAGCCTCGCAGGCGCGCGCGTTTCGCTAAAATTCGAGACATTCAGCGGATCATCCATTCATCACAGTCAACGAACACGCGGTTCCGCGAATTGCCACCCGGTCCGTTTTGGCGTGCAATGGGTGGGGTCGGAAAACCGTCCCAAACCGAGGTGGATCCCGTGTCTGTCCTCACTGCCCACAGTGCCCGAGCAAGGCCGCGCCGCCGGAGCGTTCGGGTGGCCGTGCTCATCGTGGCGCTGGCGATGCCGATGGCCGGCACCGGCGCGGTGTGGGCCGCCGACGAAGTCCACATTATCACGCGCGATGACGGTTCGTTCGTCTCCAGCCATCGACTGTACGCGTACAAACATCCGCACACCACGGCGGTGGACTATTGCGGCCGGAGCTATTTCGTCCATCGTTCGACGATCGAATGGACCGAGATGGCCGCCATCCGGGGCTATTCGGTCGCGCTGGAGTATTCCGACGGCACGAGCTGGCAGTTGATCTGCCGTAACCCGCAGGATCAGGTGGCGAGCGACGAGTTCACGCGGCAGGACTTCGTCAACGACCGCAAGTATCGCAAAAGCTCCAACGGAGGAAGCTGGTTCGACACGGTGATCGAGCGGCGAAAGAAGAAGTTCGTCGCCCCGGGCGCGTGGAGCCGGCGCGGGGTCGGCAACAACTGATGACCCATTCGAAGCCGTTGGTCCGCTGATTTGAGCGGACCAATGACAAAAATCACAATTTCCCAAACGTAAATTTGCTACATCAAACGGAATGCATCGCCAAAGAGTGCATTCGCAATTCATTTCATCACCGATGTTTTGGGGGCGCGGCTCGTCCAGATCGGGCCACGCACGATCCTCCCACTTTCGGCGCGTCATTTTTTTTCTCGCACGCGCGGACACCGATTTCACAGTTCACATTTCGTGCGTGCTGTCCGCCCGAACCGGAATTCAACTATCGGTGGCGGCCGCGCACCCAGCAGGGGAAACGCAATGCCCACCATTGTCACTGAGGAACTTTCAAACCCGCATTGCCCAACGGCGCTCAGGACGCTTTTCGCAACGCTGGCCGCCGCGGCCATCATGGTCTTGTCGCTTCCGCAGGCAGCAAGCGCCGCCAGCCTCAAGACCCAGCTCTGCGTCGCCAACATGACGGATATGGACATCACCAAGATCAATGTCACGAGCGTCGACAACTACGACTGGGACGGAAGTTCGCGGCCGGACAAGAATTTCAAGGGAAAGACGATCGCGGCCAGGGATTCCCGCTGCGAGCGCGAGGAACTGAACACCCATGCGAACGGTGCGCCGTTCACGATGACGCTGACCTTTTCCAACAACACCACGCTGACGTTCCGCGCCAACCAGAAGGATGCCAAGACGAAATACTGGCGCACGGTATCCGCCTCCGGCTCGGCGGCGAACACACTGGAGATCAAGCAGACCGCCGGCGCCGACGCCAACGGCTACTACATCCGCACCAAGGCCGCGCCGGACAATTCCGGCTGGATGGCCCAGCTGCTCCGCCGCAAGCCCGACATCCGCATGAACGAACTGACGATGCCCGGCAGCCATGACGCCGGCATGTCGACAACCAAGAAATGCACCGGCGGGGCAACGTCCGCGTGGGCCATCACCCAGCATTCCTCGATCGGCAAGCAGCTGACACATGGCACGCGCTATTTCGATCTGCGGCCGTTCCTCTACTCCAAGGATCCCGACAAGATCTATCTGGCCCACTACAGCAGCCTGGGCGGCTGCTATGGGCAGAAGCTCGATGATGTGCTCGACGAGGTGAAAAGCTTTCTGCGGGGTGCGGGACGCGGCGAAGCGGTGTTCCTCAAGGTCTCGCACACGCAACAGGACACGCATCTCAAGGGCGACATCCGCGACGACGTCACCAGCCTGTTCGAAAGCAAACTCAGCGGCTTGCTGCTGACACTCGAGAAAGGCGGCAACGTCGACATCGGCAAGACGAAGCTCAAGACTCTTGCCGGCAAGGCGATCGCCGTCTTCGATATCGCCGACAACTATGACGACAAGGCCGAGAAAGGCATTCTCAACTACGCCGACTGCGACACCAGTGGCGAGCATCTGTGCCGCCTGCCGAAGGGGTTCGACTGGGGTCTGCTGGTCTATGACAAATATGCCAAGGAAGCCGATTTCGACAAGATGCGCGATGATCAGATCAAGAAGCTGGAACGGCGCGGCGGCTACGGCAACCAGTTCCTGTACCTGCTGTCATGGACGCTCACCGGCACCGCCGGCAATCTCGATATCCAGGCGCTGTCGGCGCGCAACAACCCGCAACTGCCGCACTATCTCGCGAAAATCAAGCATGGCGACTACACGGCGAACGATTCCCGCGGCAACCCGCAGGCCGGCAAACCCGCCATCCCCGAGATCGTCTACATCGATTTCGGCGATGCGTGGCTCAACCGGCTGATCATCGATATCAACAACTGAGACAGGACAGCCCGTCCCCGCCTGTTGGCGCGGGGCGGGCCATTCCCGATCATTTCCACTGAAACGACCGGCGCGTTCAGGCCGGGCCGTAGACCTCGTCGGCGCGGGCCTCGAAGGCTTCGGAGAATTTGCGGAAGGCGCGCTCGAACATGGCGCCCATCACCGAGCCGAGGGTGCGCGAGCGGAACTCGTAGGTGATGAAGAACCCGACCTCACAGGCGTCCTCACCCAGGCTGTTGAACGTCCAGCGGTTTTCCATGTGGCGGAAGGGACCGTCGAGGTATTCGACGAGGATTTCGCGCGCCTCGTGGTTCAGCGTCACGCGGCTGGTGAAACTCTCGCTGAACAGCTTGTAGGCGACCGTCATGTCGGCGACGAGCACGGTGGTGCCATCGTCCATCTCGCGGCGTCCGCGCACGCTCAGCGCCTTGCACAGGGGCACGAACTGCGGATAGCGCTCGACGTCGGCCACAAGGTCGAACATGTCACCGGCGGAATGCGGTACGCGGTGATTGGTCTTGAAACTCGGCATGTCGGTGCCCGGTTGTTACTCTTGCTATGCCACATCACGGGCCGTATGCGAAAGCCGGGTGTCCCACGGACACCCGCGTTGGGACGACCGCGTCAGTGCGCGCCATCGCGCCGGGCGCGGGCGGCCTGCAGTTCCCGGAAATCCTCGCCCGCGTGATGCGACGAGCGCGTCAGCGGGCTGGCGGACACTTTCAGGAAGCCCTTGGCGTAGGCGATCGATTCATAGGCCTTGAAGGCTTCCGGCGTGATGAACTCGATCACCGGGTGATGCTTGCGCGTGGGCTGGAGATATTGACCGATGGTCAGAAAATCAACATCGGCCGAGCGCAGATCATCCATCAGGGCCAGCACCTCGTTGCGCACCTCACCAAGGCCCACCATGATGCCGGACTTGGTGAAGATCGTCGGATCGATCTCTTTGACCTGCTGCAACAGACGGATCGAGTGGAAGTAGCGCGCGCCGGGACGCACCTTGAGATACTTCGACGGCACCGTCTCCAGATTGTGATTGAAGACGTCCGGCTTGGCAGTGACCACGATTTCCAGCGCGCCGTCCTTGCGCAGGAAGTCCGGCGTCAGCACCTCGACCGTGGTCTTGGGCGAGCGGGCGCGAATCGCGCGGATGACGTCGGCAAAGTGGTTGGCGCCGCCATCATCGAGATCGTCGCGGTCAACCGAGGTGATCACGACATGCTCGAGCCCCATGGCGGCGACGGCCTCGCCGATGCCCTTGGGCTCGTTCACGTCGATCGGACCCGGCATGCCGGTGCGCACGTTGCAGAAGGCGCAGGCGCGCGTGCAGGTGTCGCCCAGGATCATGAAGCTGGCGTGTTTTTTCGACCAGCACTCGCCGATGTTCGGGCAGCCGGCTTCCTCGCAAACGGTGACGAGATTGTTGTCGCGCACCACCTTCTGGGTTTCGCGATAGACCGGAGATCCGGGCGCGCGCACGCGAATCCACGCGGGTTTGCGCAGCATCGGCGTATCCGGATTCTTCTGCTTTTCCGGATGGCGCGGACGCGGCGATGTGACGGTATCGAGCACTGTGACCATGAGGATCGTTTCTCGCGTTTGGGCGGGCGCGTCAAGGTGGGGAGCGCTACAGACCCATCAAGACGGCTTGAACACCCGAAAACCGGTTATTTTCTGATTGCCCGCCAGATGACCAGCAGCAGGATGGCGCCGATGGTGGAGACGATCAGCTGATCGATGAAGCCGCCGGTGACGTGCAGACGGAAGATCTCCGCCAGCTTGCCGCCGACCAGCGCGCCGATCAGTCCGACGACCAGACTCGACAGAATCGAGCCGCGGCGGCCCAGAACCGCGTAGGCGATGGCGCCGGCGATCAGCCCGACAATGATCCACAACAGAATTCCCATATCGTACCCCTTCGCAAGCCTCTTGCGTCTGGCGAACCGCGCTTCGAAGCCGCGGCCCATCCTTCGAGATGGCGCTTGCGCGCCCCTCAGGATGAGGCGCCACCTCTGACGGTCATGCCGCAGCCATCAACACGATGGACCTCATTCCAGTCTAGCTGTGAATTGCCCGGCCGTAGGCGTCCAGCACGCTCTCGTGCATCATCTCGGACAATGTGGGGTGCGGGAAGACCGTATGCATCAGTTCTTCTTCCGTCGTCTCCAGATTCATGGCCACCACATAGCCCTGGATCAGTTCGGTGACTTCCGCGCCCACCATATGCGCGCCGAGCAGCTGGCCGGTCTTGGCGTCGAAAATCGTCTTCACCATGCCCTCCGGCTCGCCCAGCGCGATCGCCTTGCCGTTGCCGGCAAACGGGAAGCGGCCGACCTTGACGTCATAGCCGGCCTCCTTCGCCTTGGGTTCGGTGAGGCCGACGGAGGCCACCTGCGGATGGCAGTAGGTGCAGCCGGGGATCTTCTTCTTGTCCATCGGGTGCACGTCGAGACCCTTGATCTTCTCGACGCAGATGACGCCCTCGTGCTCGGCCTTGTGCGCCAGCATCGGCGGGCCGGCGACATCGCCGATGGCGTAGACTCCCGGCACATTGGTGCGCCCGAAGCCGTCGATGACGATGCAGCCGCGGTCGGTCTTCACGCCGAGCTTCTCCAGCCCCAGTCCCTCGACATTGCCGACAACACCGACCGCGGAAATCATCTTTTCCGCCGTGATCTGCTGGCT